>CAYSZJ010000010.1:0-56408 GCA_964435435.1 uncultured archaeon
ACATTTCAAATTTATTCTTCACTCCTAGATATAATCAATCTTTCATGATCCAAATTCAAGAGTTTTATTTCTTTCTTTGTTATTTTTTCAATTTTCTCATTAATATTTATTAAATCTTTTCTAAGATCAATTAAAGTATTCTGAATATTATTTAAGATATTATCTTCATTGTATGTAACTTTTTCAATGAATTTAAGATACCTGAATTTTTTTTCCTTGCCTGAATAAAATTTTTTTAACTCAACCAACCTATCTTCAATTTGTGCCATCTGATATCTTAATCTTAGCAATAATAATAATTTCGAATTCCATTCTTTAAATAAAACATTTTCTTTATCTATCTTGTCGAAATTAAATTTATCAGAGAGTTGAATCTTCTCATCCTTCAGGTATTTTATAATATCTTTATTGTCATCAATTGCTTTATGTACTTTTTTTAGAACAGGTTTAGTGTTCAAAGTAGGTTCAAAAATCTCAACAAATTCATTAATTTTTTCCTTAATTTCTTTAAATCTTTGATAAAATCCTTCAATTGTCACCTCTATCTTAATTAATTGATATGTATTCCCGAATTGATCTAAAATATAATATAAATCATCAGATAAAGTATAATCATGTTCACCAATTTCATAAATTAAAGGGTGAATAACACTGGTTTTCTCACATCTTACGCCTTTTAATCTAGTTAAAGCTAAATTGAAATTTCTTCGCGTTAATAATTTAAATTTTTTATTTATTAGTAAGTATAGGGTATCATCTGGAACAGATATTGTATCTTGTTCTATGGTTACCGTTTCTTCTCCTAGTTTTATTATAAAATCATCATCTTTTTGTTCAAACTCTCTTTTACTGCGAATATTTTTAATTAATCCTAAGTCAATATAAATTTCAATAAATTCTTCATCCCAAAAATTAATAAGATTACTTTTATAAATTTCATCAAATACTAAAATTCTATTATAAGATTCAATGATATTTTTATCGCTCAAATCTTTAAATAAATCATTTCTAATGATATAAAGAAATAAAATAATGTATCTCATATCAATATCATCCAAAACGGTGTTAATTAAATTTATATCATCTTCTAATGTTAAGTTATTATGTTCCATACCTAAAATCCACTCATTTGTAATTAAACATTAAAAACATTTCAGCTAAAAAGAGTAATTTAGCTAATTAAGCATCCCTAAAAAATTTTTCTAAATTCCTTTAAAATAATTCTGTGTAAAAGCAAAAAATTTTTAGTCTTTGTTTCTATTTAATTTATTAGAAATTGCGAGTTTATTTTTATAATTAACGTTATTTTTTGGAGAAAGTTAATATGGGACGTCGAAAAAGAAAACAAATTACACCCAAAAGGGTTAAAAGAGTACCTAA
Organism: uncultured archaeon; assembly: GCA_964435435.1. Taxonomy (GTDB): domain Archaea; phylum Asgardarchaeota; class Lokiarchaeia; order Sigyniarchaeales; family SOKP01; genus Loki-b32. The sequence continues at coordinate 1,381 of CAYSZJ010000010.1, forward strand.
AATTTTCACTTGCCCTGAATGCGGTGAAAAGAGTGTAAAAGTGATTGATATTAAAAAAAAAGGTGCTTTTGCAACTGTGAAATGTGGAAATTGTGGATTAACAAAAGAAGTATTAGTCACTTCGATTTCAGAACCAGTTGATGCGTTTGGAGATTTTATAGATATATATTATGCAGATCAGGAGATTCAAAGGTTAGAAAAGCGAATTCAAAGGTTAAAAGAGGAAAATGAATGGGGAGAACTAGCATTATCATATTCTATACTATCAGATCTATGTAAAATAAAAGCTGCATTATTGTTAGAAGAAGAAGATGTCAATATAGATGAAGTTAACAAATGTAAAATTAAAGCAGAAGAATATAAACAACTTGAAAAAAATACAATATTAAAACTAGATGCAGATGAATTAGAACGAGGTGTCCGGACGGATGAAGAATCTTTATTTGCTGAAAGCGAAACTAAGATAAAAAAAGAACGAAAGTTAGACGATATTTTTGACGATCCTGGATTTCTAGAATTTTAGATATTTCTTTATGATATTTATATTAAATTTATAGATAATGCTTCAATTTTAGCTTAATAGGAATTTATTCCTGTTTAAAAGTTAAATAATTTTTTTATCAAAAGTAAAAAAATAAGTTTCGAAACGCTTTTTGGGGATAACTGATTAATCTCATCTACTGTTGAGACTTACGCTTAGCAAAAAGTTGTTTTAACTCTCCCATAATTGCACCTCTTAGAGTAATTGGACTTGCTGGACGACTTGGTCTAGGGCCTCCAGGTGGACCTCCAGGTGGCGAACCTCCAGGTGGCGAACCTCCAGGTGGCAAACCTCCAGGCGGCGAACCTCCAGGTGTGCGTGATAATGTAGGAGCAGATGCTGCTGGGGCTACTGTACCACCTGATTTAAGTGATGAAAGATCATTATTTATAGCTGTCAATTGATTTTGCAAATTTGTAACTTTTGTATTGACAGTCTGAAGACTTTGATCGACTAAATCAGGGATCTTAAGAACAATTTGCATTATTTTCTCAACGATATCTCCAAATGCATTGAGTTTTTCCTCTAATGGGGCTTTTCGCGTAGTCTCTAAGAAGGAGGCAAATTCTTCAGCACACATTTTGACTCTTTTACTACAATTAATATTTAATGTTTTTCTAATAATTTAATAATTTTTTGTTTAATAAACTTAAGTTTAAACATGACGATTTTATTTTAATAATAATATAAAAAAAGTAAGTATAATTTTAACTAACTTAATTCTGTAATATTATCTTTTAATTTAAGCCATAAAGCATTTATTTCATCTCTTACTTCAATAAATTGAGTTATTTTTTTTATTAAGATATCACGTGCCCGATCAAAATCTCGTTGAACATCGTTCAACTGTTGGTCAAGAAAGTTTAACTTATCTCCATCAATTAATTTATTTTTTGCTTTTTCAACATCTAATGCTTTTTTAATAACTATTGCTCTTTTATTTGCCACATCAGCTAAGGCATCGACAAAATCCCCTTTCTTTTCAACTAAATATTCTTTTTGAACAGCTAAATCCTTAATTGCATTCAAATATTTATTGTTAGCTTTAATAAATTCATCATTTTTACGAATAATATCTTGATATAATTTGACTTCTTCATCTTTTATGTTAGATCTATGTTCACGAGCCAAAGTTTGCATTTGTTTCAAAACGTCTCTGAATATTCGATTGAGCATTTCTCTTGTAATGTTAGCTTTAGTGATATTTTCTGCATATTTTTTTTGAGTTCCAATTAAGTTTGTTTGAGCTTTAGCCAATTTTTTAAATTGGGCCACTAATTCTTTTTCCATTTTTGATAGTTCTAATTCATCCTCATGAGTTATAATAGGACTCATTTTATACCCCACTTTTAAAAATTTAAAAGTTCTATTATTCTTCCTTATATGAATACTTATTTTGATTTATATAAATTTATTAATATTTAAGTTTATATTGAGAAAAGTGAGGTTAAAATATTATCTTTATAGTTTGCTTTTATAATTTTAACTTTGATATTTTTTCCAATTAAATTATCAGGATTAGATATTGACCTACTTAAAAGTATTTTCAAACCAAAATTATCATTTATCTTTCCTATAAATTCATTTTTCCATCGTCCTTTTGAGATCACTGTTAAGTCCCTTATGTCATTTTTTTTTAATTTCAGAGAAGCAACACTTTTACGTTTGTGAATACCAAAATCCTTAGGACCAAGTTTTAATTTAATATTATATTTTTTTTCTAAACTGGATAATTGTGTATAGAAATAACCCCAACTTTTAGGTCTTATTTTTTTCAATTTTCTGCCAGTCTTGTAAATTAAATATTTTTGTATTCCAATTTGAATCTTATTTTCAGAATAACCTTTATTTCTTAAATTAATTATGAACTCAATAATATCTTCAATGTCATTATCATTTTCTCCAGGAAACCAGACTGGAGCAATTAACAAATCTATTTTTGTATTCAATAGAAAATTTATATTTTCTATGAGATAAGTAATATTATAATCATTACAATTACTCAAATAATTAGCTTTTTCGTGATTTAAAGAATTCAGACTAATATTTATTCGACTTAAATTTACTTTTTCAAGTTCTTCAATAATTTCTTTATTGAGTAATAATCCATTTGTCTGCATTGAAATAATCTCAATGCCTTTTATTTTCCAAAGATTATCGATTAATTCAAACAATTTAGAATAAAGGAGAATTTCACCGTAAGGGGCTAAATGAATTTCAATTTTATATTTTCCTTTAATCTCAACTATTTCTTCTACTTTTTCTATTAAGTATTCCGGATCTACAATAAAATTAGTTTGGTAATCTCCAGCTCTCACAAAACAGTATTTACATTTCAAATTACATAAAGTTAAAGGTTTGAGTTCAATAATATTTGTGCCCCTATCAATGACACCAATAAAGTCTACACCGTATAATGGGATATGTGACTTTTTATCCACGTAAATTATTTCAGGTTTCATATTTGATCAAGTTTATATCGTAAAATTCCAACTATTGATCCCAGATTTACTAATTGTTCTCCAGGAATATTTTCTGAACTCATGAAATTTACTGAACCTCCAGAATTTTCAACATTGGTTATAATTTCTTCAATTTTTAACTTATCGTCCTTATCTGTACCCCGAATCAATATATCTGCTATTAAAAGATGTTTAACTGCGCCTCGCTCTGATGCTTTTGAGACTTCGTTTAAACCTACAACCACAAAATCAGCATCTTTAGCAAATTGAGAAATAATTTTTTCAACTAGTTCAGTTTCTTGTAAAATTTTTACACTTTTTTTTATGTTAACTAATTCTTTTGACTTTAAAGTTTCTATTATAGCACTTTCTGTTCCAGAACTAGCATGACAAGTTTTTATTTTGTTCATATAAGTTGTACCTGGTAACGTCTTTATAGAATTAATGAAATGATCTTTTGTATTTCCAGGACCACATATTATTATTAAATTTATGTCATAAGTTTCTAATTTTTCTTTTAATATTCTCTCTATATCACCAAAAAACTCAATTAATGCTTTATTTCTATAGGATTGTTTGTATCTTTTACCAGGAATATTCTTTTTTATTGTTGCAATCCTTTCATGCCTAAAGTTAGTTATAAGGGCTATTGTTGCTAAACCAGTTTCAATAGCTATAAAGAGCATAATAAAATTATTATCAAATTTTGAGCTTTGTTGCAATCGTCTTATATCATGATTTAACCACTTTTCTTTAATAATAGAAACCTTATGGGGAATTTCTATATTAAATGTGTGGTAAGTTCCGAAACTAACAAAATCCTCAGGACCTTCTAATATTCTTCCTTTTATACGTAAGCGATTTGAAAATTCATGAAAAGAAACATTCTCAACTTTTAATTTTAATCTCATTAATTTACGATCTCCCCTAGATCCTTCTTTAAGAACAATTCTTCGTTGAGTTAGAGATGAGACTTCATCATCTTTACTAATCACATTATATAGCGTCCATAAGTCGTTAAGGTTTTCTGTTTGAACTGTAATTTCCCTATGTTTCTGATTGATACTTAAAATTTTCAAATCTTGAATCTAACTCTTTAGGATGAATTTTTATTTAAAATTAATGTGTAGTATAAGATAAGCTTAATTTTAATATAAACCCATAAAAATTAAATTAAAATAAATAAAAAAAGAGAAAAATTATCAATAAAAGCAAAAAATTTAATCTTTTGCCCCTAAAGCTTCTTTAACTTTTTCTAATTCTTCCATGCGTTTCTTTTTCTCTTCCTCTCTCTTTCTTAGCTCTTCTTCATTAGCTTTTTGGAGTGAAACACCTTTCTTAATTTCGTCTTGAAGTTCTTTTTCTATTGGAGCCACTTTTGCTTAACACCTTTTATTTTATATGAATGTAAAAAATTAATTTTAATACTTACAGATATTATAATAGAATTTATTTATAAGTTTTAGTTTATAGAGAAACTATATTCAATTCCATTAAAAATGCAGATTCCCCCGATTGATAATAATTTTCTAAAACGTTTGGATCTTTCTTAAAGTTAAATTTTTCGTACAATTTAATAGCATTATTATTACTAGCTTGGACGTTTAAGACTATTTTTGTTATTTCATTTAATTTTCTTAAATATTCTATAGCTTTTTGTAGGAGGAATGTCCCATATCCTCTATTTTGAAACTTTGGATTAATGAGAAAGTTTACTATATTCGCTCTATCTTTATTATCTTTTATAACAACAATAAAACCAGTTATTTTCTTTCTAAGCATACCAATTTCTAATTTTAGAAACATAATATTATTAGATATCAATTTTTTTAATAAATCTTTAGAAAAAGCATTTTCTTCAAATACTTTTTGCTCAAGCTGATAGATCTGCTTTAAATCCCAAAATTTCACATTTTTAATTTTCATTAAATCCCAAATTCTTTTTTAAATAGTTTTATTGGTGTTTTTTCTGTTATTTGTTGATAATTTGGATTTCGAAAAGGAGTCATTTCTATAACATAGCATTTTAATTGATATTTGTCAATAAAAGATATTATTTTATTATCAATTGAGATGTATAAAGGAATTTTTATAGTTTCTCCTGTATATTTTATTAAAATTTCTCTAATTTTAAATTTTGATAATAAACCATTATAAAATTCGGTTAGTTTTCCTTTTTCACCCTCAATTTGTGCGAATAATAGCAACCCTTCATTATTAATTGTTTCAATGGGCAATTTAATGTTTTTAGCTCGTCTAATATATCTATTTTTCAATTGATAATAATCCTTTGCTTTGATAGAACAGTAATGAATTTTTAGAGTAACTTTTGAACTTAGCTTATTCAGTAAATTAAGAGCAGTTTCATGGCTATTAACTACAGATGCAATTGATCCTTCTTTTAAACTGAAACCTCGACTTTTCAATGATTGACTGTTAGGAAAACAATATTCAAATTCATTTAGGTTTATGAAATTAGCACCAATACTATCTAAATAAAATACAAAATCTTCGAGATTTTTTATGTTATCTTCGCTGGGAATAACAGGAACTTCTGCACCAACAGTTATACCTCTATCTAAAGCAATCTCAATATTTGACCAACTAACTTTAGGTGGATGGAATCTTATTTCATCTAAACCTGCAGCAATGAGGCTTTCAGCAATATTATCATTAAAGTTAATTCCATTCGTATATAGATGAATATGAAATTTTTTACCAATTTTAGACTTAGTAAATTTAATATAATTAAGGGTTTTGTCTAAATTTGATTCTAAAAGGGGTTCACCCCCAGTAATGCTCATCCCCTTAGCATCAATCTTGTAAATTTCTTCTAATAAATCCTCTTTAGAAGTAATCTTTACTTCATTGATAAAAGTTATATCCATATTTCTCCTTTCTGTTGAAATAGGACAATACCATGAACAATGATCTGGTTTTTGGCAAATTCCATTCAAAAACAATACTGCTTTTGCACCTTGTAAGCAATATTTACAGCCTTTAGGTATTCCTCTTCCCTTAATGAAAAATGTTTTTTCTTTAGATTCTATAATTTTGGATTTTCTCATATTTTAAATAGTTTTTTTCTTACAATAGATTTCTGTTTAGCTAGTTTTTTGATAACATCTTCAGTAGATTCATTTATTAGGATCTGTCTTTTTAAAAATACTCCTGTTCTTCCATGCTTATTTCTTCTAATTAGTACTTTTTTACGCTCATTTATGGTATCAATACTGATTCCCACTTCTTTTGCCGCATAGGCTTCATTTCCTATAATAGAAATTTCTTTATGTCCTTTAGTATTTGGTTTGATTAATACTAATCTCTTATCTATTCCAGGGACTCTAATATCTAAATCAAGTTGATTTAAATTTATCTTCCCTCCAAAATTATAAAATTCTATGAATTTTTTGTCCGGTTTAGACAGCGGAATAGTAATGGACTCTAATTCGCCTAAATGAATATATAATTTTATTGTATCGAGAGGTGTTGCCATGATTATTTCTTTAAAATACTTTTCATAACCATTTTTATTCAAAATAATTTCAATTTTGAAAGAGGGGATCTTTCGAAGAAAAACTATGTCAAAATCACTTGATTCATTAACATCTCCACGCGCAATACTTCCATGAATAAATGGATTGAAACCTTCTTTAACAAAGATCTCTAATAATTTTTTTGCTTCAATTCTTTTTCTTTTTAATATAAACCAATTTTCTTTCGTATATAATATATTACTATAATGATCTCTTAAGATTTTCTTGCTTGTCATTAATTAATATTTAATTTTTACAATTGAGTAATTTATCTTCTATTAAGCCTATAATCATCCCTAAAAGAAGGGTTTCATAATATTTAAATGATCTATTAGCCTTTTCTAATGTTATTATTTTTATCTTATCAGTTTTATATTTTTTAAATTCCTTTAGAAAATGCTTTAGATTTTTATTTTTAAAAATAAAAATAGATTTTCTGCTAAAAATAGTATATAATTGGTTATTGTGGTTTGAACTATCAAATATATTTTGATAATTCTTTATATTGAAAATATTTAATTTAGGATTAAGTAATATCATTCCTAAATTTTTTGAATCAGTGAGAAAAATACGATAAGAAAATGAAGATTTAGAGTAATTTAATAAAATATAATTAGATTGAGTTACAAGTTTCTTATTTTGAAAATATTTTACGATTTTTGATATAAGTGAACTCAGTTCCTCGAAAATGATTTTATCAAGTAGATTATGGTTTAGATTACCTTTAATTTTAACTTTTATATTGATTACATTGAAACCATAGCTACTTAAGCCCTCAGTTAAGATGTGAATAAACTTTCTTTTAAAATTTGTTCTTAAAATTAATATTAACGGAAGATTACTATTCTGTTTCCTTGTAGAGTTATTTTTAGTTAAATAACAATGTTTTGTATTAATAAACTGATTTTTTTCATTCTCATTTGCTTTTGGAAAAGAATGATATTCTAATGCTTCATTAGAAAAACTTAAGCGCCATCGATGAGTCGTTTTGAAAATCTTTACACTTATCAAAAGTAAAAATAATAAAATAATTATAACTGTGTCAACAAAAACCCACTCCACATTCAATATATTACTTACCATGATTTTCAGTGAATAATAAGTTAATTAATCAACAACATTTTTAATCCAATTTAAATATTTTTCAGATCCTTTTTCAATTTTTAAAGCAATGCATTCAGGATTTTCATAGCTGTGCAACTCTTTAATTTTCTGGATTATTGAATTTATTTTGCTCTCTATGGTTTTTATTATTAATAAATACTCAGTATCTTCTTCAATACTACCTTTCCATGAATAAATAGAATAGATTTTGTCAATAATATTAACACATGCAGCTAATTTGCTTTCAACTAAATTTCTAGCAATTTTTTGTCCTTCATTAATATTTGGAACAGTTACTAAGAAAAGATAAAAATTCATTTTACATCTTTATTTAATATTTGTAATGTTGATTTATGCAATACTTGACATCAACTTATTTAAGATTTATTTCATTTTTAATTAAAATATAGTATTATCTATTTATTCTATTCATTTGGAGCTGTTAAGGATAATCCAAAAAGTCGAAAAAATTTCATTAAATGGAAATTGGGCTTTAAAACATTCTGAAAAATCAATTGAAGTAGACGCCCAAGTACCTGGTACTATTTTTGAAGCGTTACTTGAAAATAAAATTATTGAGGATCCTTTTTATGGTGAAAATGAACATGAAATGAAATGGATTTATGAATCTAGCTGGCTTTATGAAATAAAATTTGAATTGGATCTAAGATTTTTAGAACATAAGAATATTTCACTCCGTTTTAATGGATTAGATACAATAACAGAAGTGAACTTAAACGGGGAAATAATAGGTTATACAAATAATATGTTTGTCAGATATGATTTTGATATAAAGTCCAAATTAAAGCACACTGAAAACAGACTAACTGTCAAATTTGAGAGTCCAACATTAAAAGTTCAAGAGGATATTAAAAAATTTGGAATAATGTTAAATACAGGTTATGCTGCCATTCCTGGAGTACCCTACCTTAGGAAAGCTCAGTATTCGTTTGGATGGGATTGGGGGCCAAAATTACCAGATCTCGGAATATGGAAATCTGTCGAATTAATAGGATATGATGATGTAAAGATTGATTCAGTTTATTACTTCACTAAATTCAAGCATAGTGAAAATAAACTAAAAACAAAGAATCTAGTTGATATTTCCAAGTCTGAACCTAAATCTATCGAACTTTTTATAGAAATTGAACTTAGTTCAAAGTTCGAAGACATTTCTTGTCTCGGATATAACCTAAAAGTTGAATTAATAGCACCTAATAATAAAATTTTGACAAAAGAAATCCCTCTGAGGAAAAAGAAAGAATTAATTGATTTTAAAATTAAAAATCCAATTATATGGTGGACACATGATTTAGGTATTCCATTTCTATATAATTTATCAGTTTCTATAATTAATGATCATATAATTGATATATACACTCAAAAAATTGGAATACGTGAGATCGAGCTTGTTAGAGACCCAGATGAGTGGGGAGAAACATTTTATTTTCGATTAAATGGTATTCCAATTTTTGCTAAAGGATCAAACTGGATTCCAGTTGATAATTTTATACCTAGAGGAAAAAGAATTGGATTATATCAATCCAATCTCAAAAATGCAAAGAAGGCTAATATGAATATGATTCGAGTTTGGGGAGGAGGAATTTATGAGGATGATTTATTTTATGAACTATGTGATGAATTAGGAATCTTAGTTTGGCAAGATTTTCCTTATGCATGTGCTATTTATCCTTTTCATGACGAATTTATAGAAAATATAAAAATCGAAACGATCCAAAACATTATACGATTAAGAAATCATCCTAGCTTGGCACTATGGTGTGGTAATAATGAAGTTGAGTGGTTATGGGACTGGGAATTAAAATCTTCAGGGATTATTGACAATAATCTTAAAAATAATTTTAAAACAGGTTATATGGAAATATTTGAAAATATTATACCTACTTTAATTAAAGAATATGATCCTACCCGAACTTATTGGCCAAGTTCACCCTCCAATGGATTCATTGGAGAAAAATTAGATTTTTCTTTGAATTCAAATTCTCCTAATATTGGTGATTCACATTTTTGGGAAGTTTGGCATAGAAATAAACCTTTTTCTGCTTATAGAAAATTCGATTCAAGATTTATGTCCGAATTCGGTTATGAATCGTTTCCGTCTATTAAAACTATTGATGAATTTTGTCCCCATGATCAATTTAACTTGTTTTCACCCATTATGGAAAACCACCAGAAAAATTCTGCTGGAAATAAAAAAATTCTCAATTATATGGAAAAACGTTTTTCAATTCCTCAGAAGTTTGAGAATCAAGTTTTATTATCTCAAATAACCCAAGCTGAAGCAATAGAATATGGGGTGGAACATTGGCGTCGAAATCGGAATAATTATCATTGTATGGGATCCCTTTATTGGCAATTAAATGATTGTTGGCCTGTTGCGAGTTGGTCTTCATTAGATTATTTTGGACGATGGAAAGCACTCCATTATTTTGCTAAGAGGTTTTATAACCCTATTTTTGTTAGTGTAAAGGAAGAAGCAAATCAGGTTGAATTATGGATCACAAACGATCTTCAAACTTCAAAAAACATTATACTGCAATTTAAGATTTTCAATTCTGATAAGAATTTACTTATGAAAAATGCTTTTAATACTCAAATTCAAGCGTGTTCCTCGTTAAAACTAGCAAATATTGATGTTAGTTTTATTAATAAAAAAAAAAAGCAAAGGCAAAATAATATAATTTTCTATAAATTAGAAGATAAAGATAGATTAGATTTTATCTATCATGGTTTTCGATTGTTTGATGCTCCGAAGAAATTTAATCTAAAAAAACCTCAATTATCTTGTTCAATTAAAGCAATTAAAAAAAAGACAGATGACAAAATGCATCTTAAATTTAAGATTCAATCTAAAAATATTGCTTTATATGTATTTATTAATTCAGATTTAGTGGATTTTATCGCTTCGGACAATTTTTTCTCTTTAGAACCAGAAGAGACACGAATAATTTATTTAAAAGTAGTAAAAATTTTAAACTCATTTGAGAATATATCTAAGAAAAAAATAATTAAATCCTTTAAAATAGCATCTCTTTATGACTTAATTAACTAAAAAGAATTTTAAAAAATGAAATTATCTTAAGTATTTCACCAAATTTGTAGGTAATATTATAGTATTTTACTAAGTTAGTTCTTTATAAAGAAATTTAAATTAGTATAATTCTATTAAATATACAATTAAAAAAGTATATTTGAGTGAGTAAAAACTTGTTACACAATTTTTACCTTATTCATCAACACACAGGAATCTGTCTCATCCATAGAAAGTATGGAAGTATAGAATTTAACCAAGATTTAGTAAGCGGCTTCCTCACCGCACTTAAGGATTTTAGTGTTGAATTCTCAAAAGGATCAGGAGAATTGAAAGTAATTGATATGCAAGTTTTTTATTTATTACTTGTTTTTAAGGAGGGTGTATTATGTACAGCTGCAGCAGATAAGAATGATGATGCAAAGATCACTCACAAAGCTTTAACAGATATTATTGACAAATTTGTTGCTAAATTTGGAGATACTCTTAAAGAATGGTCTGGTGATGTTCGTATCTTTCGTGAATTCGAACAAATTATTGATAATGTTTTAATAAATGGAAAAGTTGCCGAAATTAAGCTTACAATCCCAATTTTAAAAATATTTAAAAAAGATTTTCTTAAATCTCAGAAAAGGATTGCCAAAAAAGGTCTAGTTTTATCAAAGGAAGATTTGCGTGTGGTAAGTGATAAGAAGCCAGAATGGACATTAAAGCGATTACCTAAGCAGGTTATTACACAAGGATTTTTAGATGAAACAGAATATAAGATTGCCCATTTAGCTGATGGTTTTCATACTATCCCCGAGATTGCAGAAGAATCTGGTCAACCAGAATCACAAATTCAGAGGATTATTAAAAATTTAGATGATTTAGATTTGATTTCTTATATAGAGATTAAATGAGATTTATTTTAATTTTTTAAATTCTAATTTAATTTTACATTTATTTAATGTTATAAGCAATTTTCTTTTTTGATATAATTATATCAAATAATTTAATATTAAATCATTATAGAATTAAATAAAAAGATTTTTGAGAATAGATTTACTAATTAAGTTAGGATGAATGTCAATAAAATTGATGAAAATATTTACGAGATTCCACCAAAAGCTTTGATGACACGGATTCACGGCAATATAGAGAAATTTCAAATGAGAGTCCCCGTAAAGATTTATGCTAATGATTATATTTTAGAAAAAATTAGGTTAGATCGTACTCTAGATCAAATATGTAATGTGGCGTGCTTGCAAGGAATAAAAAAACATGCCATCGCACTATCGGATGCTCACCAAGGATATGGGTTTTGTATTGGAGGAGTTTGTGGTACAGAAGCAGGATCGGGTATGATTTCACCCGGGGGCGTAGGATACGACATTAATTGTGGAGTTCGATTATTACATACTAATTTAATGTTTAATGATATCAAAAATAACCTTCCAAACTTGATAACCACGATTTTTAAGAATATACCATCTGGTTTAGGTTCTAAGGGTAAATTAAATATTAGTTATTCCGATTTAGATAAAGTTTTAAACCATGGAGTTAACTGGGCATTAGATAATGGTTACGCAATTGAAGAGGATATCAAACATTTAGAAGAAAATGGATGTTTAAAAGATGCTGATGCTAATTTAGTTTCTCAAAAAGCAAAACAACGGGCAATCAAACAACTTGGTTCCTTAGGAAGTGGGAATCATTTTCTTGAAATCCAAAAAGTAGATAAGATCTATAATAATAGAGTTGCTAAAAAGCTAGGAATATTTGAGAACAACCAGATAACAGTAATGGTTCATACAGGAAGTAGAGCGCTTGGTCATCAAGTTTGTACAGATAGTTTACGAAATATCGAGCAAGCAATGAAAAAATATAAGATTAAAGTCCCAGATAGAGAACTAGCTTGTGTTCCGGCGGATACACCCGAAGCTCAGAACTATTTAAAACAAATGGCATGTGCGGCCAATTTTGGGTTTACTAATCGTCAGTTGATAACTCATTGGCTAAGAGAATCTTTTCAACATATATTTAAAAAAGATATCGATGCTTTAGAACTTAATTTAATATATGGTGTTTGCCATAATATATTGAAAATAGAGGAGCACGAAATAAATGGTCAAAAGATGAAATTAAACATACATCGCAAGGGTGCAACTAGAGCTTTTCCACCAGGTCATCCAGTACTTCCTCAAGATTATAAAGAGATTGGTCAACCTGCTCTAATTCCTGGAACAATGGGTTCAGCATCCTATTTATGTGTAGGGAGACCAAAAGCAATGGATTTATCTTTTGGGTCTACTGCTCATGGATCTGGTCGTGTAATGTCTAGATCAAAAGCTACTAAGCGATATTGGGGAACTAAAGTAAAAGAAGATTTAAGAAACAAAGGTATTTTGGTAAAAAGTGCATCAATGAAAGTTTTAGCTGAGGAAAGTCCTGGAGCTTATAAAGATATTGATCAGGTTGTTCAAGTTAGCCATGATCTTGGAATTGTTGAAAAAATAGTAAGATTAGTACCAATTGGGGTTGTGAAAGGATAGCACATTCTTAAATATCAAATACAATATCAATTTCAATTTTATTCTTTTTTTCTTCAATTTTCATCATATTATATGTGATAGCTTTCACTTCTGTTCCAATAACATGCTTTTTAACATTAAAAACTTCTCCCTTGGCAATAGCTTCTAATTTATAATTATCATTATTCTTTTCAATGCTTTTTACTTTAACTGAGCTAAATACCAATTCCTCCACATCAAATATGAAAAGAAATTCAGAGAGAAAATCAAATAATAATGCTTCTTTATCTTCTGAGATAATTTCTATGAATTTTTCTATTTTAGGAAATATTAAATTTAAATCGGGACTTATAGTTGTCATCAAACTATAAGCTACTTGTTCAAAAGCTCCTTCTAAGGTTTTTGAATGTGCTCTTATGTAAATATCTGCCGTGTGATCTAAGAATTTAAAGCCTTCTTCTTTCATCTTTTTAAACTAACCTAATTAAGTCTATTTTATATAAATGGTTATTATTTAATAATAAATTTATCAAATTTTATAAATTCGGAGGAGTTTAAAAAAAAAAATAAATATAAATAGTTAATGATTTACACGATTTATAACGACTTTATATTTTATCAAGTAATTTCCTTTATAAAAAAATATAGAAATGAGCAAATCTATCTTTATTCTTATTTTTATGAAATGACTAAACGGAAACCAACTTTGATTATTTGCTTAAAAGATTTTATCTTTTTTTTTGTAAAACCTAAAGATTATTTTAAGTGCATAGATGCGAAAGATAGGATTAGACGTGAAACAAACTTTAAAAAGAAGATTCAAATAATTAGTGAAGAGAAGGTTTTTATTAAATTATTATTCAGATTATTTCCTGATTTGTATATCCATGATATAAAATTGGAAATAGATAATGTTTCAGGTCAGAGAGAAATATCCGTATATTTTTTAACTTTTAAAGATAGAGGTGTAGCCATCGGAAGGGGCGGATCATATATTCGAATTATCAATGAATTGATTGAGAGATATATTATATTCGAACATAATGGAAAACCAATAGAAATTAAATGTAAAGCTATTAAAGCAGAGTTTTGATGGGATATAATATTTCATCGTGATAAGGATTTTATTATTATTTTTAATTTTTTAAATTTGAAAATTCCAATTACCTACAGTGATTTTAATTAATTCTAGAATTTATAAAATTACATAAGTATTAATTTAATATATATAATCTTTTACTAGAATTGCCTATTTGAATTATTACCAAGGAACATCTTTCAAACCAATTACATAAGCTATAGTATTCGCTATAATACTTACTGCAGGGGTTAAAATTATTAAAAAAATTATAATAAAAACATCAGGAAGAAAGAAGAGATATGGAGATATAAATCCAGGGACGCAAATAAATAATAATGCGCCCAAAGCAAAATCAAGCTGATCTACCATCCAAAAAGGAGCTCCACTTTTAATATCAAATCTCCTTTTCAGAAAAGAGCCACATAAGTCCCCTACTACCGCTCCATACGAAGCAAATAAAATTCGTATGAATAAAACAAGGAAATTGATTGGAAATTCTCCACCTATGAAATAATATTTAAAAATCTTGATATTATCATAAAGGATATATTCACCTTGATTAGACGCTTCAATAATGACTTCTTTAATGGGGAGCCAAAATATAATAAAGAGAAAAAAAATTAAGAATGATATCGGAATTCCAATGTATAGTGGTCCTTTTAATCCGTTCCATGTTTTATGATCCCCCAAAATTCTCCTACCATCTCTGAAATATCTTCCACCATCTATAGGTTTACCTCCACCAGTAATAACCATTGAAGCATTTGAAATATAAGCTGGAACAATGGTTAAAAGACTAAATATTAAGAGAGATATCCAATCTGCCCAAGTAAAAATGATTGATATAATAAGGAAACTTGCGAAAATTAAACAAGCAAAAATTATCGCTAAAATTATGGCAATCTTCTTGTGGTTTTTTTGAGTTTTAGATTGTTTATTATTAATTTGCAATTTAATGTAATCCCTTGTTACAAGTTTTTAACGCTAAAAAATTGAACAATTAAACAAATTTATAATTGAATTAATTCTTTTTTAATTGAAAGTTTAATTAATAAGAACTTAATAAATATTGCTTCATAAATAACATTCTTTTAAAATACCGACAATAATAATATAAAATATTGAAAAGATTTATCAAAATTAAATATTAAAGCTTTAACATTTTTTTAAAGATTAATAATTAATTTTATAAATCCGGTAGAAATAATACACATATTTCGATATTTCAATGTCAAGACTTTCTATTATAAATTTGAATCATTGGTGTCATAATTGTTGAAAAATCATAATAACCACAATCAATTTAACATAGACAAATTTTATAAGAATTATCTTAAAGGACCACGAATATTTAGTAACCGTGACGCTTTGGAATCATCTTATGTTCCTGATACGTTACCTCATCGGGATGTTCAAATAAAGAATATTGCTGAAAAAACAGCATGTGCTTTGCTAGGAGATACGCCATCATCATTTCTTTGCTATGGACAGACGGGAACTGGAAAGACTGCAACCATAAGATATGTAAGCCAAAAGTTAGGACATCAAAGTGCAAAGATTAAACCATGGTGGATATATATTAATTGTAACGTTGTATCGACTCCATATCGTATTTTAGCTCATATCTATAATACTATATCGAGATGTGAGAAAATTCCTCCTACGGGTCTTCCTAAAGATATAATATTCAAAAAATTATTAGGATTACTGGATTCAATGGTTGGTAATTCAATTTGCTTTTTGGTTTTAGATGAAATTGATATTTTAGTAAATAGGAAAGGGGGAAATGAAATTCTATATAACCTGTTAAGGTTGAATGAGAATTTAGATAAATGCAAAACAAGCCTAATTGGTATTTCTAATAAATTAAAATTTCGTGAATATCTCGATCCAAGAATACTCTCGAGTTTAGGAGAAGAACATATAGTCTTTCCATCTTATGATGCTAGTGAGCTTAGGGATATTTTAAAAGAAAGGTCGAAAATTGCATTTCTTGATGGTGTTTTAAAGGAGGATATTATACCATTATGTGCTGCTCTAGCAGCAAAAGAACATGGAGATGCTAGAAAAGCACTTCAATTACTAAGAAAAGCAGGTGAAATCGCTGAGAGAGCCCAAAATAAATTTGTTACTTCAAAACATCTTGAAAAAGCTCAAGAAGATTTAGAAAGCGATCATATTAAAGAATATATTAAAGGTATGCCACTTCAAGCTCAATTGGTTTTAACATCAATTTATCTAATATCAAAATTCAGTCCTGACCATATTATTATATCAGGAGATATATATGACGTTCATTCTGAAATAAGAGCATTAATTCCAGGAGTTAGACAATTAACGAAAAGAAGAATTAGTGATTACATTAATGAATTAGCATTAGCAGGAATAATATCTGCAGATATTAAATCCATGGGACATTATGGAAGAACTAAAATAATTAAATTAGATATCACAAATGAATTAGTGGATAAAGTAATATGTGAAATCGAAAAAATTCAAATGATTTTAAATCATAAACCAATTTTGCTGCAAAAGGATAAAGTTAAACTAAAAAATAACATATTTAAGAAATTAATTTAAGCTAAGAAATCCCAATCATCTATATTTTCTGCAATTTTATTAAGGAAATAAACCGCAATATCCTCATTTTTATCTTTTAATAATAAAAATAGTTTAATTAAATGCTTACAAAATTTTTTATTTGTAGCTCTTCTTGTTTCAAAATCATGACAGTTATGACGTATAAATTTACTATTTATGTCAATTTCAATTATATATGATTCTTCTTTTGAACCAGCAACTTTTGATTTAATAATACCTTTTTTGGTATTAATTTCGTTTAACTTATAAGAAGAATTAGAAATTGCTGCTGCTCTATTTAGTGTTCCCATGTCGATAAAGCTTTTTATTAGATTATTAAAATTTGTAGTGAGTCCAGTTTTGATTTCATTTTTTAGAAGAGTAATACTTTTATAATCATTAATTTTGTCTACAATTTCATTTGTTCTTTTCTTTTGCCAATTCTTTAAACGATTTTCTAATGCTGGCGATAATTTAAGATTTTGCTCATTATCTTTAATTAAAAGTTGATCCTTGATACATGAACTTATAAAAGAGATGGCTCTATCAGGAGGTAAAAAAAATAATTCATATGAAATTGTAAATAACAGATCATATAATGATATAAATGGCAAATTAATTATTTTCCAAAGGTATAATAGCATTTCAGAGTTATTATTACGAGGAATTATTATATTCATGAACCTTTCTTAATTTAGGTTTTATTTTATATAAATTATTTAAATACTAATTTTTAAGTCTAATTGAGTTCCTTTTAAAGTATTAAGATCAATTATCGATAGAATTCCAGGAGTAGGGTGTATACCTAAAGAGTTCATGAATTCCGTTTGACTTTGAAAACATCCTGAATTAACTAAAGCTATATTATTATAGTATCCAATTCCATTGATATGAATATGTCCAGTATGAAATATATCAGGGATTTTATCAATAACAAGCCAATCTTTATTTGTCGGGGCGATTTGCGTTTTCTCTCCATAAATTGGAGCTAAATGCCTACATTTTAATAATTCTTTCATAGTGTCTATTGGTTTATTATTTTCTAAACCAGGTATTAATTTATTCAAATCAAGAATACTATCACCGTGATAAACTAATGTGCTAACATGGTGAGTTTGTACAATTGAAGGGTTACCAATACAAACCACACCAATATTTATGAGTTCTTCAGAATATTTTTTAGGGACTGCTGGTCTTGGTAAAGCATTACGAACAGGTTCATGATTCCCAGAGCTGTATAAAATCTTTATATAATCTGGAACTTCAGAAAGAATTTCTTTTGCTTTTTTGAATTGTTTATAAAGATCAGATATTATTAAATCACCTTCTTGTTTAGGATAAACTCCTATGCCATCGACCAAATCTCCGTTGATTATTATATATTTAATCCTTCCTGCCTTATCTCTTTGCTTTTTGTTCCCAATTTTTCCCTTTAAAAAAGCAATAAACCTATTCCATAATTTTTCTTCAAATTCTTTGCTACCAATATGAGTATCAGAAATCAACGCAACAGATAATGGATCATATGATTTATTCGGTTTGTGGTCTCTTGGAATATCTATTTTTGATATGTAATTACAATAAATTATCCCTTTTTTACCTTTTTCTCCAGGATTATAGGTACCTTCTATAAAAACCATCTGATCATTAAGTATTCGTTCAGTAATTTTAATATTTTCTTGATTTTCAGAATCCTTTCTAATTATAACGTTTACTAAACCTGTGAGATCTTCTAAAGTAACTATAAAGTTATTATTCCTAGTTTTTCTAATTTCATTTACAATACCTATTACTGACACAACAACTTTGCTCGATAATCTCAAAATATTATTAATATTATCAGCAGAATGTGCTTCAACCCTTTTTCTCATTAATTTTTTTAATCTACTAAATTTATCCAAGGTTAGTTCATAAAAATCCTTATATTCTCCATTTGTGTATATTTTTCCTGTTGGATCTTTTAAGATTTTAAATTGAGCACTATATTCTTTTGCGATTGGTTTAAACATAAATAATGATTTTGTACTTTCTATTGATGTTATTCTGTCCGTGTTTTTTGAGTTTACTTTAACATATTTATTATCATGTTCTTCAAATATAGAAGATTTAGCTTTAATTTTAAAATCTGTTGCTTGAGTCTTTATATCCTGTTCTAAAGAATTTAAGGTTTTTTTTTTAATTACATTTAAATTATTTATTTGACTTTGAATTAATACTTCTTTTTTATTTACATCTTCTTTAATTATAGGTGGTTCTTGTTTTATGAGTATTCTTTCTAATGATTTTTTTATCTCTTTATTTGAGATTTTCTTTAAAAATTTCTCAGTTAGATGACTTTTAAAGCTTGGAATAAAACTTGTCTCTTTAATGATTTGGTTTATCATTTCAACAGGATTATCTAGCATTAAAATAAAATCTAGAAGTGGTGGAGTAATATTTATTCCTGAATTAATTAACTTTCTTAAGATATTTCTTTTATTTTCAATATTATCGATTTTCAATGTCTTGCTTTCCAAGATAGAATTACTATAATTATTGTAGGTTAAAATTAAATTATTTATTATTAAAGGAAAAACATTGATTTTTTTTATAGAAAGAGACAGTAATAAATTACCATTGTCTACAAATTTATAAGGAAAATAGCAGATTAATAATTGAATTTATTTTAAGTTAGGAGATAAATATATCAATACTTGGTTTGTCTTCTATATATGCTGAAAATCAAATTGAAATTTGAGAAAAAATGGTAGAAATGAATAAGGAAGCGGAAGAATACTTTACATTAATTCAACAAAAAGTTGATCAATGCTACATAATTGCAGAAGAAGCGCGCAAGAAAGGGCTTGATCCAGAATTATCAATAGAATGTCCTCAAGCAAAAGATTTAGCTGGAAGGGTTGAAAAATTAGTTGGACCAGAAGGGGTTGCAAAAGTTATAAGAGACTTAAAAGAAGAAGGATGTAACGAGGATAAAATTGTATTTAAAGTGGTCACTGATATATTGGATAAGAAAGTAGGAAACATTGAATCTTTAGAGGAAAGAGTTGAAAGAGCTATAAGAGTAGGATTAGCAATAAAAACAATGGGTGTTGTGAGTGCACCACTTGAAGGGATCTCTAAAATATTAATACGAAAAGATCAATATGGCAAAAAATATTTATCTCTATATTTTGCAGGTCCAATTAGAGCTGCAGGAGGTACAACTGCTGCTTTGTGTGTTTTAATAGCGGATCATGTTCGAAGGAAATCAAATATCCCTAGATATGAAGCAACTGAAGCAGAAATTGGAAGATATGTTGAAGAAGTAAAACTGTATGATAGATTAGTTCATTTACAATACCCATCCTCTAATCGTGAAATTAGATACGCTGTCAAGAATTTACCAGTAGAAATAAATGGCGATTCAACTGAAAATGAAGAAGTCTCAGCATTTAGAGATTTACCTAGAATTGAGACAAATAATATAAGAGGGGGTGCGTGTCTAGTTTTAAATGATGGGATCCTTCTTAAAGCTCCAAAACTTCTAAAAATAGCTCAGAATATGAATTTGGAAGGTTGGGAATGGTTAGATAATTTAAAGAAAATCGTTCAGAAAGAAGAGGGTAAAAAAAATCATGTGAAGAAAGGCGAATTGGATGATAAAATAAAAATTGTACCAAATTCTAAGTATGTTGCTGATATTATTGCTGGAAGACCCGTTTTTAGCCATCCTTCTGAAATAGGAGGTCATAGAATGCGATATGGAAGATCTCGAAATACAGGTTTAGCTGCTGGCGGTCTTCATCCCGCTACAATGGGCTTACTAGATAATTTTATTGCTGTTGGAACTCAATTAAGAATAGAGAGACCTGGGAAAAGTACAAGCATATGTCCTGTGAATAATATTGAACCTCCTATTGTAAAATTGGTTAATGGTGACGTTATTAAAGTTAAAAGTTATAAATATGCAAAAGAAATTTTTTCAGATATTGAAAAAGTTCTATTCTTAGGGGATATTCTTTTCGGATTCGGTGAGTTTGCTGAAAATAATCATAAATTAATTCCATCTGGTTATGTAGAAGAATGGTGGGCATTAGAATTAGAAAAAGCTGTGAAAGGAGAAAAAAATATTACTCCGAAATTACATAAATTTATAGATAATCCTTTTAAAAATAAACCAACAGCTGAAGAAGCTATTAAAATATCTCAAAATTATAAAATTCCTCTTCATCCATCATATACTGATTTTTGGGGGAATTTATTAATTGAAGAGTTAAAACTTCTAAGAGATGCTTTAGTAAATGGTTATAGAGAACATGAAAATAAGATAATTTTGCCCAATATAAAGGAAGTTAAAGACATTTTAGAAAAAGCTTTTGTAATTCATAAAGTTAGAGAGAATAAAATAATGTTCAGTAAATCTATGAATTATATTTATAAAGTAATTTTTAAACTTGAAAGCAATGACTATGAAGAAATTACTAATAAAGATGATGTTTTTAATTTCTTTTACAATATTTCTTCCATCAAAATCAAAAATAAGGCACCCTACTTTATGGGTACACGAATGGGAAGACCAGAAAAATCAGAAAGAAAGAGTATGAAAGGAGTTCATTCTTTATTTCCTCTCAGTGTTAAAGTTGGAAGTTCACGATCAGTGTTAAAAGCAATGGATTTGCAGAAAGTAAAAATCGATGTATGTAGAAAAAAATGTCACAAATGTGGAAAAGTAAGTATATTTAATTTATGTCCAAATTGCAAAAATCATACAGAATTAATGAAAGTGTGCGAAAATTGTAAAAAAATATATACTAAAAATGAGAAGAAATGCACGCTATGCGGTCAAGAATTAAAATTTTCGAGTGAAGCAATGTTTAATATAAAGCAACACATAAATTCAGTATTAAGTTCGATAAAAATTTCGTTACCATCTAAATTAAAGGGAATTTACGGTTTAACAAATAAATTTAAAATACCCGAACCTATTGAAAAAGGTATTCTTAGAGCAAAGAATAATGTCTTAGTTTATAAAACAGCCGAAATTCGATATGATGCAACTGACATTCCCTTAACTCATTTTAAACCTGAAGAAATAGGGATTTCTATTACAACTTTGAAAAAACTAGGATATTTACACGACTTTAAAGGAAATCCTCTTACTAATGAAAATCAAATTATTGAGTTAAAAGTTCAAGATGTTATATTATCCGAAGATTGCGCCCAATATTTTATCAAAGTTGCTAATTTTTTGGATGATGAATTAGAATATTTCTATAAAATGGTTCGATTCTATAATATTTCTAAAGAAGAGGATCTAATTGGACACCTTGTTGTAGGGTTAGCTCCTCATACTAGTGCCGGTATCATTGGAAGAGTTATTGGATTTAGTCCTGTAAGATCAATTTACGCTCATCCATTTTGGCATGCGGCTAAACGCCGTAATTGTGATGGAGATGAAGATGGGATAATGATGTTGTTAGATCCTCTTTTAAATTTTTCCAGATATTATTTACCAAGTAAAATAGGTGGTAAAATGGATGCTACTTTAGTAATATCATCGATCTTAGATCCTAATGAAATTGATGTTGAAGCCCATAATTTAGATACGATGAATAGATATTGTTTAGAATTTTATGAGGCAACTGAAAAGTACCTCATGCCTTATAAGATAGAGAAAACAATGAATTTGGTAAAAACTAGATTGGGAACACCTGAACAATATGAACATATTGGTTTTAACATTCCAACTGATAATATAAATGAAGGTCCCAAAACAACATCTTATAAAAAATATGAAACAATGGATGAAAAAATAGAAGCACAACTATATCTTGGAAAAATAATTAAGGCAGTTAATGTAAAAAAAGTGGCAGAAAAGATTTTATCGACACATTTTAATCCAGATATTTTAGGGAATTTAAGAAAATTTAGTATACAAAAATTTAGATGTGTTAAATGTAATTCTAAATACAGAAGAGTTCCTATTTCAAATGCAGGAAAATGTCCTAAGTGTGGAAATAGAGTTATATTAACTGTTAATAGTGGGGGGATTAAAAAATATATTCCTCGTGCTTTGAAATTATGTAATGAATTCAAATTGGATAACTATACTATTCAAAGAATGGAGCTAATTGAAGAATATGTAGTAAGCTTAACGAATAATCCTAAAATAAAACAACATAAATTAGCTGATTTTTTCTAATTTGAGTTAATTCCCATATCTATGCTCTTCAAGGCGTAGTAACATATTTTTAGGCACCCATTTAGATTTTCTACTGAACATTTATCTGGTGTATCTCTTAAAGAATGGATATATTTAGTATCTTTATCTGAGTGAAAGTAAACTATTTGGAGCTTCTTCTTAACTCTTTTAGCACACTTTCTAAAGGCTTTATGGTCGCTTTTTGGTTCAAAAATTTTATTATATATAGTAATAGGTATTTTTAATTCATTAGCTGTTGTTTGGAAAATATTATTTAATCTATTATTTAATTTATGTCTTCTTACAAGACCAACTTTATTCAAAAGTCCAATATAAGTACCAACCATATCTATATTTATATTAATAGAGTGATTAAGTTCATATTTTTGATTTAAATCTTTAAAATAATCTTCGCAAAACTTTTTTGATCCTTTCAAACCCCATTCTTCTGCTCCAGGCCATATGAATAGTAAATCCATTCTCTTAAGTGGATCTTTTTTAAATAATTTAGCTAATTCAATTAAAATTGCTACTCCACTTGCATTATCAATTGAATTAGCTGACGGTTTTTCATTAAACACAAGGTATAATATTGGGATTGAAATAATAATTCCGCTTAATGATAATAAAGCTATAAGGACAACTATATTTTGTGGTAGTGAGTATAAATCTAGTAAATCAAGGGATAGCCATATTGATAAAACTACTATTATAATACTATAAAATACTATTATTAATCGGTACATAAAAAAAATTATCATTTGAATTCTATATGGAATATTTGCTGAAATAGAATCATAATGTGCTGATAAGATTACAATTGGTCGATCTTGTGCAGTTTCTTTCGCTGGAATTTTACTAAAAATATTTTTTGATGACTCTTTTTTTATTAATGTCATATTTCGAGTTCTTTCAAACATATATTTTATTACAAAATAAACGGCTATAACTAAAATTAAACGTGAAAGTAAAAGATATGTTAAAATAATTAAATAACTAGTACGTATTAATATTCTCACAGGTCCAGCCCAAGCAAAATATTCAAATTTTGACTTAATATTATCTTTTGCTAATTCTTTTTCTATGTAATCTGTTGCTTTTGTTTCTCCTATTGATGATGCAGATCGCTTAAAAGCTAAGGATTTAATATGTTCTATTGTAGCTAATTCGTTAGTTAATACTATATTTGAAATAGAATCAACTCCAACTTTTATTCAATTTAATCTAATCTATTTAATATCCTTATTAAATACAAATAAAATAATTGAGATTTTTCTCAATATCTTAACAATTCAACTATAAGTGCAGGAGGTGGGATATTCCATCGAGATCGAGGAGATCCAAGTCAATTTTTGAACCCACGAAGACCTATGTCACTAGAGCCTCAGTTACGCCGTATATATATAACAATATAATATTCTAGCGCCGTAGACCAGGCTTGGCAACTCCTGCATTAATAAGAGAATTTTCGTTTAATTTATATTCTTAAAATATCGAATTAGATAATGTTTTAAATGTTTAAAATTTTTTTTCTTTATTATTTTTAACTAATACTTACAAACAAGAGAATTCATTAGCAAGTTTGAATTTGAAAATATTGACGAATATTATGCTAATTTTTAGTATAATTTTTAATTAAAAATCGATATTCTAACTTAAATTTATTTTATATATTTGATATTAACATAAAGAAGATTTGAATTTTCTAAAATTTAATTAAAGTAACGAAATTTCTCAATTAATTTTTATAAACTAATACCTCTATTTCATTACTATAGAGGATTATCGTTTGTTATAAATTTTTAAGCTAAACTTATTATATTAAATAATAAATTCTAGTTATATTATATTGCATTAAATAACAAACTTTTGAGGTTTTCAAATTCATGTCTGTTGATCGTAAAAAACTGGAAGCATTGCTTCAATGGTATAGGCAGGAAATCGGAGAAAATTTGATCGTTGCTCTTATTGTAAATAGAGAAGGATTAGTGATGGCTGCTTTAAAAGGATCTTCAGAGATGGAGGTAGAGGAGGATGTTATTGGTGGAGTTAGTGCATTAGTAGAACCTGTTCTAACAAGGATTACCGAAGAATTTAGTTCAGGCTCTTTTGGAACAGGTACTTTCGACACAGAAGATCATAGATTTATTTTTTGTGAAGCTGGACCAGAAGCTATTTTCGTTACTGTTTTAAATTCAATTGCTATGGTAGATCCTGTTTTCCCATACGCTTATTTAGCTGCTGAGAAAATTTCTCGAATATTCGATGGAAGAACTGTAAGCCCTGTAATACCCAAACTCATTTCTGATGATAGTACTCCAAACATAGAAAGAAAAGTAGATAAACTTCAAAAAATTAAGATAAAATCAGGAGAGTATGCGTACAAACTGATCTTAGGAGGGGAGGGAGGGGTTGGGAAAACTAGCATGGTTCATCGCTTTGTTGAAGATTCCTTTCAAGCAGATTATAAATCCACAATTGGGACGTCAATTATGAAAAAAGAATGTGAATTTGAAGGATTAGAATCAAGGGTACGTTTTGTTATATGGGATTTAGCAGGTCAAGCACAATTTAAGAGAGTAAGACAAACTTATTTAGGAAATGCTAAAGCAGGTATCTTGGTTTACGATGTAACCCGTCAAGATGCGTTCGAAAGTATTGAAAGCTGGTTTAAAGAAATTAAAAGTGTATCACCCAATATCTCATTAATTTTAGTTGGAAATAAAATAGATTTAGAAGAGAAGCGAATTATATATACTGAAAAAGGTGAAGAACTTTCAAAAAAATTAAATCTCTCATATATTGAAACTTCAGCTAAAACTGGAGAAAATATCAATGATGCTTTCAAAATACTTGCGTTACAAATGATAAAACGGTATGCTTTTGCTGAAGAAGTGTAATTGAAGCCTCTGGGGGGAATTGAACCCCCGATCTACAGATTACGAATCTGTTGCTCTCAGCATAAAATATATTATCGTATAATACTATACCACTAAGCCACAGAGGCAATTGAATTAATTATTGAATACTAATAATTAAAAAATTATAAATTTTTTCTAATGAAGAGTAAAAAAAGTTTACGAGATCTTGGAGAACTCAAAATAATCAAAATAATAGAAAGATTAATTTTTGAAAAAACAGGAAAAAAACTGATTAGAGATGATTGCTTTTTCTATACTCTTAAGTCTGAAATTAGTGAAGAAGGCGGACCATTAGATAATTTAATTTTTAACTCTGATATGTTAGTGTCATCAACAGATGTGCCATCAAATATGAATTATTATCAAATAGGTCGTAAATCAATTTTAATGAATATTAGTGATTTAGTTGTTAAAGGCATAGCGCCTAAGGGAATAATAATTTCTTTAGGTCTTCCAGGAGGAATGACACTTAGAGAATTTGGAGAATTGATGAATGGTGTTATTGATTATTGCCTAAAATGGAATTTAGATTATATTGGAGGAGATCTTAATGAAACTAAGGAATTAATTATTAACCCCACTGTGTTTGGTATTCAGAATAATTCACACATAATTTATAGAAAAGGTATGAAAGAGGGAGATCTATTAATTACTAATGGAAAGTTTGGTTTAACAGGAGTAGGATTTGACATATTAATAAATAAAAAGGGAACTTTAGATGAATATCCAAAATTTAAAAGATCTATTAAATCTGTTATTGAAATTGAGGATTTAGGAAAAGAAGGTTTTATTTTAGCTGAAAATCATTTGGTCACTGCAAGTATTGATTCCTCCGATGGATTATTTAAATCCTTGAAAGATTTAATGTTATCTAATCCTAATTTAGGATTTGAAATAGATTATAACCAAAATTTAATAGATAGTGAAGCTATGAAATACTCTCAAGAATTTGATATTCCATTAGAAAATCTAGTTTTTAATGGTGGTGAAGAATTTATTCATTTATTTACAATAAATCCTAAAATTTTGGATAAAGTGCAAGCAATTATTCAAGCTAATGGTGGAAATATATTTAAAATTGGAAGAGTTATATCTGAAAATCATATCTTTATCATAAAGGATAATAGGAATATTGAGCTTAAAAATTATGGTTTTGAACATTTCAGAAAAACTAATTAAATTACTATATTTATAAATACATAACTGAAAAGTAAAGGATAAGATCCTAAATAAAATTTTAATATTATTGCAGATTTATTCTAATACTAAAAGCACTTAGGTGCTGAAAAGTATTTTTAAGGGCTATTGGCGCAGGCAGGTAGCGCAGCAGGCTTTTAACCTGACTTTTATGGCAAAATCTTCCATAAAAAGAAAGGTCAGGGGTTCAATTCCCCTATAGCCCGCTTTTTATTATTTTTCTATTATCAACTCTTCTAATAAATTTTTTTTTAAAGAAAAATTTATGAAATTTATAAATTTATAATTACATAAAGATCTCCCTCAATATTTGGTAGTATGGAAAAATCAGAATTTAAATTCCCATCTGATGAACCTGAGCAATTATTAGTAAAATCCCAAGATAATCCCAATTCAGATTATGGTTGTGAACCTGAAAAACGAAGTCTCGAAGCGCTTCTACAATATGGCGTCATAAATTTAGATAAACCAAGTGGTCCTACTAGTCATGAAATAGTTTCATGGGTTAGAAAGATATTAGGTATTTCCAATGCAGGACACGGTGGAACATTAGATCCTCGTGTTACTGGAGTTTTACCTTGTGGGCTTGGAAAAGCAACAAGAGTTTTGTCCTCTCTATTAACCGCAGGTAAAGAATATATAGGAGTACTATATTTACATACTCCAGAAAAGCGAAAAAGGATAGAAAGAATATTTAAATTATTTACCGGAAGAATATATCAAAGACCGCCATTGAAATCATCTGTTGTAAGAAAAATAAGAGTAAGGGAAATCTATTATTCTGAAATACTTGAAATTGAAAATAACCATATTTTATTTAGAATAGGATGTGAAGCAGGAACTTACATACGAAAGTTTTGTTATGATATTGGCGAAGCTCTCTGTTCTGGTGCTCATATGCTCGAATTAAGGAGAACACGAGTGGGAAATTTTAAAGAAAATGATAATTTAATAACACTCCAAAATTTAAAAGATGCATTTACAATTTTTCAAATTGATGGTAATGATTATTACTTAAAAAAAATAATTTTCCCAATGGAAAAGATGGTGTCGCATATGCCTAAAATTTTTATTAGAGATACAGCTGTTGATGCTATATCTCATGGTGCTGATTTAGCTTCAGCGGGAATCTGTTATATAGATGCCAGAATTAAGGTGAATATGATGGTTGCAATAATGACTTTGAAAAGAGAATTAATTGGATTTGGTATATCATTGAAAAATGCGATGCAGATATATAAAGCAAAAAAGGGAATATTAGTTAAGACAAACAAAGTTTTTATGGAAAGGGGAATCTACCCGAGATGGGATGAGAGAAAATAAACTTTCATGGTTTCGATGACAAACAAAAAACAACATTATTATACACAATTTCCTGATGTAAATGTTAAGATTAATACAATTTCAGAAAGCTTAAGGAGACATCTTTATATTTTTAAGACTACTACAGGTGTGTTTTCATTTAATAAGATAGATTTAGGGACTAAAGTTTTAATTGAAAATATGATTATTCCTAAGGGAGCTAATTTTTTGCTCGATTTAGGATGTGGTTATGGACCTATCGGAATTGTTTTAGGCTATGAATCATCAAAAAGTATTGTTTATTTAATAGATATTAATAAACGAGCAATTTGGTGTGCTAGGGAAAATATAAAGATTAATTTACCAAATAATAGAAAGAATGTTATTGCATTATCAGGAAGTTATTTTGAACCGATAAAAAATAAAAATTTAAAATTCGATGGAATCTATATGAATCCTCCGCTTCGACAAGGAAGAAAACAGTTCTTACAACTGATACACAAAATTCCTAAATATTTAACTAATAATGGTTCATTTCAATTTGTAATTAAGAAGAAAATGGGTGCTCAATATATTTTGGATTTCCTTAACGACTCTTTTCCAAATGAAAAAATAGATATATTATGCAAAAGAAGCGGTTATTGGGTTTTTAGGTGTTTTTATATCAATTAAGCAACTTCACTCTTCCTATAAAATTAATAGAAAAAGTCTAAAAATAATAAAATTTTTTAGAAGAGTAAGATTTCTTTAATCATAAATCGTAGTAAATGAGGATTTTTTCTTGACTAAGAAGAAAAAGATTGACGTCTTACTTCATAAATTTGTACCTCGACATGTTCTTTTAACTAAAGAAGACTCTCAAGAACTTTTAAATAAATATAAAATAGATGTAAATGACCTGCCTCAAATGTTTGAAAAAGATCCTGTCGCCATTGCAATAGGAGCAAAAGAGGGAGATATCGTTAAAATTGTACGTGATTCAAGTACAACAGTTAGAACTGTAGATTATTATCGCTATGTTAAAAAAGAGAAAGTTTAAATTTTTAATTAAAATTAATTTTAGGATGGTTTAATATTTTTGAGTTCTGAAAAATTATCAAATGAAGATAAATGGATAATATTAAAAAGTTTATTTGACGAAAAAGGTTTAGTTCGTCAACATTTAGATTCATACAACAATTTCATTGAGTATGAAATGCAAACAATTGTTGATGAATCTGGAGAAGTCATACCTGATATTCCAGGTTTTAAAATAAAATTTGGTAAAATTAAAGTTGGTGTTCCAAAAGTAAGAGAAGCTGATGGAGCTACTATGGAAATTACCCCTATAGAAGCAAGAATCAGGGAATTGAGTTATGCAGCAGATATAACTTTGGAGATGACTCCAATCACCATAGATGAACGAACACAAAGAGAAGAAGCTGAGGAAACTCTTGATATTTATATTGGTAAAATTCCAATTATGCTTAAAAGCTGTCGATGTCCTTTAGAAAGCTTATCTGAACAAGAATTAATTAATCGAGGTGAAGACCCGTTAGATCCAGGTGGATACTTCATAATAAATGGAACAGAGCGTGTCCTTGTCACCCAAGAAGATTTAGCTCCTAACAGAATATTGGCAGAAGAAGCAAGTAGAAGTTCTAGCGCAACTCATCAAGCAAAAGTATTTTCAACCAGAAGCGGATTCAGAGCACCAGTAACAATAGAAAGGAAAAAAGATGGAAATTTAAGGGTTTCATTTCCCTCAGTTCCAGGTAAAATTCCATTAGCTATTTTAATGAGAGCATTAGGTTTACATTCAGATAGAGAGATCTTTGAAGCTATATCTGAAAATGAAGAAATTCAAAAAGAATTAATCCCAGTAATAGATGTTGCTTCTGAAATTCAAGTATTAAAAGATCCAGAAAAATCTCAGCAAAATGCTCTTGATTATATCGGAAAAAGAGTTGCTATTGGACAAACAAAAGATTATCGAATTAGAAGAGCCCTCCAAGTGCTAGATAGATACCTTTTACCTCATATAGGTAATGCAGAAGAAGATCGTATTAAGAAAGCATATTATTTAGGACAGATGGCCCAAAAAGTAATGGAACTTGCATTAGGGTTGAGAGAACCAGATGATAAAGATCATTATGCCAATAAAAGATTAAAGTTAGCTGGAGAATTATTTACCTCTTTATTTAGAGTAGCGTTTTTAAATCTTGTAAAAGATATTAAATATCAATTAGAAAGAACTGCTGTTCGAGGAAGAGCTCCAAACATAAAAACTGCTGTTAGAGCAGACGTTATCACAGAAAGAATAAGACATGCGTTAGCTACTGGTAATTGGGTAGGAGGGAAGGCAGGTGTAAGCCAATTATTAAATAGAACAAATCATGTTGGAACATTAAGTCATCTAAGAAGGGTTATCTCACCTTTAAGTCGAAGTCAACCGCATTTTGAAGCTAGAGATTTGCATCCAACACAATGGGGCAAAATTTGTCCAGCAGAAACCCCTGAAGGACCAAATTGTGGTTTAGTCAAAAATCTTGGATTAGCTTCAATTATTTCTGTCGGAGCTGATGAAAAAATAATTGAAAACATTTTAATCGATTTAGGAGTAATCCCTATAAATGAAGTTAAAAATATTAAAGGGGATAAGATTAAAGTCTTTTTAAATGGTAAACTAGTAGGAATTCATCAGCAACATAATCCATTTATTCGTCAACTTAGAGAAAAAAGAAAAAAAGGAGAAATTGGTCAGCATGTTAATATTGGATACTACCATGATTCTAAAGAAATTCAAATTAACTGTGATGCAGGGAGAGCAACACGCCCCCTTTTCGTATTGAAGAACAAAAAATTGCAAATTACAAAAGAAGATGTAGAAAAATTAAAACAAAATAAATATATTTGGTCAGATTTAGTCCAAAAAGGTGTGATTGAATATTTAGATGCGGAAGAAGAGGAAAATGCATATATAGCTATGTTTGAGGATGATATAACAGAAGAACATACTCATTTAGAGATTTCACCTGCTGCAATTCTGGGAATTTGTGCTTCTATTATTCCCTTTCCAGAACATAATCAATCTCCAAGAAATACTTATGAAGCAGGAATGGTAAAACAAGCATTAGGTTTATATGCTGCAAATATGCATTTACGGCTTGATACACGAGGCCACACTTTACATTATCCCCAGCAACCTTTAGTAAAAACCAGTCCAATGGAGATAATAGGTATTAATAAACGCCCCGCTGGACAGAATTTTATCGTTGCTATGATGAGTTTTGAGGGATTTAATATTGAAGATGCAATTATTATTAATAAGGCATCAATTGAGAGGGGGCTTGCCCGTAGCCATTTCTTTAGAACATATGATGCAGAAGAACGGAAGTATCCTGGAGGAGAAGTTGATAAATTCGAAATTCCAGAGAGAGGAGTCAGAGGATTCAAATCTGCTGAATCATATCGTTTACTTTCGGAAGAAGATGGTATTATAGAACCTGAAACTCAGGTTAATGGAGGAGATGTATTAATCGGGAGAACATCTCCACCAAGATTTATAAAATCTTATGAAGAATTCGAATTAATGCAACCAAATAGACGTGAGACTTCAAAGAACATGCGACATAATGAAAAAGGAATTGTTGATACTGTTATCATTTCAGAAACTGTCGATGGAAACAAACTTGTAAAAATTAAAGTAAGAGACTTAAGGATTCCTGAATTAGGAGATAAATTTTCATCTCGTCATGGTCAAAAAGGAGTACTTGGATTAATAGTAGAGCAATCTGATATGCCTTTTACCTCATCTGGTGTTATTCCTGATATAATAGTAAATCCCCATGCGATGCCTTCTAGAATGACTTTAGGACAACTTTTTGAGGGAATAAGTGGTAAAATAGCATGTACTACGGGAAAGTTGGGAGATGCTACAGCCTTTGAATGGATAGATATTACTAAACTTCAAGAACAATTAGTAGAAGTTGGATTTGAATTTAATGGTAGGGAAATAATGTATAATGGAATTACTGGAGAAAAATATGAAGCAGGTATATATTGTACCCCAATTTACTACCAAAAATTATATCACCTAGTTGCAGACAAACTTCACGCTAGAGCACGTGGACCTGTTCAAATTTTAACAAGACAACCAACAGAAGGTAGAGCGAGAGAAGGAGGATTACGATTTGGCGAAATGGAGCGTGATTGCCTTGTTGGTCACGGATCTGCGCTATTATTAAAAGAACGATTATTAGATGAATCTGATCGAACCGTAATTTTAGTTTGTGAGAAATGTGGGCTATTAGCAGTTTATGATCGGAATCGAGATAAACGATATTGCCCAGTATGCGGAGAAGGAACAATTATATCGAAAGTTGTTTGTTCTTATGCATTTAAATTGTTATTGCAGGAGATGATGAGTTTAGGGCTCGCCCCAAGACTTAAACTTAAAGAAAAAATATAATACATTAAAAAATTCAGTATTAAAAAAAAAATTAGATTTTTTTCTACTTTTTCTAAAATCCGAATCCCAAGAACGTGTACAACTCTGGTATTAAAGAATACATGATATATAATATGAAGAGCGTCAATAATGAGACCCACACTGATTTATCCCATGGTAAATCGATTAAAAATTTCACTAGTACCAGTAATATAAGGAATCCAATAATAGGTGTTAAATTTGTCAAATAATTAGCACCGCCATCATCAATAGCATTTCTTATTCCTGCTAAGGCATCTCCAATTGCTCCTAAAACCATATTAACTGCGTTAAGTATAACGGGTAAAAGTAAGACAATAACAAAGGCTAATAACAGAATCAAGAATTTTTTATCTGATGCCTTCGTTTTAGACTCTAAAAGAATTACAACAAGATATATTATCAAAGTTACAATAACTGTCGCTAATATCAACCATAATATAAATATCCAAGGTTCTGCATTTAGAAATAACATAATTTAAATCCTAAATATTATTTTTTACTTATGATTAATTTAAGGTATGTTGTACTAGAAATATTAAATTTCTTCTTTTTCAAATATTAACCTAATAATTTAACAAATGTGAAAAATCTAACAATTTTAATATCAAAATGTTATAGTAGAATTAAGGTAGGTTTTTATATGAAATTAGGTTTTGTGTTTTTTAAATTCCCCAATTTAATAAAAAGAAGTGGAAAGCAAATCCTAAGAAAATAGACATAATTAAGATACTGATTATGGATAATCGAACTGATTTCTCTCTACCATACTTTGTATATACTATAAGGATGACTAATGCTATTAATCCGACGATAAGAAAAATCCACGCTAAAACCCATAATGATAATGAAGGAACCATTGCCATTTTTAATCGATTTTTTTATATTCAGTATTTTTACTTATGTTTTATTTTTTTTTAAGTTTATTAATGAATAAAATTTAAAACTATATTCTCTTGATAATTAATATGATATTGTTTATTTCATTTTCTTAGAAAAATAAGTGAAAATTGAAAATGCATTTTCTTAAAGAATTAATTGAAACCCCCATTTTAAAGGATCCTGCTAAACTACACATTAATATCCATCGTCATTTTTATCGGTATTCAAGAGGTGAATTTCTAGGACCTGCATTGAAGATATCAAAATCAAATACTCGTATAACACTTAAAAGTACCCATGAATATGAAGATCTAATAGCAGAAATCGTAGCTAACATAATACCCGAAGAAAAAATAGAGATTAAGGGTTCTTTAATAACTGGGAGTGATATAAGTAGTACAATAAATGATCTCGGATTTGATTGGGATTTGAAAAAGTCAACGGGAAAAACTATAAATTATAAGGCAACAATTTTTAGTAAAACGACTAAAAGTTCTTTATTAAGAAGTATTGAAGAATTCAGGAAAAATAGCTATTATTTAATTTCTTTCAATGTAAATTCTACATGTAAATTGACTACAAAGAAAAATATTCCACAACCTTCAAAGAAGAAAGTTGAAGAAGATGATGTAAATAAGAGAATTCATTTCTGTACTGGGATTATTAACAATTCTGAACATAATAATAAGCTACTTTTAGATTTGGCATTACCTGATTTTAAATTAAACCTTAATAGGAAATGGAAAAATATTCTAATTACGAATAATTATAAAATATCTGATATAGTCTTACCTGACCACGTAAATGATTGGGGTTTAAAGCGAATTTTAGCGATAAGAAAGGGAAAGCTATTTAGATCTATTGATATAGATGGTGAAATTATAGAAAAACAATATTCTTTTGTTGTATGATAATTATAACTTACAATTTGCATTACTATTTTGAAAAAATTTAATTTTTATAAAAACTTTTAAATATCAATTTAGAATTAAATGAGAATGAGGCATAATCATATTAAAGAACTAAATCCATTCTTACAGTCTTTTCTATACATTATTGGTGGTGATATTGCAATATGTGTCGGAGAGGAACTTTTAAATTCCGAATCTGAGGATATAACTGATGAAGATATCACCGAGAATATAAAAGACCGTATTAATGGAACAGAAGTTGATTTTGAACCAGAAGATAGCGAAACCTTAAAGTTAAATACAGTTCGTAAAACATTATATAAATTATATTCTGAAAAATTAGCTCAATTCAGACGTATAAGAGATAAATCTACAGGATGGTTTATATATTATTGGTGGCATGAGTTTGACTTACTTGAAGAAATTCTTCTTGAAAAAAAGAAATTATTCGATAGTAAATTAAGAGATAGGTTAAGATTTGAACAGAACAATTATTTTTTTATTTGTAAAAATTGTCAAAACACAAATATTAAATATAATTTCGATGACGCTTTTGAGCTTAATTTTAGATGCCCTGATTGTGGAAATCACCTGGAAGCTCAAGATAATCATAAAATTATTGAATTTCTGAAAAATAAAATTGCTTTAAATCAAAAAGCGAAGATAACAATTAATCAGAAGTAATAAAATAGTTCTTTTAATAATAATTTGGAAAAATCTTAATTTTATAAGCTCTTTTTAATAAAATATTCATCTATAATTAAGTATTAATACTTTTTTTTGTATGAGGATACCAAAAAAATTAGTTTTATAAATAATTGATTTTTTCAATGAAAGATAAAGAAACAAAAAAAATATGTTCTTATTTTTTCTTTTTAATAAAAGCAATATCTCCTAAAGATGCACCTTTAGATTTTTTAATAAATTTATTCTCATGAGTAATAGATTCGGAATCATCAATTTTCTTTAATAATTTTATATCATAAATCTTCTCAATTTTTTTAGCTAATTTAATTGTCGGTTTAACTTTTCCAGATTCAATTCTTCTTATTAATGAAGGTTTCTCATTCATTTTTTGAGCAAACTGATCTTGATTTAGTTTAAGTTTACTTCTTATATCTCTTATTTTTTTAGCATACTCTTGAACAATTTCTAAGTTTTCAACAATATCATTTTTGTAGTTTTTTTTTCTCGGAGTTCGTGTAGCCTTTTGGTGATATAAACTTTTTGTTTTTATAGGTGTAGGTGTTTTATGAACTTTTGTCCCATGTTGAGCACAATTATGACATACAGTAATTTTAGCACCTTCTAGTAATACTCTGTGTCCTTTTCCCCAAATTATGCCTCCGCATATAGGACATTCCTTATCTATTTCATTATATTTAGGTTTTGGCATAAACTTCACTTAAGCGTTATAAATTGAAAGAATCTTATTATAAGTATAAATTTTACTGAAGAACTCTTATAATTTACGGTTAAAACATTGTTATATTTTATAATATATAAATTTTTTAAAAATCGAGATTTTTAAGTAGTTGTAAACAACTAACCTTAAATTTAAATGATTAAAAGTTTATTATAAAATTAAGACATTTTCTTGAATAATTAAAATATAAGTGAGAAAAGAAGGGGTACAATCTTTTTGACTACGACAAAGGATAAGAGGAAAAGAGAAGGAGGTAAAGATGGAGAGTATTTAATAACATATACTAGACATCTAGAAAAAAGACTTCGAAACTTGGAGACTGAAAAACAATTATTAGATGCTGAAAGGCTAAGACTAGAACAAGAATTACATAGCTTAAGAAATGAGATTGACAGATTAAGAGAACCACCATTGGTTTCCGCTACTATAATAGATTTCTTAGATGATAAAGGAAGAGCAATTGTAAAAAGTTCAACTGGACCTAGTTTTGTGGTGAATGCTAGCCGAAAGGTAAAGAATGAAAAATTATCTCCAGGGATGAGAGTTGCCTTAAATCAGAGAACATTCGCAATTATGGAAATATTGCCAACTAAATTAGATCCTTTTGTTAAAGGTATGGAAGTAATCGATTCTATTCCAGATATTTCATATGGTGATGTTGGGGGTCTTGAAGATCAAATGCAAGAAGTTAGAGAGACTGTAGAACTCCCTTTAAAAAAACCACACTTATTTACGAAAATTGGAATTGAACCCCCTAAAGGAGTTTTGCTTTTTGGTCCTCCCGGTACTGGAAAAACGCTATTAGCAAAGGCTGTAGCACATGAAACAGAAGCTACATTTATAAAAATTATTGGATCTGAACTAGTTCAAAAGTTCATTGGTGAGGGTGCTCGTCTAGTGAGAGAAATATTTAATTTGGCAAAAGAGAAAGCCCCTACTATTTTGTTTATTGATGAATTAGATGCAATAGGCTCTCAAAGGTTAAAAATTGCTACTTCAGGAGATAGAGAAGTCCAAAGAACGTTAATGCAATTATTGAGTGAACTTGATGGTTTCGAACAAAGAGGAGATGTAAAAATTATTGGTGCAACAAATAGAATTGATATATTAGATCCAGCATTATTAAGACCTGGAAGATTTGATCGTATGATAGATTTTCCAATTCCAGATGAGGATGCACGAAAAGCTATTTTTAAAATTCATACGAGAAAACTTAGCATTGAAGAGAATATAGATTTTAATAAATTAGTAAGTTTGTCAGAAGGAACAACTGGAGCGGATATAAAGGCGATTTGCACAGAAGCAGGAATGTTTGCTATTAGGAAAGAAGCAGAAGTAATTGTACCTAAAGACTTTTATGATGCTATAAATAAAGTAATGAATAAAGTTAAAGATAAGTGTATAGAATCTCGACTTTATTCATAATCCTGTTTGGAGATAAATTTTTTTATTTTTTAATTCACGTTTTTTAAATTAAAAAATAGTTAATTTTATGGAAAGCGAAAAATTATTGGATTTAAGAAAGGTTAAAGCAATCTCTGATTATCAATTTGGGAAAGATATAACAGATATACTCATAAATGATATCAATAATATTCACATAGAAAGGTCCCCTAACACAAATAAGATCAGATATATTTATGATAGAAACAACTTGATTCTTACTTTAAGACCCACTAATGGTTTCTTTACCTTAACATTAAATTCTGCTAAAAAAATTATTGACAAAGTTCCAACTCCAAAATTACGAGCCATAGTATTAAATGATATTTCTCACTTCATAAAAAAAGGGAGAAACGTCTTCTGTAAACATGTGGTTGAAATTGATGATAATTTAAGGCCTTTAGATGAAATTATAGTAGTTAATCAAAATGATGAGTTATTAGCTATAGGGAAATTAAAACTGCCAGTATCTTTTGTTAAATCTTTTTCAAGTGGAATTGCTATTAAGATTCGGAAGGGAATTTATAAATCAAAAATTTAAAATTATATTTCATTTATTAGTATATATAAAATCGTTTTGAGAGTGAAAAATTTGGTAAAACTTCCAAAAGAAATGCAAGATAAGGTAAAAAGTAAACCAAAGCGACCTTCATCAGTTGTAAAACGGGAAGGTTCTCAGTTTGGAAGTAGACAGATGCGTAGAAGAATGCAACAACAAGGAATAGGTATGGATCAGGTAGATGCCACACGAGTAATTATTGAATGTACTGAAAAAACATTAGTATTAGATCAACCAGAAGTTATTCTAATGAAACAGGCAGGTCAAGAAATATATCAAGTAATAGGACAAGCTGAAGAATGTACTCCAGATAATTTTAAAATTACTTCTAAAGAACAAGTTGAAGATTTGGAGCCATTGGAGGAATCTGAAATAAAGCTTACAATAACAGAAAATGATATTATGTTGGTTGCTGCTCAAGCAAATGTTGATAAAGAAGAAGCAAAATCTGTATTAAAAGAATGTAGCGGAGATATTGCAAAAGCTATTTTATATTTAAAAAATAGACCTTAATTGTATTTTTGAAAAACAATAAAAATTAAGAATTATCCAATTTTTAATATTCAAAAAATAATAATTTTCATTTAATTATGTCAAAAGTTAAGAAAAAACATATTGAGCGTTCAATAACTATTTCAGATTTAGACGTAAAATTTGAAAAAATCGTTCAATTTTCTGGATGGATATTTTTACTTGTTCTTGGAGGTTTTATGGGTGGTTGGGTCATACTAGATTACATTTTAGATATTATTGATTTAAGTATTAACGCGATGACATTTACAATAATCATTTTCATGGCAACAAACTCAGCAATTAGTTTTGGAGTTGCTACCAAAATAAAAAATAATCGAGCTAACAAAAAATCATATTTTCATGATTGGCTATTAGGAGAATTTTTATTTTGCATGTTTGCAATTTTTGCAGTGGCAGCATACCAATGGTAATTTTTTCTCTGATTTTTGTCTTTAATAAAGAAATTATTTATAATCTTCTCTTGCGGGATTAAAAATATCAATTACTTCTGAATCTTCTAATATAATTGCTCCATGTTTCACGTTAGAATCAAAAATATAACTATCTCCCTCTCCTGCTATAAATTCACTATTTTCTGTAAAAAATTTTAATCTACCTTTAATTATATATCCAACCTGATGTTCCTTATGATTATGTAATGGCACTTCTGCGTTTTTTTTAAGGAAGAAGTGACATAACATTATATTACCATTATAAGCTAAGGTTTTTCTATAAATTCCTTTAAAAGTTTTTACAGGTTCGACAGAATTCTTACTTACAAGATTTTTATTCATTTTTCAATTCACCTTATTACTTATTTATCATACTCTAGTCATTTTTTATTTAAATATACTCAATATTAATAAAATTTAAAATTTAAATAAAAAGGATTTTTGAAAAATTACATTCTTTTCGACAATATTATAAGAGTGATGCCATTACAGAAGAAATTTTCTTTGATTATCTACAATTCTGAGAAATTCTTAAAAAACTCGTGAATTTAATAGCCCATCCACTAAAAATCAAATAAAGGGTTAATAAATTAAGTTTAAATTAGAAAAATAAATAAATTTTTATATCAAAAGAGGTAAAATATTTACGATAATAAAGAATTAATAACGCTCTTAATTCAGTTCGTGCTACCGACAAAATTTTTTAATTAAAAATGATATTTTATTTTTCTTTATTGTAAAAGATTATTAAAATTTGAATAAAGGGATGTTTTAAATTGGTATTGATAACAGATTCTGAAACCCTTGAAGAAGAACCAGATAAGTTAAAGCGCAATTATTTAAAAAAATTACTCCCTCGAGTTTTTAGGACTGAAGGTGATGTTGTACCTTTTGATCCAATTAAAATTGAACAAAGTTTAATTATAGAAACAGGTTTAGATCAGAAATCTGCTGATAAAATTACTGGATTAGTAGTTAGAAGAATTATTTCATCTGGAATTAAATTTTTATCCGGGCCTCATATAAGAGAAATTGTTTGCTCTATTTTATCAGAACACCATTTTGAAGAAGAGCGAAAATTGTATACAAGAATAGGAATGCCATTAATGGATTATGAAGCAATTTTGAAGGAAGGAAGTGATGAAAATGCAAACCAAGATATGAATCCTGAAAGTATCCATCATTGGGCAGCAAATAGGATCTCAGATGAATATGCCTTGTTAAGAATTTTAGATTCAGAAGAGGCACATGCTCATCTTTACGGAGATATTCATGTCCATATGCTACGTTATTTTGATTTGCGCCCATTTTGTCAAGAATGGGATCCTAGAATGATTCTGGAGCATGGTTTACCCCCTGTTGATAGTTGGGCTCATTGTAGCAGATCAGGTCCCGCGGGTAGTTTAAGAGTGGCTGTTACACACTTAGCAAAATGGCTTGGAATAATTCAAGGAGAGTTTTCAGGGGGTCAAGGATATGATTATATCACCACTTTTTTAGCACCATATGTTAGAAGTGTTTCAGAGAGAGAAATTGAACAATCGATGCAATGCTTAATTTTTGAAACCAATCAAATTTTCGCAGCGAGAGGTGGTCAAGTACCCTTTACATCTATTTCATGCACCCCAACTATTCCAGAAGGTTTACGTGATATTTCTGCTATAGGTCCTCATGGAAAAATTATAGGAAAGTATGGCGATTATGAAGAAGAATGCCTCAAATTATTTGATGCTTTAACTGATGTGTATATTCAAGGTGACTACTATGGAAAATTATTTGCTTTTCCTAAACATGAAATTAAAATAAAAAAGGAGTGGTTAAAAGAATTTGAACCCTCCTACTTAAAACTAATGGAAGAAGTTGCGAAAATGGGAACTCCATATTTCTTAAATATGTGCCCAGATTGGATGCCTGATGAAATCCACAGTCAATGTTGTAGAAAATTCTTAAGTGGAAATCAAATAATAAAGCAATGTAATTTAGATTCTGAAAAAAAAAAAATTACTAATGTTTGGGAAAATTATGTAACAGTTGGTTCTCTACAAAGTGTAAGTCTAAATTTACCTAGGTATGCTTATTTATCCAAAGATGAGGATACTTATTTAAGTATATTAGATGAAAAAATGGAACTTTCTGCTAGAATTCTTAGAAAAAAGTGGGATTTGATAGAGAAGAGATTGAAGACAGGACATCTACCATTATGTAGTGGTAAAATAAATGGTGAGCCAATATTCAAGATAAAAGACCAAAATCTTTCAGTAGGTTTTACAGGACTAAATGAAGCTGTTAAAAGTCTGACTGGATGTGAATTACATGAAGATAAAATTGCTTATGAACTTGGTAAAAAAATTATGGAATACATGGTCGCAAAATGTAATACTATGACAAATAGAGATGGAATGTCTTATTCGCTTTGGGAACAACCAGCAGAATCGAGCTCTGGACGTTTTGCGCGTTTAGATTTAAAACATTTTCCAAAAAAGGTCATAACTCAATCTTCTGGTAATTTTGCTTATTATACAAATTCATGTCACCTTAGATATGATGCGGATATTCCTATATTTGAAAGAATAATTAAACAGGGCAATTATCATCCAATTATTGAAGGTGGAGTTATAACTCATATTTGGCTTGGAGAACAAAAACCAGATATTTTAGGATTATGGGAGCTTACAAAAAATATTTGTCTTAACACAAATACTGCATATTTTGCATATACAATTGATTTTACATATTGTCCTTCATGTCGGAAGATGTTTCGAGGAGGGAAATTTATTTGCCCCCAATGTCATTCTGTTGATGTTAAAGTATATTCAAGAATTACTGGATATTATAGTGAAGTAAATAGATATAATCCTGGAAAACAAGCTGAATGGGAAGCAAGAAAACGAGAATACCTATTTAGTTAATTATTTTTTTTACTTTTTAAATATCCTTGAATAATATTTTATTTATGACATTAGAGAAATCTATTAAGGTTCTTCAAAAAGAAGTAGATGTTTTTATTGCTGAACATGGTGGTTATTGGCCACCTTTATCCATGTTATGTGCGATTATGGAAGAATTGGGGGAATTAGCAAGAGAAGTGAATTTTCTTGAAGGATATAAGCCGAAAAAATCAAAAAACAAAAATTCAAATTTGGGTGAAGAATTAGCAGATCTTCTTTTTTCGATAATATGTGTTGCTAACCATTATCAAATTAATTTAGGAAAAGAATTCCATAGAATTATAAATAAATATAAAATTAGAAATTCTGACAGATTTCAATAATAGAAATTAATTTAGTGATTAAATTGAGTACTCATATATCGAATTAATCTAAATTTATAAAATTTTAATTGTTTAAATTTTTCTAAATTATGACGCATAAGGATTTATTCATTAATTTTGCTAGAAAAAGATGTTGAAAGAAGGATTAGAAAAGCATGTAATACTTAAAATTCTTGAAGAGAAATTAAAAAATGATTTTTCATATGAATCAGGCTCAATACTTGGATCTATGTGTACAGAACCACTTGATTTTGGAATTGAAATTTACAAAAAGTATGTATCTAAAAATTTAGGTGATCCAGGTTTATTTTTAGGAACTGCTACTTTAGAAGAGGAATTAATTACCGAAATTGGTGAACTTTTCGGAGGTAAAGATATAATCGGGACGTTTACTACTGGGGGTTCTGAAGCGAATTTGATAGCAATGAGGATTTCTAAAAAATTACGATCCGATATTAAAAATCCTGAAGTTGTACTATCTGCTTCAGCGCATATCTCATTTGATAAAGCAGCTGATTTACTTGGTATTAAACTTCGAAAAGTAAATTTAAAAAATAATTTTGATTTAGATCTGAATCACTACAACTCTCTCATAAATAAAAACACCTGTGGTGTTATAGGAATTGCTGGCACCACTTCATTAGGTTTAATCGACCCGATTGAAGAAATAAGTAATCTTATCGAAGGTAAAAATGTATTTTTTCATGTTGATGCTGCATTTGGAGGATTTGTTTTACCTTTTTTAAAACTTTTAGATTATCCAATACCCGCATGGGATTTCTCAGTCAAAGCTGTAGAATCAATCACAGCAGATCCTCATAAAATGGGACTAGGAATCATTCCTTCAGGGGGGATTTTTTTACGAGATCTATCAATCCTGCAAAAAGCCGGATTTAAGATCCCTTATTTAGCGGGAGGTAACTTTAAACATTTTCATATGGTTGGTACAAGGCCTGGTGGAACCGTAATTGCTTTTTGGGCAATTATTAAATTTTTAGGAATTAATGGGTATATGAAAATTGTAAAAAATTGTATGGATAATACTCACTATTTAGCTAAGAGAATTAATAAAATTAAAGGTATTAAATTAGCAACCAAGCCAATTATGAATGTCGTAGGCATTACTACTGAAAATGGACAGAGTATATGCAAAATTGATGAAGAATTAAGAAAGAAGAATTGGATGCTAGGAAAATTCGAAGATTTCAATCTGATTAGAGTTGTGGTAATGCCCCATGTTCAAAAAAACCATTTAAGTAGTTTCATTGAGGATTTAGAGAGTATTCTTAAAAAATTAAAAATTACTTAAAAAATATCTCTTGTATTTTTAGAACTCTATACTATTTAAAGGCTCACATAAATTGAATTAATTTGCTATATTTTATTCTCTTTAATTTTTATTT
Organism: uncultured archaeon; assembly: GCA_964435435.1. Lineage (GTDB taxonomy): Archaea > Asgardarchaeota > Lokiarchaeia > Sigyniarchaeales > SOKP01 > Loki-b32. The sequence goes on from CAYSZJ010000010.1 coordinate 45,179, forward strand.
CTCACTGTTAATTCTTAAAATTTTCTATTTAACTCTTAAATAATTTCCTTTTAATATGAGGATTCAGATAAGGAATTTTATTAAAATTAAACTTCTAAAAATTATATAAAAATATTTTTAAAACAAATTATTATTTAATATTTAGTAAATAATAACTTGGGAGTTAAAAATCAAAAAAATTTTTTAATGCAATGGGGAAAGAAAAAAAGTCATTAGGAATAAAAACAACACGATATTTCACAAAAAATTGTTCTAAGTGTGGTTTTGAATACCCCAATTGGTTTACTAATTGTCCAAAATGTGGAGCAGCTTGGGATGAATTAGCGGCACAAACATTCGCAGCACCTAAAGAAACCCATAAGAAAACAATTAAAATTGTAGTTAAAATTACAGAAGAAGACTTTAATAAAACTATTAAAAATGTAAATTTAATTTTTAGTGCTGATAAGGGAAAATCATGGTATCAAATGAAGATGGATAAGAAAATGGATTATTATATTGTTGAAATTGCTGAAATTCCTATGGGATCTGTTATAATTTATTATATTGAAGTATATTTGGAAGATGGAGAAATGGTCATAGAAAATAACGACAATAAATATTACTATTATAAGGTCGGGATTACAGTTGAAGAAGCTGAAGAAAAACCTTCAGAAACAGAAAGGAAGAAGATCGAAGAAGAAATTAAAAAATCACCGATAAAACCCCAAAAATATTATAAAGAACCAAAAGAGCCGAAATCTTATGTAACAAAAAAGATGATTGAGCAATCAACTAAAATTCCTGAAGAAATTACTCAATCTTCACAAGTAATCGATTCTGAAACTCCATTATCAAATAATATTACAATTTTTGGGAAACCACAAACTAAAATCGATCCTGAGTTAAAGATTTGCTCCCATTGTAATTCAAAAATTAAAAAAATGTGGAGCATATGTCCTATTTGTGGGAAATCCCTGTAATATCAATCTTTAATTTTAATTAAAAATCCATTATCTTTAGATTTAATTAATTAGTAATATTTTATAAAATCTTAAAATTAGATTTAAGCTAATTATAGTTTATTACCACATTTATTACAAAATGCATAATCAGCTGATAATATTGCACCACATTGTTTACATACTATTATCTCTTTTTTTGAAGGTTCTTGTTGGGTTTTTTGAACTGATGGGGAAGATTGAATTGGAGTAAAACCACTAGCTTGACTTTTTATGTCTGCAACGTTGGGTATTATTCTCAATTTACTAGGTTCTTGAATTTTTGATTCTTCCTCTGCTGAAAATGGAACAAATGGAGAAGTAGAAGCTTCATCAGATTTCTGAGTTAAAGCTTGAAAAAGAGTAGACTGCTCAGATATTTCAGCTTGAGTTGCAGGGATATGCTCTGAAATAGGGGGTTTAGTCCCAATATGATCTAATTTTTCCTTCTTTTCTTTCTTTGGTTTCTCTTTCTTTTCTTTCTTAGCTTTTTTCATATCGTCTATTAATTTTTGTTGTTTTTCTTTTTCTTCCTGAATTCTTTTCTCTTTTTCTTCTTTCTTTTTCTGTTTTTCAATTTTTTTCTTCTCTTTCTTAGATATAATAGGTTCAGGCATATAATCCACTAACGATTGAGATTTTAACTCATTAGTATCTTGCCCTACAAGAAAAGGAGCAGTTTTTTCAGAAGATCTCTCTATTGAGGTTATATCTTGGGTTGATTGAAATTCTTTAGGTGCAGGTGCTGGAACAGGAACATTTAATGTGAATGGAGCAGCTTTCGGTTTATATGTTTCACCACCAGTGGCTGCTTGGAAAGTAGTGAAACTAGATGTTGGTTCTTTTTTTAGTTTTTCGTCAGCTAATATTTCTTCGGGGGTTTTGAATTCAAAATCAGTTGGTGTTTTTACCGCTTCCATTGTCGGTTCTGGAATAGGGATTTCCGGTTCAAATTCAGATTCGAATGTAGACTTAGATTCGGACGATTTCACTGAAGGGGGTTCAGGAACTGGTGGAGCAACGTATTCAAATTCTGGTTCTGGCTCGAATTTACTTTTAGGTTGTTGTCCTTCAATTGCCATAGGTTCAGGAACTGGTGGAGCAGAATAATCAAATTCAGATTGTATTTGATGTGTTGATGGTATAGAAGTTGCAGAAGCCGTAATAGGAATATGACCAGGTTGATAAACAACACCACTCGATATAAGCTGATCTGGAACCCCCGAACCTATCATTAAGCAAGCAAGAATATAAAAACAATCACCAACACCTTCACCAGTTTTAGCTGAAGTTTCCATATAATATAAATTAAAATTATTAGTAAAATTATTGATTTCCTCTAAAGAGATAGCTCTTTGATCAATTAAATCACTTTTGTTTCCTACAAGTAAGAGTGGAATCTCAGTTTTCACATTGGCTCTAACTTCTTCTATCCATTGAGGTAAATGCTCAAAACTTGCTGAATTTGTTAAATCAAAAATTAATAATGCTCCTAAGGATCCTCTATAATACATTGGTCTTATCGAACTGAAACGTTCTTGGCCTCCAGTATCCCATATCTGCAATTTTGCACGTATAGGCCCTTCATCTGTATCGATTGTAATTGTTTTTACATGGAAATCAACTCCAATAGTCATTTTGTAGTCTTCAGTAAAGAAACCTTTTGAAAATCGTAAAGTTAAAGCTGTCTTTCCTACCCCTCCATCTCCTACAACAATCGATTTGAAAAGATAATCATATTCTTCAGCCATTACAAGTTCACTGTTTCCAAATTAGATTAAAATATTTATGAAATTTTTCTAAAAAGTTAAATCTTTTTTATATTATAACTATAAATACAAATTTATAATTTTATTTATATACTTTAAACGATATTCCGTGATTTTGCTAATAACTAATTAAGATATCTTCATATTATTTCCTTTTAAAATTTATGAGAAAGTTTTACCTTAGTATTAAGACAAAGAAATAAAGAGTTCAAAAATTCTTAATTATTACTCCTTTGATTTTCAATTTAATTATTTCTTTTATAATAAGGTTTTTTATTTAAGGTTCATATATTTTTTTGCATGCTTTGATTTGAGGTTAATTTCGATGGTGGAGCCAAAAGATATTGATTTTTATTCATTAGGTTTCAATTTTATTGAAACTAAGACAATATTTGTGTCTGATTATAAGGATGGTAAATGGGATGAGGGTAAATTAGTACCCTTTGGAAATTTTGAAATATCACCAGCTTCATGTGTTCTAAATTATGGACAAGGGATATTTGAAGGAATGAAAGCCTTAAAAGCAAAAAATGGAGAAATTACGTTATTTCGACCAGAAGAAAATGGAAAAAGGTTTAATTTCAGTGCTAAGAGGATGCTGATGCCAGAGTATGATCTAAATAAATTCTTAGATACTGTTAAGAAAGTTGTTAAAGCTAATGAAGATTATATTCCTCCTTATGATAGTGGGGGTGCTCTATATATACGGCCTATATTATTTGGTTATGGTCCAATTTTAGGAGTAGCTTCAACAGATGAATTTAAATTAATAATATATACAGTACCCGTTGGACCTTATTTCCCTGAAGGATTTAAGGGAATTGATTTAGAAATTTCAAAAAAGTATACAAGAGCTGCCCCAGGAGGAACTGGCTCAGCTAAAACAATATGTAATTATGCTGGTACAATGTTGCCTGCAAAAGAGACAAAGGAACGAGGATATGCCCAAATTTTATATTTAGATGCTGTTATGATGGAATTTATCGAAGAAGTTGGAACTGCAAATTTTTTTGGATTAATAAATAATAAACTCGCAACTCCAAGAAAAACTGGAACAATTCTCGAAGGAATAACAAGAGAATCCATTTTAGTACTTGCTTCAAAAAAACTTGGCTTAGAGATTGAAGAAAGAGATATCTCATATAAGGAATTATTTGACGATAGTTGCACTGAAGCCTTTTGTACAGGAACCGCAGCAGTTATAACGCCTATTGCTTCAGTTACTTTGGAAGGAAAACAAAGAGTATTTAATAATAGAGAACCCGGAGAAATAGCAAAGAAAATGTATGAAATTTTAACGGGAATTCAACGTTTAGATATTGAAGATGAATTTGGATGGATTGTTAAAGTTTGAAATTTATTAATATTATCATCCCAACATTAATTTGAGAATTTCGCTATAAACTCATCAAAAGCTTTTTTAACATTATATCCTGTCTTCGATGATATCCTCAAGTATCCAATAATATTATTGTATTTTTTTGTTAATTCTAACACATAATCATCAAAATATTTATGATTATCATGATTAATTTGGTCACTTTTATTGCCTAATATAAAAGCAGGAATTTTTCCATAATCATTTAACTTTTTTATCCATTCTTCGACATTTTCAAGTGTTTTAAACCTCGATAAATCAAACAACACAAATGCAGCGAGTGAGCCATCAACAAAATTAGTTAATAACCGTTTAAATTGGTTTTGGCCAGCAAAATCCCACATTACAAAATTAATTTCATGTCCGTTTATTTGAATATCTTTTGAGAAAAAATCACCACCTTTCGTCAATTCACTATTCGCATCAAACGTGTCATGGATTAATCGATTAAGAAATGAGGTTTTACCCACTCCTCCATCTCCAGAGACAATGATTTTTACTGTTCTTTTCATATCAATATAAATTATTTTGGTTAGAATTTAAAAAACTACAATAAAATTTAATTTCTGTAATAATAGAACAAAAAAAAACTTTAGTAATAGTTTTATGATTAGTTTACTTAAGCGTAAAATTAATCTTTTAAGTAAATATTTGACGTAATTGACCAATTTATTATCCCAGATTTAAAATTATTTTAAGATTCTTCCTTAGGTATTAAATCTGGATATATTGGTTCAAATTTTTGAGTAAAAAGTTTATGATTTATCCATTTCTTATCCTTAGGATTCCATATAAGATTCTTTAAAGGATTATACTCTTTTAAAAAATCTAAACTGCCATAAATTGACTTTAATAGTTGTGAACCATCTACTAAATCATTTAAAATTAAATAATCTTTAATCTCTAAATATTCGAATAATAAATCAAATAACTTTACAAATTCATGAAGTTCGCATTTAGGTAAGTAAAGTTTAATCATCAAACCATTTTCGAACTTAACTTCTTCGGGAAATCCATAAATAAAATATTCGCCTTCAATTTCATAGACAAATCCATAATTGAAAAAGCTAAAGATTTTTACAAGAGTTTTGTTTAAATCTGGTTTTACATTTGGTAAAATTATCCGAATTCTGTTATGAAGATCTAAATTCTTTAAAGATATATATGGAAAGATTAAGTTTCTCTTCAACAAGCTTGTAATATGATTTACAATTGAATGTTTTTGGGTTGCTAAATATGATTTAATGTCAATTGATTGCCAATTATAAATACTGGTTAATGATTCATATTCAGGAGATTCTGGTTCAAAATATGAAGAAACTGACTTACTTTCTATAATGAATTCTTTAACTTCAGGAATTTGAATTTCATAATCTGGATTGAAAAGTATATTTTGCATATATTTTTTAAATCTATCTTTATCATATATCCAACCTTCTGGGCTAAGATTATAATTAAAATGGCAAATTTGATAGAGTTTCTTTATGAAAAATGCGCAATATTCACGGATAATTTTTTTTGATTTTGTTATCCAATTCAGATATTTAAGATTGGGGTTCTTATGAGGCATAATATACTTAATGAAAAGAGAGTTTGAATCGTCTATACAAGCAGGATATTTGACTTTTTGAAAAGTATTAAGTAGGAGAAGTTTAAAATCAAGTTCATTCATATCAGTTGGATAAAGATATAAGAAATATTGACCAAACCCGAAATTCTGAAGCGCAGGGATAAATTTTATCAATTTTATATAATTATAAAAATAGTATTCTGGTTTTATTTCTTTAAATTTATTAATATTCATTAAAACGTCTTTTAGATTTAAATGGAAATTTAATAATTTATTTAGATAGGTAATATCGAAATCTAACTTTTCTTTTGAAACACGGTAATTGACACGGTTAACTAAACTCATTAGATTTCTTTCTTTTAGCCAAAATTTTTCTTGAAAGTCATAACGCTTAGTTGGAATAGATTTAAGTTTTTTTTCTAAAATTCTTTTTGAATAAAGAGAATATTGCTCAAAGAGATCTGAAGTGTAAAAAAACTTTTTATTATCAAAATCATAAAAGTTTTTAATTGAAAATGCAGGTATGAATCCAGTAGATAAATATGTTTTCCCATATACTATATCTCCTTTAAAAATATTATATATTATTGAGCATAATTGATATTTTTCCTTTTTAGTTATATATGGAATTGAAACTTGGACATAGTATAAAGCTTTATCTGAGAAAAGATCAGTTGATTTAGTTATTACAACAATAGGAAAATATTTTTTAATAATATCGAGTTTATCTGTATTTTCTGTAGTTGCATTAACCCAAAATTTAAAAATATCATTAACATAATCAGTTGTAATAATAGTATTTAACAAATTTGGTTGAATAATAGGGGGTTTATGAGATATGAATTTATCTATTATTCTATCTATTTCTTGGCTTGTTATTTTATATAATTTGAAGTTTTCATACGTTTTTTTTAGTTTTTCTTCTTTTTTCTTATAAATTGTATCTACTAATTTTTTATTTACAAGAATTGTTTTTATAGCTTTTAAATCGAAAATCTTTAAGTTATAGCAGGAATTGAATAAATTATAAAATTTTTTGATTTTTTCAACATTTTTTTCATATTTTTCTTTTGATATAAAGTAATTTGAAGCTATATCTTTCAAAATAAAATTTTTTACATAAGTATTATTCAAAATAAAGTTTTTCTCAATTAACAGGGAAAAATTTTGGTTATCTATTAATTGTTGTAATTGAGTAATACTTTTTATCTCTGGATTTTTAATAATTACTTCTTTCATAAAATTTGTTAATTCCAAATAATCTTCTAAAATTCCTTTGATATAGAAAAAACCAAACTGTTTATTTGATTCTAAAAGTTGAAAAATGCTTGTCCTAAGCTCATCGGAACTATGAAAAAATACTAGATTACTTTTTAAATTCTTAATTATTGTACGCTCAGACACAATATCATTAAGTAAATCAGATTTTAAAGATTGTAAGGTTTCAGCTCTCCTTTCAAATCCTAATCCAGATACACTGAAAAAACGAATTCTGTCTAGAACTAAAAAATCGAGAAGATTAAGCTTTATGTCATGAAATTTTGTACCAAAATCTAATTTAAATTCAATTTCATATCGTTTTTCATATAAATTGTGTTTAGGAGTTATAATTCGATGTTTTTGTGAATATGGTCTAAAGTAGTTTAAATTATTAAATAGAATAGCCGAATTAATTAATAAGCAGGACGTTTTAATTATATACCCATCATTCACTAATTTTTTAACAAATTTTTCTAAATCATCTAAATAAACTTTAGGAATAACAAAAAACCCGAATAGATCTAAATCAAAACTATTTCTTGAAATACGGGGAGAAATGAAAAAAGGAAGACTTTCTATAATCTTAAAAATCTTAGATTTTTCTAAATGTGGATTAAATCTAAAAAAAACTGTAATTAAACATACATTTATTGTATTCCAAATTACATAATATGAAGGAGCAATAAAACTAAAATTTTTAATCCAATCCATATTTTTAATGAATTTTCTCAAGCTCAATTCAGTTTTCAATTGACCTTTTTCTTTGAATTCTTGAAAATATGTCTTATAGCTCAATAAGTCCCGATAATTTTTTACCTTATGAAAGATTTCTTTAAGACATCGTACTGTTTCTATAATTTCATCATTATTCATAGATTTTGATGTGAAATTTTGGAATGCATCAAAAAATATATTATGAATGTCATCATCAATTTTTTCAATTTTATCAGTAATCAATGAAGAGTTTCTTCTTATATAATAAAAGAAGAATTGCGTTGGATTATAAGATTGATTCTTTCCTTGAAGTTTGAAAAAATTTTCTAAACGATCAAAAGCAATCAAACGGTTAAAACCTACAGATAAAAGATCATATTGTTCAAGATTTTCCCTAATAAGAGTTCTCCACTCATTTAAATGAGAAAATTTAGAAAGATCATTCATGATTATTTGATTGACTACAATTTGTACTAATTCATGTTCTTGCTGTTCAACAGGGATAAATAAGTTATAAATCTCTCTTAATAAAAGGAAAGGTAAATATTTAATATAATTTTTATATATCTCTATTAATAATTTACCATTTCTAGTTTGCTTAGTGATTCCAATATTAAAAATATCTTCAGGTTTAAATTTATTTGAAATTTCATTACTTATTAAAAATTCAAAATCATTTAGATAAGGTTCTAAATTAAGATATATTTTAATCTCATGAAACAAAGTTTCTACTATTATATCAAGATTTTTTTGAATTTGGTCTTCTGTTATATCCTCTAGAATTTTAAATTCAGGTAATTTCAACATTATATTATTAAAATTTCTCTAATAAAATACAAATAAATTAATAATAAATTCTTAAACCTATTTATTTATATTTAACAGTTTAGATCAGTTTTCTTTAGATTAACAACATTTTTAAATTTATTTTATGGGGATTTTCCCCTAATAATCTTTATATATACTCATTATAAGAGTATATCCTATTTTTTTATTTTAATACTTAAATAATTTTTTTATTTTTTGGGGGTTTAAATAAATATATTTGAATATATTAGTATGCGTGGTGGCAATGATGGTTCACTTCCTTAATTAATATACTCGAATTATGAGTATATCCTATTTTTTTTATTTTAATTCTTAAATAATCTTATAAAAAAAAAAATTTATTCTTAATGAGAAAAATTAAATTGCTCGAAAAAAAAATTAAAGCTGTTCTTGAAGAGAAAGGATTGCATTTTACATGTAGAGAGATCAGCAAATTAGCTAATAAAGAAGATGTTTATGAATGGGCAATAGGGAAATTAAAAGATGAAGATGTTACAATTACAAATGTGAAGTTTTTAAAAAAGTATTATAAAAAATTGGCTTCATTACGTTATTATAAACAACCATTACTCCAAAAATTCAAAGCTGAGCATTTCTTGGAGGTAGAAAGATTATTTGATAATTTTCAACCTGATATGATAAATAAAACTTTAAATAGATATGAGAAAGAAAGATGGAGTAAACATTTAGAACTTCCATTATTAGAACAAGAAAAGATTAAAAATGCGAAAGTTGTGATCTTTGGACTTGGTGGAATTGGTACAAATGTTCTTTTGAATTTAGTTTATTCTGGAGTCTATAACTATAGAATTGTTGATAATGACACAGTTGAACTTTCCAATTTGAATAGGCAAACGCTATATATTCCTGATGATGTAGAAAAATTAAAATCTGAGGTAACTAAAAAAAGATTATTAGAAATAAATCCAAATTTAAACATTAAATCATATAACCTAAAAGTTGATTATCCTTCAGGAATTAATCTTTTAAAAGATAAAGAGATTATTATTCCAAATGAATTTCTTAAAATTGACAAACTCATAAAATGGGGAGATATTATTGTCAACGCACTTGATTATTATGGAGCCCCCTATTTAGTTAATGATTTATGCATTAAAAACGAGAAACCATTTTATTGGGGTAGTGTTATGTATTCATATGGTGTGTTATATAGTTATCTTCCAAAAAAAACAGCCTGTTTACGTTGTATATTTGGTCCATACGATTTCTTTAATAAACATCAAACTTTACGTTATCGAACACAAAAATCAGCATTCGTAGGGGCGGTATTAGGGTCTACGGCTATTATTTCGGGAAACTTTATTGCTGGAATGATTATAAACGATGTATGCAAATTAAAAACTGAATATCATGGGAAATATATTGTATTAGATACATATAAATTTGAAATAGATAAAATTCCTCTTTATATATATCATAAATGTGAATGTAATAATTGGGATAATATCTAGGGCTTTTCCTAGATTTTTTTATGGATTAGTCTTATTTCTAATGAAATTAATGGAAATTAAATGAATGTGTTTATGAAAGATTCCTCTAACAAAATTAATTATTTATTTAATTTTTATCAGTTTTCATTTTTTTTGGAATTTAAATAATTATTATTCAATTTATTCATCATGCGTGGAACAACTGATGGAACAGTACCTTAATTAAGGAACTCATGATAGGAGTTTCCTACTTTTTCTTATTTTTTAAAATTAAACATTATAAATTATCATGGGAATTTAAGTGGATTTTAAATTTTTTTTATAAAATTAATTCTAAAAAGAGAATAAAATTAATTCTCGCTGAAAAAATGAAAAAAGATATTAATATTTTTGGAGAAGCAATGTTTGGGTATTTAAAAGATAAATCGTCTAAGTTATATCTAATTAAAAAGGATAAAATTAAATTTCTAATTGATCTAGATTATTATTTTCGAGAATATGAAGATTTGTCAGATCTCGAGAAAAAAGCAATCTCACTTGCTCATGATGAAATATTAGATGTAGGGTGTGCTACAGGCTATTATATCCCTGCTTTAAAGCGAAATGGAAACGTAGATGCTATTGATATTTCAGAACATGCAATAAAAATCGCTAAAGCAAAAAACATTAAAGAATGCCATGTGGCAGACATTTTTAATTATAATCCTGTTAAATTATACGATACAATCACTTTATTGGAAAATAATATTGGTTTAGCGGGAACTTTATCTAAGACAAAAAAATTATTCAAAATTCTTACTAAATTATTAAAGAAAAATGGTCAAATAATTGCCATAATGCGTCATACAGATTATAGAAAAAAATACTATAGTTCAAAGTATATACCACTATGGAAAGGGAAAATTGCCAAAAAGTTTAGATGGTTTTATTTTAACATCAATTATTTACCAAGGTTTTGTCATAAATACAATTTAAAATTAGACATACTTAATGAAGATGACGATGAAGGCAGAAAAATGTATTTGGTTAGACTAATTCATAATAACTCTTAGAAAAAGAAAGATATACAGCAAACCAATACCTTTTCCAGATTAGGAATTTCCATAATTAGTAAAAACCATGATGTTTTTAAAATTATAAACCAATTAAGAGATAAAACCTTGAGTATAATGAATTTCTTTTTAATTTTCTTAAGCTGTAGCTTTTTATCGTTTTTTGCTAATATCCTTTTCTATATATTCAAGAAAAAAGGATATAATTTGATTAAAACTAGAGTTTTG
>CAYSZJ010000011.1:0-55200 GCA_964435435.1 uncultured archaeon
TAATTTGGTTACTAGCATAATTATATTAAGGGAAAAGCTCCCTATAAATCTTTCGTCATCCCTAAATTATTTTCCATCGGAAATTAAGGTGTTCTAATTTATTCGGTTTGGGAGATCCTTATTCTCAATGATTATGATACAAATTATGATCAGATCATTTCACCATCACTGAATTTTGTATCCAATCGGTTTTTTTTCTTTATAAACTGTCATTATAATAATAGTACACCTATGACAACACATGAAAGAGTAAGTGATAGTACTTTAGATTTAACGAAATTTGAGACTGAAAAAGAAGATAAAGATTCTAAAACTGATGAGACTTCTTTTAATGCGACTGCTACGACGAAAAAAGATATTACCAAGTTAAAGTATGTGGGACCGGCTACTGCTGAACGACTACTTATACGAGGATTTGACTCGATAGAAAAGATTGCTCACAGTACCATAGCTCAAATATCTGAAGTAGAGGGGATCGGAGAGAAATCAGCTCAACGAATAATCGAAGTTGCGAAAGCATTTAGTAATGTTAAAACGCTAAATGAATATTCTGATATCGAGCAATCTGAGCTATCTCAATATGAAGGTCATATACCTGAGTATGAAGAACCAGAAGAGGATTATAATACAGTTGAAGAAGCGGATGTAGAGTATGAGATTGAACCAGTAGACGATATAAAAGAGGTTAAACCATGGTTTGAAGAAAAATTTAATATATCACGGCTAGGAAAAAGTTATCCCTCTCCTAATAAAATTAATTCTACAATAGAACCTGTGGTGTCTCCACCTGTTCAAGAAGAGCGTATTTCCTATGAAGTTCCTGGAGAAGAGAGTGTTCCTAAAATTCAAGAAGCGATTACAGAACCTTTTGCGATTCACTCAGAAAAAATAGAGTCTCATGAAAAGCAGGAGCTCCTTACTCGATTACAATCAGAGTTAAAATCCTTAGAATATCATATCCTTCCTAAATCTGGAACTTTATATACTGCTATTGATGTAATTGCGTTAAAACAGCTCAAAGTAAGTGAAATGGTGGAGTTATTACTCATTCTTCCGATTAAGCTTAGTTCATTCACAGGAACGCTAAAAATATCTCAGACGCATATAGATTATGAGGGTAGTATAAAGAAAGATGAGTCTTCAATTAAGAAGGTTCTTACTACATATCTTACTAAGTTATCTACAGTACGTCAAGTTATTATTAATGATTTGATGAATTCAGGGCAATTTTCATGGATGCTTAAGGAATATCTAAAACTTGATATATCCGTGGAGAAATCACTTATCTTCAAGAACGTGTTATTTCGAAATGGACCACTTCACTACAAAATCTTACTTGAGCCTCTCTTAGTGTGTCATGGTACCGTAGGCTTTTTAGATAAGGTGATCCCTTTTGCCTATCAAAAATCTACAAATATTCATATTATTAAGATAGCTCACCTCTCCCACCTCCTTGAATTTATAGAACGCAAATATTCTCTCATAGAAGAGTTCTCTGATAACGAAGATGTAGCAGCAGATTATGATGATGCCCGAAATGATTTTGTTGAGAAAATACGTTTCTTTTCTTTTCCAATCTTTTGTTTTGGGTTTGTATCTCTACTGATTATACTTTTTCAGGCATTCTTTCTGTTAGGACTTATAAAGACGCTAGGGTATTCTATCTTTAGTGTATATGTGGTCGCTATAGCTTTACTATACGGGAGATACCTACGAATCAAATCGTCATTGTTCGAAAAAGCATCCTTACCATATTATCAGCATGAATTCGATGATTCAACACTAATATTGATCGGCGAACATCTTTCGTCAGAACTAATGGCTCAGTTTTCCTATGAATGTGTTGACACTTCTACAGAGACTCCTATTATCACCCGGTTTGAACAAGAACATGCGGAAGATCTCTATACTAAAAACAAGGTACGAGAAGTGCTTACAAAGGATAAATTCTTCGAAGGCCAATCACCCCCCAAAAAAGATTATATTCGAAAATATAGCTCATTTTTGGAGGAGTAATCAATGACTCACAAAGATGCGTTTAAAAAATGTTTTGTCATAGGGCTTATACTTTTCTTTATTTCATTATTCTTAGAATGGTATTCGTTTCAAATATATGATCTTTCTCACAATGTTATTGTTTCAGGACATTTTTCCATGATCTTCGGGTGGTCGATAGCAACAACTCAACCGAATACCCTTGCTAATTTATATACACAATATGACATTCCTGAATTGTTCTTTATCGCACTAATTTCAATTGTTGTCATTTTTGTGACCATGTATGAAGTATTTTTCAAGGATATTGATACACACAATGAGAACGAGGGATTTATATTCTCGTCATGGACAACTATCTGTGTATGGGCACTCCTCATATTATATTTTTTTATAGTTCCCGTATTATTTTTTATTCCCAAAGATTTCTACTTTCCTTTTGCATATTATGAGGATGTACAGACTCATTCCTCTCATTTTTGTGGTGTCGGTCCTGGATATATCGCCCAGATTATTGCCTTTATTTTGACCACTCCATATGCTGCGTTTCATTATCAGACTATACGACGGTTTGAAAAGGAAGGAAATACCATCGAAAAAGTGATATTACAAACCCAAGAGCCTTTAGATTTAGATAAATTACTTGCCGAAGAGGAGGTGTCATTAAAATCATAAATACCACACTCCTGAGCTCAAAATTGAAGAACCTGATATTAGTGTGTATGCGGACACAAAATTACAAAAAGTTAGCAGTGGTGGGGATGATTCTTACCAGTAATAAACTCAATGAAATCGGTGTCAAGTTAGGAATGAGACCGTGTAATAAGAATAAGGGTGAGAAGATTTTTGAGTATATGATAATGATAAATGAGGTATTTTTAAAGAATCTCAAGATTCAGATTTTCCCTGATGAAGTCCTCTATTCACTACAAGAATGTGAGCAGATATTTTTAAAAGCACGGGGAGAAATTCCGCGTGAATATGTGAAACGAATTTTTGCTAATTATTTCGAATTGGCTAAAATAGATATTCCGAATTTACATGAAAAACTACAATTCGAGGATCTTGCTATGACCACTCCCGGTAATTTATTTTCATTTGTATCCTCTATGGCGCAGAAAAAAAGGACTAATGACGATTTCCTTCGACCCTTATTATTACAAAAGATTCAACAACAAGAAATACAACTACAAAAAGAGGCTATTACAGGATTCGATGCTCAAAGATTAGAGACTATCATTCATTTAAAACATATGAGAGATACCCTCACCAACCATAAGAGTAATAAAATCAGCGTTGAGGGTACTCTCAAGGACAATATTTCTTATCAACGTTCCCAGACTCATATGTTTTTCTATTTTATTTTTGGAGTAGGCCTTGTATTTTTTTTATCCGGTATATTAATGCTCTTTCAGATGGTCTTGCAGCCAAATATGGGGAATATATTTATGTTGTTAATTCCAATATGCTTTACACCTTGTATCGTGCTCTATATACTCTATAAAAAATATAATAATAATAGCGAGAGGTAAGATATGATAGACGCTGAATTCCCAAAGAAAGAATATATCATGGAAAAAATAAAAGATAAGAAAGTAGATAAGGATTATCTAGATATTTGGAGAACCGTCCCTCAGCTAAAGGATATTAATACCAAATTTTCAAGTATCAGAGCTTTATCACTTATACTCTTAGTGATATTTATCATGGTTATTACATATATAATAGGTATAGACCAATTTGTAGCACTTAGCATAGGAATATTATTCTTACTTTTCTTTATCATCGCCTTTTATGATCAATGCTATAATTTTGTATATTTCATATCATTTATGTGTAGAAAAACCTTTACGTTTAACCCCTTTTCCCTTATTATTTTTTGGCAGAGAAAAGGAGAGCAGTCTACCTTATTTATGTCCAATAAAGACGATTTGACTCATATTGCATTACAGCTATTTAAAGTAGAAGTTATCCCTGAAAATGTCCATGAGACCACCAATACCTATATTAAAGCATTAAGTGATCTTGGAAACCTAATACCCTTCACCTATCAGGTGGTTCATATTCCGGTGATTCATCTTGCTAGCGATATTGATAGACACATTCAAGCGGGATCAAAAGAATCCTATAAGACCTATATTTATTTTTGTATTCATACCACTGTTCACGGGTTCTTACGACAATTTAAAATAAATCTCTTACTGAGCAAGATACATGAATATCAGGCAATCTTTCGCAATTTATTTGCCTCAAATTTTCATCACTTTCGTATCAGATTATTGTCAGGTAATGAGTTAATAAATGGCATCCGGGCATTATTTATAAAAGATAGTGTTAGTAACAAATCTTCTGAATATTTTCATAAACCACATAATACGATGGGAGCATTTAAGATAATATTTATCGTGTCTGTGGTGCTCTATATAGATATCTTTCTTACCATTCTTGGACTCTTTCTCTATGTCATTCCCGCTAATTTTATAGTGGTGTTTTGTATTATCGGATTATGGTGGAGAGGCTTATTATTTAACAGTTCACAAACCTTATTTCTTGATAAAAAAGAGTATAAGATTATATATCCATTTTCTGATATTAAATTTTATTTTTACAACAGAATTCCCGACAGTCTGTTTCTTCACATCCAGAATCAGATGCTGGTAAATCTTAAGATGTCTAATCTATCTGATTATCGACCTTTTCTTATCGCCCATGCGAATAAATTTACTCAATCTGCAATGATGCAAAAGGTACCATTTGCCTATACGGTATACAATACCCCTATAAACTTGGAATTGTTTGACAAAAAGGAGATTTTTAGACGCCTTAATATTAAGACGCAACATTGGTTTGATCATGATCGTAAGTATATTTGGGATCATTATTCCAAAGAAAAGATCAGAAGATCACCTGAAGAAGTAGCCAAAAAGGATGAAAAATGGGTTACCATGCGTTCCGGTATATGGAAGTCTATGCTCACGTTAGCAGTATCTAATCGCATATATACAAGACGAGTTACAGTACGAGATATGCATGGTTTAGAACGTGAGCTACAGGAAAATAACAAGGCTATCGTTCATGCTTTTGTATCTAATTTTAATGGGTTAAAGCTCACGCCCCTTCGGAGACGAAAGCTAATCTCTGGATATTTATGCTCTGCTCTTAAGACTTATACATATAGGTTAAGCGGTACACACTTACAATATTTAATATTACAGGGAAAGACGTTAAATAAACTGGTGGAAATTGCCGATGAATATAAGAAAGGAGTAGAAACGCGAATAGGGGCAGAATTTAATACTCCTTTACACTTGGAAAATTTCATTACTCTTGGCCATGCCATAAATACTGAAATCCTAGAATCGGAAGTTCCTTTTGGGTTAAAGCTCGATCAGCTGAAACACCTGTTACTCGTAAATGGAGCCTTTAATGACAGAGAACATGCGTCCATGAAAATTGTTGCGGAATTAATACAAACAAAGGTTCCATCCCTAGTATTTGACTTTTCAGGGACATGGTCAAAGCTTATATCCTATTTTGAGGGCACCCAATTCGAAAAAGAGCTGCTCTACTTCAAGTTGGGGAGCTCTTTTAGCCTCGATCCCTTACGTTCGGATATCCCCTATGATCTTTCTAATAGTAAGTATCAAGAGTTCTTATTTGATGTGTATGGGTTGGCGTTTGGAAAAAATAAAAGAACCGTTGAGATGTTCAGAAACACTATTTTGAAGAATCCTGAAATGGATCTTCCTTCCCTTAATTTAGAGATCAGGACTCAAAGCGACTGGGAAAAACGACCGACAGATCCAGTTCTAGGATCACTGTTCTCTGATTTAACCCAAGAGGATTTAACATTATGTTTAAGTGCAACAACTTCCAAGGTAAAATCGTGTGACTTTATAAAGACAGACAAGACGGTAATCGTGGATCTCTCGATTACAAAAGAGTTTAGGACTCAGTTATTCTTTGCATTCTTAATTCTTTCCAAGATTATCCACTATATTACTGTCAATGGTGAGTATCATCCGAAAATTATCATCATGCCTACCATTGATATCTTCTTTGATTCCCGATATATAACTACGCAATCCCATTACGGAAAGATTGACAAATTTTTAGGCACTTTACGGCAAAAAGGGTTTGGATTGATATGTTCGGCAAATCAAGTGCATTCTTTACACCAGAACGTATTTACCTATTTTCCTAACATTATGGCATTTAGAGCTGTAGATAATCGTGATATTGCGCTGCTAAAAAATTTGATGAATTTACAAGAATTGATAGGTACAGGCTATTATAGTTCCAAGCGAAATAATACCTACCAACTTGAGTATCTCAAAAATCTTAATAATTATAGAGCATTGATCAAAAGAAAAGATATCTATCAAACCTTCCCTGTTCTACTAGAGTATGAGGATATCATAAAGGAACACCCACTTCCCTATGAAGAGATTATTCCGTTTATGAGGGCACAGGGCTATGACTTACGGGATGCCGAAAGGAAGCTTCTGGAACATGCCCATCAGACTCTTTTTGAAATTGATTTGGGCAATTATATGGGTTACCTTGATGAAGTGAGGCATTTCTTAGAAGCTATAAGGAAAATTGAAAGAATAGGGAATGTATATAAGACAAAATTAAAAGAAGAATTACTGAAATTTATTGCTCTGAAGGCTAAACAGAGAGGTGTGAAAAAAGAACATATCACTAAATTGCGTGATATAGTACTCGATATTCTCATTAAACACCGCTATTTGGTAGAAGATCATCCCCGGAAAGCGAGTGGTTCGCAGTCAATCCGCACCTCATATCGTGTTGGAGACCAATATGATATCGCATTACAAGATTATTATCAATCACGAGAAAGGCTTCACGGTGATATAAATGTCGAAGTTATGGAAAAAGAGGTTCAAAATCCCGCTCCGTTTCAGCGTAGGAAATATATTATCCAGGAAGCCAATTTGAGAAAGGCATTACAATTCGCTTCTTCTGAGTTATATAATCAATTATTTTTTATCTATGAAGCACTTAAATATGGACAGTATGAAAAAGTGTTAAAGATAGAAGAAGATATTATCAAAAAATATCTGGTACAAACATATAGACATTATTATAATATAAACGGGTTGGTAACTGATCATCAATTGGGTCAATTTTTAGAATTTCTTAGCACAAGTAAAGATTTACCCTTGAAAAAAGAGGAGTTACAAAGGTATATTGAAAAATTCCAAGTGATTGAGAGAAGTGATCCTAAAGAATTATATAATGTAGTCTGTACATTTTTTAAACAAATTCGATCCTATATTTATAATATAAGAGGGTAATATAATGGAAGAAAAAACAATACCAAATAAGACTAAAGAGATCTTGGAAGGGATTATTTTTAACCAAGAAGAATTAGATGACCTTAAGGAGAAAATCGATCAAGTAAGTAAAGGTCAACTTAAACCAGTAGAGCTAAAGAAACAAATTTTAGATAATAAAGTCACTTTATTTGAGCGAATGCAAACATTTTTCCAATTCAAAAACAATTTATTATGGAATGAACCTAATAGTTCTGAAAATCATGAATTAAATGCTAAATGTGAAGAAGAAAATAGATTGTTACAAGAAAAAGATGAATTGTTGGAGACACTCGGTAAGAGAATATCTAATATTTGTATCAAATTAAAATCATTTTTAAAAACCTAATTCCTCCTTTTTTGAGAATAGAGACCGACTTACTTGATTTTATTGAGGGTTATTTAAACGCATAATCTCCTGCAAGTCTGTCTCGATTTTTCATTTAAATATACTTGGCATATGAGGGGATAATTAATTCTAAAACACTCAAAAAAATGTTATCACCTTACACAAAAACAGTTTCACTGTATGAATTGTTTCCAGAATCTACGGATAAATTGATGCAACCCTTTAAGGATGTGATAGAGCCGGATATTCAATCTGGAATATACCTTGATTTTGAAATTGACGATAGAAAACATAAAAATAAAATTAATCCAATATTACGACTTGCCCGACCAGAAGACGCAAGAGAGATTATCGAGATTTATAAAGAACTCTACGATGGTACTTATCCGTATAAAGAAATGGAAGATGAGACCGAAGTTCGAAAGATGATTGAAGATCCTTCAATTCAATGGATCGTCTACCAAGATCCTTCTTTTAACATTGCCGGCTGTATTACCTTTGTTCTAGATTTTAAGAATAAACGGGGCTATATTCGAGGTTTTTTGCTTAGGAAGGAGTATCAAGGATATATTGACATCACGAAAGCTATGATTGGATCTATGATTGGAATGTGTCATAAATATAAAGATAAAATTTATACGTGGTATGTTGAAAATCGAACGGCTCATGCAAAATCTCAATATTCAATGTGGGTTTGTGGAATCGCACCGATAGGATTCTATCCTAATAAAGATATTTTTTTTGGAAAAGTTGAATCAGATTTAATGCAGATCTTTTATGATGAAAGAGCTTTAAGAAAGTATCGTAGAAAGGATATTCCTAACTTCCTTCCTGCTGTTGAACGTTGTTTTACTTTTTCTAATAAAAGGTATAATTTAGGGTCTTATGAAATAAAAGTCCCTGAAATATCTCTTGATGATAATAAAATTTCTAAAATAAGAAATCACCTTTCAGTTAAGTTTTCTACAGACAAATTTGGCTATATCACTATTGCATTTTCTATTGAAAATTCAGATTCCTATTTTAAATTCTTATATACTCCTACTGTTCAAAATTTTGAAAAAACCGTATATAAAATAGCTAATTTGGAAGAATTATATGTTTTTGTTCAAGAATTTATCAAATATCGAAAAAAACTAAAGGTTCGCTATTGTGAAGTATTTATTTCTGCCTATGAACCTACTCACCAAAAGATCTTTCATGATGCTGGATTAGTGCCCTGCGGATATATTCCAAGTTGGAGATTCGATTATAAAACTGATTTTTTTGAAGATTGTATTTTATTTAATTATTATGAAGGAGAGATTAGTGAAAATATACAGATAATTCAGGAAGCAGAAGAGCTTCTCAAAATATTAAATCTTACTCCTTCCAATACAGAAAAGCAAAATAATGTTCAAAAATCGAAATTTAGGGTTATAAATAGACTAGGTTCTAACTCACTTCCTAAAATAATGAAATCTTGTTTATCATTCTGTATCATAGGATTTCTTTTCTTACTTGTTTCAAGTATTTTTGTTGCTCAAATCAGTGTTGATTTTAAATATGAGATTTGGAATCATGCTGTTAGTAAATTAGGATCTCGTATTTTTACCCCTTTTCCTTCAATTTTTGATAGTTCTTGCATTTTAGCAGGACTCACATCACTTCCATTCTATGTTTTTTTAAAAAATAAATTCAAAAATATCAAGTCTATTAATTTACATTCTCGAATAAATCATGAGTTATTGCGATGTGGTGTTGTTAGTGGAGTAATTGGAGGATTAGGATATTTTTTTGTAGGGATTTTTAGTTTAGATAGATCAGGACCAGATAGTATTCTTCACAATTTATTTGCTGGATGTACATTTGGGGGGTTTGTTTTTTCTATTTTCTTTTTCAGTCTTTATATTATTTTTTTCAATAATAAAGTTCCAAAGATGTGTGGCATATTCGGTTTATTTAGTCCTATAATTATCTTTATTCTCTATTGTATTCTTCTTCTTCCTATTCTTGAATGGATATTATTACTCACTATACTTGTTTTTCTTGTACCCCTTACTTTTTGGACTTTTTTAAAATAACAAATTAGTTTTAGTTTTTATTATATTATTTTTCTTTTTTATATAACCCAAAGAAAATTAACAGAAAAACAAAAATGTCTACTAATTCAGCTAATATGATATACATTGCTACTTCTCCTAAGATGTTCTGCATAAGAGGACGAAAAATGTTTGAAAACAAGTAAAAAAGAAATCCAAGAGTTAAGATCCCGGGTTTAACTACTGTAAGACGTTTTAATCTGTAGGCTAAGAAAAAAATATACACAATTCCAATCAGTGAAGGGATAACAATAGCAGGCAGAATCATACCCATAGTTGTGTTATTTGGAGATATAATTACTACAATGGATTCAACACAGACAATAATTAGTATTATTGCAACTCGCAATTTATTCATATATTCTTTATCTTTTAACTTTTGAAACCTATCTTCTAATCTAAAAAAGATAATTTCAAGACCGAGGTAAATTAAAGGTGCTACTTCGAAAATAATTATAAAAAATCTGAATTTTAGAAATAGTAAGACTATATCATCATTAAAGGTAAAAAAGGTAAGATCCCAAAGTAAATCAATTGCCTTTCCAAAAATTAGAATAAGGAAGAATAATCCTAATAAGAATGGGATATCTGACAAATATTGTGCTTCTTGTTTAAACCATTTATGAAATAAATAATAAACAGTTATAATTAAGATTATTATTCTAATGGATATTATTAAAACAACTTCAAATGCACCTTCATATTCTTGAAAGGCTTGAATAATAAGTGACCAATTAAAATAATATGAAATACCAACCCCAATAGTGGCTAAAATAAGGCATATGGATAAGATTAATCTATAAAGTCCTTTTTTCGATATCTCCATACATATTGATTTAGTTTATCATTTTTAAATTGAACCAAAAATTTTTACAAAATTTTAAACTAAAAATATTTTAAATAAAAATAAAAGAACTCTATATTTTGTATAAAATGTTATCTACTTTTTTTTCTAAATAAGTTTTTATTAGCTTCTATTTGACTTTTATTTGGATCGTGATCTATTTGTCTTCGTATAATTTCAATAAGCTTATGTTGAGAAATGTCAATTTTTTTTAAAAATTCATTTACTTGATTTTCTTTAAACTTATTTTCAAGAATTAAGGGTGCCGCTATTTTAAGGGTTCTTAACCATTTTTTCCTTGCTTGAGGATTTTGACGAACTAGTTCTGCATATTGATAAGCGTATAGAATTCCTCCATATCTATTAAAATCATAAAAAGTTGCGGCATGAACTACGTTACAATTAGTCAAAAGTGGATCAGCATGTCCTTTTTTAATGTAATTCTTAGATTCTACTAGATTTATTATTTCATCCTCTCGATAAGGAATTACATGATATGGTAATAAAACTCTTGGAATTCTTCTTGAGTTAATCTCTTTCTCTGTTAAATACCAACTTTTATCCTTATCATTAAATGGTGGATAATCTAATATCTCTGGTTTCCAATTTCTTATTATTTCTCCGTAGGGCATCTCATAAAAATACCTGAATATTTGATCTGGAGAATACCCAAATAACACATAGGGTATGTTATATTTTATAGCTTCCTTTACAACAATACTATGGATTAAATCTGAACAATAATCACAAATATATCGCGCTAAAAAAGTTTCATTGGAATTGTGGTTTAGAAATAAATATTTATAAAGCTTAGTAAATATGCTTACTGCATTTTCGATTAAGATATGGTCCACTTGTATTTGGTTTAATGTGTCCTTTATGTTTTCTTTAGCAATATTCGTCATAAAACCTGTATCTGAAGTTACCGCTAATGGTTTCAAATCAAGTCCCTTCACTAAATAATCCAAAAGTGCCGTGGAATCTTTTCCTCCTGAGTACCCCACTACACAGTCATATTTCACTTTATCACGATTCTTTGTCATATCAAATATAACATTGTTCCAATCAATAATTGCATCTTGCCTTGTCTCATTATTAACTATTGTTCGGGACCAATTGATATTTTTATGATCTGGATTAGCACAAAAATCGCATACACCATCTGAATTTAGGTGTACACCTAAAAATCCATCAGGTAAAATACATTTTCCACAAATGTTCTGTTGTTCAATCATATAATCACTTTCTATTTACTTTTTTTAATAGTAAAACAAATTGGGAGTATATAAAGGAAAAACATTACACCCAAATCACTTTTTTCTTTATATAGAGATGAGTAATTAATTTAGTAATTTCTTAAAATTAAAAAAGAGGTTTAAAATGGTTCAAGTTTTGCAAAAAGCTGAAAAAGATATATTTAAAGTCAAGGCATCTCATGACATCAAAGAAATTAATGAAGTGTTACATTCTATTTTGTTTGTCCCGGATCTTAGAATAAAACATAAAATAATCGAAGAATTATGTGAATATTTAACTTTTAAATTATCTAATCCAGAATACAAACTTAAGGTATTTATTGCCCATAATGGTTTAGAAAATTGTGGATTTGTTACGTGTCAAATTGATCCTTATTATACAAGTTATAGTAGAAAATGTGGCACATTTGGGTGGCTTCATGCTAAAAATTTTAATGTGTGTAGAGAATTAATTAGAGAATGTGAAGGATTCATAAAAAAAAATAAAGTGAGAAAATTAAGAGGGAATATCAACTATCCAAAGAATCTAGGGGGGATTGGTATTCAAACTAGGGGATTTAACCAACAAATGCTCTATGGTGTAGCGTTTAATAGCCCACAATCAAAAATTTTAGAATTTCTAGAAAATTTAGGTTATACCAGGGAATCACAATATACATGTGTCTATGTTGCTCAAAAGACGTGGGAAAAAGGGAAAAAAGTTGATAAAGATATATCATTCAAATATGCTGGTTTAAAAGAGTTATACAGCTTAGTGGATGATATAAAAGCATTAGCAAATAACTCATTTCATGAAATATTACCTGATGCATCAGGAAGAAATCGAATCTATGAATTTTTTGAAGCTTTTAATCAAATTCCTAATTCTTGGTATAGAATTCAATATGATTTCAATCCAAAAACCTATTCTGATATCCCACACTTTATTGAAGCATGGGAATCATGTGAATTTGAAAAAATTGAACCTTTAGCTCCGATGGCTTTTGATAGAAAAACAGGGGAATTAGTAGGTATTTTGCTTGGACTTCCAGATTTATATGAATCATGGCTTGGAGATCCTATTACTCGTGTGAATGTAGACACAGCAATGGTTAAAAAAGGTTATTTTGGAAAGGGGATTTTTTCAGCATTGAATAATCTTGGTCAATTAACTGCGAATTTGTTAGGAGTAAATTATTTTGAAGGTACTACAATTTGGTCTAATAACTCTAGAGCAATTGACACTATCTTTCCTCATTGTACTCCAATTCGCAAGCATTATGTAATGCAAAAAAGAATTTAAATAAATTAAATATCTATTATCCCATTAGTTTCCCGCTCACTTTATTATTTTACATTTTTGCAAAATAGTTTAATAATAGTGGTGTTTATATTATTCTTGACAAAAATTTTTATCATGATATTTATGAAAAACATTAATACAGAATACTATTGTCCAAGGTGCCAATCGAGAGATGTCATTGATTATGGGGATTTTATTCACTGTCTTAATTGTGAATTAGATTTTAATAAAGAATTAATAGGACAGATTGATGATGAAGATATATTATCACGTCAAGAATTAGGAGGGTTTACTAAGGCATTTGAGGACGATTTTAAGGATTCTAAAAAACGTAAGAAGTCTTTAGAATAGCAAAATAAAATTAATTTTGAATCAACTTAATTTATTTAGAGATAATCTATTAAAGTTCAATTTCCTCTCCTATAGAAAGAAATTTAGAAATGAAAGTATTTTTTTTTAAAAGATCTGTTAATTTTCGAGCTTCTTCTTCTTTCTCGTAGTTAAAATGATATGGAATAATGAGTACAGTTTGACTCATTTTAATGGTCTTTTTCAGAATTCAATAAACATTAAATTCAATTAATTTTTGTATAGTTTATGTCTGAACCTAATCCACTTAAATCTAAAGGATTTCACCCATTTGGTGATTTAATCGGCTTTGAATTTACTGAATTGAAAAAAGGATATTCCCAATGTGTTTTAAAGATAGATAAGAACCACTTTAATCCACATAAAACTGTTCATGGAGGTGTCATGTATTCAATGGCAGATACTGGTATGGGAGGTGCCTTATATCCCTTATTAGAAAAAGATGAGCTGTGTGCAACAGTAGAACTTAAAATTACCTACTTTAAACCAGTTAGAGAAGGAACTATTATTTGCAATACAAAAGTTATTCATAGGGGGAAATCATTTGGTGTTCTAGAATCGGAAATTATGAACGATGAAATACTGGTCTCTAAAGCAAATGGAACCTTTTCAATTTTTAAGGTTAAGAAAGAGTAATTACTAATTTCAAACTCCTTTATACTTTATATTTTAAAAACAAATCTTATTCTTGGTAATTAAACAACTAAAAATACGATAAAAAAATGAAAGGAAAAGCTTATCGAGTAATTGAAGATTATAATTCTGATTACACTGAACCACTTGTAATTACTAAAGGTGAAATCTTGACAATTGGAAAAAAAGAAAGTGAATGGTTAGGCTGGATTTGGTGTACTAATAAATTTGGTAAAAGTCGTTGGGTACCTGAAAATTATCTTGAAATTCATGGTAAAACTTGTAAAGCAAAACAGGATTATGAAGCGACAGAACTCTCTGTAAAGATTGGTGAAATATTAATCGCTGAAAAAGAAGAGGCTGATTGGATTTGGGCAGCTAATGAAAGAGGAAAAAGTGGTTGGGTACCTTTAAGAAATGTAAAAATACTTAATAAATAATCTTAGTGGGATAATAGAATTAATTTAACAAGTTTTGAACGAATTCTTTAATTTTTTCCATTGCTTCCTTAGATTCAGGCAATTCAGGAGTATTTTGAAACACATGTAATGTATCATCCCACGTTTGCATAGTAATATCAACCCCGGCTTCTTTTGCGCGTTCAAAAAATCTTCTAGAGTCATCAAAAAGCATTTCACTAGTGCTTGCTTGAATCAATATAGGAGGTAATCCTTTTAAATTCGCATAGAGAGGAGAAACAGAAGGATCAAGAGGATTTTGCCCTGCTAAATGTGAATGAATCCACCATATATAGCCTAAATCACCGAGAACAACATCAGTATGGCAATTTTTTGCTACAGATTGACCTGTTTGTGCCATATCTGTTGAAGGGGAAAGGCAAACTGCTCCAGCAGGTGGAGTTATTCCATCATCTCTTAGCTTCAGGAGAGTTAAAAGGGTATAATAACCCCCTGCAGAATCTCCAGAAATAATGATATTTTTAGATTCAATTCCAGATGATAGGAGCCATTTGTAAGCTAAAACACAATCCTCCAAAGCTGCAGGGTGAGGTTCCTCTGGGGCAAGACGATAATTTATACTTAATACCCTTATATTGGTAACTTTTGTCAATTCCAGTGTTAATAACTTATGAGTATTAGCGGACCCCATGATATGGCCTCCCCCATGGATATATAAAATAGCTCGATCTTCCCTTGCTCCAGAATATGCCTGCCATTCAGCAGAAACACGATTTGCTTTAACTGGTTCTACTATTGCATCTTCTGGAATTGGAGTTAATTGTTGTTTATAGTCTGTACTATATTCATAATAAAACCGTAAATGTTTTGTTAATAATAACATCTCTTCCATCGATAGCATATCTGTTATATCTTCTCCATTTAGCCAACGTCTATTTAATTCACCAACTTTTTTCCAAAGAGGTCGATAATCTTCTATTTTGTAATCTGTTTCCTCAAAAAATGCTTTATTCGCTAAACCCTGTATTTGTTTACGTTGTTCAATTATTTTTTGAATCTCAGGACGATGAATTTTTGAAACATCTACAATTGGCATATATCTTCACTTCATTTTCATATACTAACTTTTAGAATACAATTCCTTATACTCTGTACGTATTACTTTTTTATTAAGTTTCCCTACACTAGTTCGAGGGATAGATTCTACAAATAAAATTTTATCAGGAAGTTGCCATTTAGCAAAATTTTTAGAAAGATGTTTACGGATTTCATCTTTAGCTGTTGATTCAAATCCTTTATGTAACACTACTAAAGCTAAGGGTCTTTCATCCCATTTTGGATGAGGAACTCCTGCAACAGCAGCTTCTAGAACTGAAGGATGTGAAACTAATGTATTCTCCATATCGATCGAACTTATCCATTCACCTCCACTTTTAATAACATCCTTTATTCTGTCTGTAATCTTTAAAAATCCCTCAGAATCAAGATATCCAGCATCACCACTTCTATAATATCCATCTTCAGTAAAACTTTCTTTTGCCTCAGGAGCATTATAATAGCTTGTGGTAATCCAAGGTCCACGTAAAAGTATTTCTCCTGAAGATTCTCCATCATGAGGAAGCTCATTTCCGCTCTCATCGACTATTTTAATATCTAATCCTGACATGATTAATCCTTGTTTTTTCTTTAGATTCCATAATTCATCTTCTGATAATTCTTTTTTTAGCCAAGGTTTGAATAAATTAAGTGTTGTAATTGCCATTGCTTCTGTAGATCCATAAGAATGAATGATTTCACCTCCAGTTTCATCCCAAAATCCACGCATCAACGCAATAGGTGGTTCTGAACCTCCACAAATGAGTCGTGTCTCAGAAAGATCAGGCTTTTGAGGCATTTTTCTTATTATTTCGAGCATTGACATGAGTACGGCAGGAACAGCGCCCGATACTGTAACATTTTCTTGAACCATAATATTGGTAAGTTCTTCAAGATCATCTAATGTCCATCTTCCAGAAAAGATAAGTTTAGCACCAACATAAGTGGCAGCTTGTGTCTTAGACCATCCGATCACATGAAACATTGGAACCAATTGAAAGATTACATCATTTATATTCATTGAAAATTGAGCTGCAAACATCATTGCTTGCAAATATACATTACGGTGTGAGTAGTACACACCTTTAGGTTTTCCAGTAGTACCAGTAGTATAATTGGCAGCATACGCAGAATTTTCATCCAAATTTGGCCAATCATACTCTGCTGAGGCTTCATGTAATAGATCTTCATAACTATAAAGTGGTCTGAGAGTTGTTTGTATTTTGCTTAAATCTTTTTCAGTAATAATAATATATGCTTTTACTTTTTTACATAACTGTGTAATAGATTCAGCTACGGGGATTAAATCTTCATCAACGATTATGAAACTCGTACCCGAATGATTCACAACATACGCTAAATCTTGAGGTGCAAGGCGTAAGTTTAAAGATACCATTACTGCTCCTGTCCCAGGAAGTCCATAATAAATTTCAAAATGATGATGACTATTCCACGCTAAAACTCCGACTCTATCTCCTAAATTTACTCCAATAGATTCTAAACCATTTGCGAGACGTTTCATTCTTTCATAAGAATCTTTATATGTATACCGAAATAAAGTTCCATCAAGTTTTCTGCTAACAATTTCTTGCCTTGCAAAATTTCTTATTCCTTGCTTCATAAGATTAATAATATTAAGTTGAAAATTCTCTTTAGGGGGATTGGCAGGAAATCCTTTTACAATTTTCATAATTAATTCACTTAAAATTTTTAATAAATACTATCAATATTTGTTTTTTAAATTATTCTATTAATAGGCGATTTCTACGACAGTAAAATTGCAGCTATTCTTTTTGGCATATTCAAAATTTTTTTCTTACTAAACAAAATTAATAAATACTAATTTATCAATAATAAGAGTATTTTTAACTAAATCATTATAATAAAATGAGATCTGAATCTAAGAGAAAAGTGATTCTGGCAATTTTTGGGTTATTGTTTATTACCTTATTATTTAATTTCATTCTTTTGAATTTTAACGAGATTATTCAGGCAGGAGAATTCGAATCGAGTGATGATGCAGAGTTGCAACGAATTTTAAATAAATGGGAAGCTGGTATTGCAAGACCCGTTGGAAATATTCCTAAATCTGTTTTTGTTGGAGATGCAAATAATGATGGGTATAATGATATTGCTACAGCAAATCTTCATGGGTATGATATTTCATTGTTATTGTGGAATGATACATCTAATGATTGGGATACAAATTTTGAATTAGCTACTGGAGTAGGCCCTTATGGTGTTTATATAGGAGATGCTAATAATGATGGTAAAAACGATCTTGTATCCGCAAATTGGGCAAGTTCTCATGTTTCAATATTAGTATGGAATGATACATTAAATGGTTGGGAAGAAATGATAAATATTGAAGTTGGATTATATCCACATTTTATCCAAGTAAAAGATGCTAATAATGATGGTTTTAATGATATTATAACCGCAAATGATCGTATTGATAGAGCAACTATTTTACTTTGGAATCAAACTTTAAAAGACTGGGACTCGCCAATAACGAGAAATGTTGGAGATAATCCATGGAATGTAGTTGTTGAGGATGTTAATAATGATGGATATAATGATATTATCACAGTAAATACTATGGGTGATAGCATTTCGCTAATACTGTGGAACTCAAGTAAAGGAGATTGGGACAGTTCAATTGAGAAACAAGTTGGAAATATTCCTCACTGGGTTTATGTGGAAGATGCAAATAATGATGGGTATAATGATATTGTAACTGCCAATTTGGGGGGAAATGATATCTCAATTTTTTTATGGAATAATATTGCTGGTGATTGGGGACCTGAACTTCGTAAAAATGTCATAAATCTTCCTAAATGTGCTTTTATTGGAGATGCGAATAATGATGGACACAATGATATTATCATATCAAGTCATGATTCTTTTGCTATTTCTTTATTTTTATGGAATGATGAAATCAATGACTGGGACTCTCAAATCACTATGGATATAGAGGGTAATCCTGAAACTCTCTTTATAGGAGATGCGAATAATGACGGTTATAATGATATTATAGTAGATAGTGAAAGTAATAGTGTAATAATTATTTTATGGCGTGGTGCAACGAATAATGAATTTATAATCCCTGGATATGAATTGATTATTATATTTGGAGTTACATATGCTATTTCTAAATCCTTATTTAAAAAAATTTATAAGAAAATTAAGATTTCCTAAATTTTAGTAAATTTTTGGTGGTTCAGGAAGGTTTCCCAACATTTCCAGCATTTGTTGTTGAAAATTATCGAAATGTCCTGGTAATACTTTTTGAATATAAAATGCTTCAGCCGCTTTTAGGTCGACCTTCCTTCCTATAGCCGTTGCCATAGAACGGAAAAGTCTACCAGCATTTTTAGAAAGTTTTTTCATATCTTTGGGAGATACATCATACGGTGAAATATCTGGGGAGAATAATTGAGCTATAAGTTCTAAAGTTCCTTCAAATTTCAAGGCGGCTTGAATTTTTTTATCGAGAGTTGAAAAAATATCAACAATGCAATTTGGTTGATGACCAAGCATCCCCATAAACCATATATCAGAGCAATGATATGGTTCTATACCCTCCTTAATCTGTTCAGGGTATAATAATGGAAACATCGCAAAAGTACCTGCTTCTGCTGCCATTCGTCCTACAATTACATGATCAGGATGTACTTCGTAAGATGCCCAAGGATCAAGCGTGACGACTCTATCTGCTTTAAACTTTCTAACATAATAGACAAGTCTTTCACGTAATTCTGAACCATTCATTAATCCTCCATCTGGAAAATCCAGAATTATAGTTTCTTTTACTCCTAGTATTTCATTAGCGGCCCTAAGTTCTTTTTCACGTAATGCTGCAACTTGTTCTTTTGTGATTTCAGATCTTAGAGAGCCTACTTCTCCTCTTGTACAACAAAGATTGATTATATTATGACCTTGTTCAGCCCATTTGGCTATTGTTCCTGCACTATAATAAGTTAAATCATCAGGATGGGCAAAAATTGCTAAAATATTTGATAATTTAGATTCCATTTATATCACTCTTATTTGTAATTTATTGATTGATTTTAAAAATTATTCCAAGTATATTTATTATCGTAAAATTAAAATAATGTTTTAATAATATCAAACTATTTAATGTTTAATTGGATAATTCGGGATTATTTGTTATGTGTAAGTTTTGTAGAAAGCATGCAGAAGGGTATGGAAAATGGTATTTAAATCCTAAATCATATTCAGAGGAATTGTTTTATAAATTATCACTTTTGGATCGCATTTTAGGAAGAGAATCTAAGAAAGTTAGAAAAGCGATTAATGGAGCAGACTCTGCGTGGTTTCCACTTCCCACCTCAAAGTTGCTAAATAAGCTTAATTGGGCTAAAATTCCTGTCTTTGGTCGATTAGTTAAAATGTATGGGAATTATTTAACCATAAAAAGCCATTCTGGTCAGGTTCTTCCATTAGAAGATGCTCTAAAGATTGTAGATTTGAGTTATGATCATGTGGTATATCCCTGTATGTGCAAAAGGATTTTTAAAGGTCAGGATGAATTTAAATGTTTGAATTTTGGTCCACTTACAGATATTCAAAGGAAATATCCTAGAGCTTGGAAAGAAATAAAGCTTAGTCCGGAAGAAGCAAAAGAAAAATTAGAACAATTTTCAGAAAAAGGATATGTACATTCTGTTTTCTGGTGGTATGACATACCACAAACAGTTTGTATTTGTAACTGCGATTATAAGTATTGCTATGCGGCAAGACCAAAGATATGGTATGATATAACTAATTCCTACAGAAAAGCAGAATATGTAGTAGAAGTTAACCGTGATCTATGTATTAGCTGTGGAAACTGTATTGACAGGTGTCAATTTGGGGCTATAAGTTTAGATAAGGATGATCGTGCAATAATCAATCCTTCAATTTGTTTTGGTTGTGGGCAATGTAGATCTATGTGTGAAGAAAATGCTATTAGTTTGATTGATAGAAATACTCATTCAATAGCAAGTAAAATTTGGTAGAGTGTGATAAAATTTATGGTTAAATTCAAACATGATTCTAAAAAGTGCGATTTACCGCATGATCCAGAAGAATTACGCCCTACAAAATGCTTAAAATGCCTAGAAGTTTGTCCCTATAATCTCCTTATGTTTGTACCGTTGAAAGAAAAGGATATAGATGGAGCTCCCAAGAAATTTAAAATTCATATTGTTTTTAAATCATATGCAGACAAATTTTGTCCTGATTGCCTAAAATGTGTTGATATTTGCCCTGTTCAAGCTATAAAAATAAATTTTTAAGTGAGAAATTCAAATAATATCTTTAGAAATAAATCTGGTTCATGGGGGAAAATTGCATGAGCGCTATGCTCAAAAAATATAAGTTTTGCTCTAGGTATTAACTCAACTAATATTTCTCCATTTTGAGGTGGAACGAGAATATCTTTTTTACCTTGCATAATCAAGGTTGGAATGTCCATTTTTTTTAGTCTCCTACAAGTATTAAAATTTAACATTGCTTTTACTTGTCTCGCATAACTACTAAATGGAATACGACATTTGAGAATTCTTTGAATTTTATCATTTATATATTCAGGGTTGTTTTTAATAAAATCCCTAGTAAAAACAAGTGGTATAGTAGACTTAGCCATTCTTTCTGGTGTTAAATCTTCAATTGCACCTATTAAAAATTTATACACAGCAAGATCTGGAGGAATCGATTTTCTTCCCCCGCAAGCTGTACCCCAGAGAATGAGTTTTTCAACTTTTTGAGGATAATTTAAGGCTACTTCCTGAGCAATCATTCCCCCCATCGAAAATCCAAGTACGTTAGCACGCTCAATATTTAAGACATCCATTAATCCAGCTGTATCATCAGCCATCATTTTTAGAGTAAATTCCCCCTCAGGTATATCAGTTTGACCTGCTCCTCTGTTATCAAATATGATAACTTTAAATTTTTTTGAAAGCTCATCAATCAGGGGTTTATCCCATATCCTGAGACAAAAAGACACTCCCGTTATCATAACAATCGGAAACCCATCTCCATGAACTTCATAATGCACACTTATATCATTAACTTTTACCTTAGGCAACTTCAACCTAACTCCGAGATTTTTTTTAGATTTACTATTTCAAGAGTTTATGACAATATTAAGTCATCAAATTTTAAATTACAATATAAGATTTGATTATAATGCTATATATATCTTTTTCAACGTGATTTGCTATTCTTAAAAAAATAGATTATACGACCTTGAATTCATATATGATTAACTAATAGAGATTCCAAGGTCCTTTAATAAGGGAGTTAGAAATCCATAATAAAAGTCTTTAATATGTAATACTCTGTCTAAATATACATTCAAGAATTCACGGATTTCATAGTTAATGTCATTAATATCAATAAAATTATATTCGGGTTCAATTTTAATTGCATCTAAATTTAAATGTTTTAATTGCTTCTTGATCAAATGATATATAAATTCGATGAATGCTTTATCAACCAGCTCTTCTTCTTCTTCTTTTAATTCATAAACATCATGAGCTATTTTATCTTTTAATTCTCGAATTGCATGAATTAAATCCTCAAGTTCTTTATGTAAATTCAATGCTTTAATTTTTTCTGGCATTTCTTTACTTTTAAAATCTTCTACATTAGAATTGATATAATCTTCTAAATTTGAGAAAAAGTGAATCACGAACTTGAAAGAGTCTTCAGTCTTAGCATTCTTCCATTCTTTATAAGGAGTTCCCCAATGTTCGAAATTTATCTCGTCCAAAGCGATTTTGATTTTTCTTTTAACATTATCAACTCTCTCAATAAAGTAATCTGATTTGTCCATATAAGGTTTTTCACTTATATAATAATTATACTTATAGTCTTTTCCAAACTCCTCAAAGACACCTCTCTTTATTATTCGATGGGTTTCTTCTGCTAATTCTTTTTTACCAATCTCCGCTGCAAATTTAATAATGTATCCACATTCAGGACAATATGTTACCCACGAACCTCGAATTGTTGTAAAAGGATTCATAATAACTTGATGAGTTTCATTTAAAATATTTGTAAGTTCACCTTTAGATTCCTCAGTATCAAAATGAGTTTTTTCAAAATGGAATGAATCAGGAATGAATTTAAAATTACAAATCGGACATATAATTTTTTCTTTTAAAGGAGCTTTATTCTCTCTCATGATATTTTATATAAATTTTTTTAACAAGAATATATTGAAATATATACAACAAAGTAATTATCTAGGTATATTTAAAAATTTTATCTGGTTTACATCATGAATTGAAAAACAAAAATGATGAAAATCAATTGAATACTGGTATTAGAAAACTCAGAATTCGATTTTATCTTAAAATTATGATTAACAAATAATAAAAAAGGAATTATATACTATCTAATCTTGTCATGTCTACGCTAATTTCCCACAATCTTTTCGCATATTCCTCATTATAAGACTCTTCAGAAGACTCTTTAGGCTCTTTTTTTATAAAATATTTGCCAGTTACTCCTTCTATATCTATAGACGAAGCTAAATATATAGACGTTTCAGCGCCTTTTTCCGGACTTTTAAAAAAGAGTTTTGCAAATCCTCGACTAAAGGCGGAGTGATCTCGACTTAAATTAGTATTTACAACACCAGGATGAACAGCATTAACAGTTACACTGGTATTCTCTAATCTTCGGCTTAATTCATAGGTAAATAACATTGCTGCCAATTTTGAGACACCATATACTTTAAATAAGCGATATTTCTTGTTTTCACTCTGTAGATCATCAAAATCCATTTTTGCCATTCTATGGGCTGCAGAAGTTACATTAATAATACGACTAGGAGCACTTTTTTTTAATATATCAAGTAGTAAATTTGTCAACAAAAAGGGAGCAAGATGGTGCACAGCAAAATTCATTTCAACTCCATCAACAGATAATGTACGCTTCGAAAGCATAACTCCGGCATTATTAATTAACACATGTAAATATTGATATTTATTCTTGAATTCTTCTACTAGTTTGCGAACGGATTCTTGAGATGACAAATCACATAAAAACAGATCTACCTCTTTATTACCTGTGAGTTCAATGATTTCTTTTTGTGCTTTTTCTCCACGTTCTTTATTTCGACAAATCATGATTATTGTGGCACCCATTTCTGCTAAACCTTTTGCTGTAGCTTTTCCAATACCTGAATTTACTCCTGTAATCATACAAATTTTTCCTTCCATGCTCACTATTTACAACTCTTGCTTAATTTCTATATTTTTTATGATAGTTCTAAATCTACCTGAACTATTAAACAATATGATTATTTTTTAAAAAAAAATTATAAAATTAGATTAATTGTTATATTTTTTCATTCTTTAATCTTTAAATCTAATAAAGCTTTAAGTTTCAATGAGATTAACTTTCTATTATTTGAATAAGGTTTTTAAATGAAAGTAAAAAAGCGAAAATCACCCCTTAGACGTAAAATAACCGTCTCAATTCTTCTAATTATTGTATTTTTATTATATATTAGTGTTTTTCAGCAAATTTTCAACTCTTTTTATTATAAAGGATATAAGATTGAATATTGTGAGGGTGAACGCGATAAAGAAAATCTTGATCGAGGTCTAGTTGCTATGTATATCAATAATAGTCACGTATATATAGGATGGAGATTACTTGATGAAGATCCAATGAATATCGCTTTTAATATTTATCGCGATACATTAGAAAGTGCACCTGTTAAATTAAACACAGTTCCAATAAATACAACTACCGATTTTATTGATCAATTTCCGATAAATGAAAGTAATTACCGTTATTGGATTCGCCCTATTGTCAATGGTAATGAACTTGCACCTTCTAAAGAAACTAAGATAGCAAATATTATAGGTGAACATTTTATATCGATAAAGCTTAATGGAAATTACACATTTCAGAAGGTTGGGATTGCAGATCTTAATGGAGATGGAAGTTATGATTATGTTATTAAACAGCCAAATGTTAATATTGATCCTTTAGAGCCCTATTTCGATGGTAATTGGAGAGTAAGCCAAGATACATATAAAATTGAAGCGTATCTTTCTAATGGAACATTTCTCTGGCAAAATGATCTTGGATGGGATATTGAACAAGGAATTTGGTATTCTCCCTATGTTGTCTATGATTTCGATGGAAATAATAAAGCTGAAATTGCAGTTAAAACTGGAAAGGGGGATCACCGAGACTTTACTGGACGTGTTCAAACTGGTCCAGAATATCTTTCAATCTGGGATGGGATGTCTGGGAGTGAAGTAACTCATATTAATTGGCCTAGACGTGAATTACAAATTTACAGTTGGAATTCTCGAAACCAACTTGGTGTAGCTTATTTGGATGGGTGCCATCCCAGTATTATAGTAGAACGAGGGACATATGGGCTCATGAAACTTGAAGCAATTAACTTTAATGATAATAATCTTGTAAAACTCTGGCAATGGGACAGTAATCAAGAGAATTTTTTTATGTATTATGGTCAAGGTGCACATTTTATGCATTCTGCTGATGTGGATTCTGATAATTATGATGAAATTGTGTTGGGATCTTGTGTTATTGATGAAAATGGTAAAGGACTTTGGTCTACAGGATTATCACATCCAGATCATTGCTATGTTGGTGATATAGACCCCGGACATCCAGGACTTGAGATATATTATGGGATTGAAGGCGTTATCCATCCTATTCCTAAATATGACTATGGTATTTGTATGGTTGATGCCGCAACGGGAGATGTTCTATGGGGAATAGATGAGATAGCTTATCATATTCACAGTCAAGGATTAGTCTCTGATATCGATCCCTCTCATCCAGGAATGGAATGTTATAGTGGAGAAGATGCTTACCCCAAAAGGTGGTTACATTCTGCAAATGGAACTCTTATTACGAATGAAGAAACATTTGATATTGGTTTACGAGCTAAAGCTGTGTATTGGGATGCAGATCCTCAAAGAGAATTAGTACACAATGATCGAATCTTCGATTTTGACACGAATATTACACATTTTGAAGGAATTGAAGGATACCAAGTAGCTTGGACCGATGTTTTAGGAGATTGGAGAGAAGAAATCATCGTTTCAATAGAGGGAGAACTCCGGATTTATACAACAACAATTCCTGCACAGGACAAAAGGGTTTGTTTAATGCAAGACCCAATCTATAGGCTTGATGTAGCGCACTTATCCATGGGATATCCACAAGTACCTACAACCAGTTATTGTTTAGATGATACCTCAGTCAAAACTTCTGCTTATCCTGAATCAAAAGATACGTTTGTTGAGTTTATATTAATTATAATTGGAGTAATTGGTATTGTTACAATCATTATCGCTTCTGGTGTTATATCTTACTGGATTTTATTCAGAAAAAAATATGACGATTAAACCTAATAATAACCCTCTTTTTTCAAAAATTTTTTCCAGACATTTTCAAACCATCCAAAATCAGAGGGTATTTCTCTTACATCCTCCCATTCAATAATTATTTGTCCATCTTTCAATTGAATTGTTTGGATTTTTCTTGATAAGTCCACATTATTATATATGAATTTATAATCCTTAAGATTACCAGGAGGCAGGATATACATTTCTGATAATGATTCATTCAAGGTATCTCTTAAGATCAAGTACGATCCTCTGCTTCTCCCAAATGAGAGATGATAGTCTAATATCGCTTTTAAAAAGAATAATTGTGTAAGAAGGGCATCTTTAGCCTGGAAATATTCAACAACATCCACATTATTTTTCAAACTAATTAACTTTACTATGTTATTTAATTGATCTTGAACTTTTGAAATCTCCTGTTCAAGATTTCTTAGAGGACGAATAATTGAACCGTATTTTGACATCCGATTTTGAATCTGAATTAAGAGTTTAACCGGTGTTAGGAGGTTTTCATTTTTAGAAAGATCATTTTTTGATATTTGTGTAATTTCATTGAGCAACTCAGTTATTTCTCTTTTCACTTTATCTTGAAACCTCACTAGACTTATTGATGGAATATTACTATATATCTGAGCTATTTTTTGAGCAGCTCTCAATCCTCCAACTTGTCCTGAATTTAATGCAGCTCCACCAGGTCTGTGAATACCATGACTTCCATTAATTTCTCCTATTGCAAAGAGATGTTTTACTGTAATTGTTTCCCACCACATATTACAGGATATACCACCATTTAGGTGTTGATTACAAACAGTTATTTCGAGAGGCTCAGAAGTTAGATCAATATTATTGTTTTTGTAAATCAAGATTGCTTCTTCATTCAATTTTCTAAGGCGCTCAATGGGAGTATCTCCTATCGCATTAGATTTAGTTAAATAGTCTTTTGCTACTTGATATAAATCCTTATAGCTAAAATCTTTTGGATTTTTTATGTAATCTAAAAACACATGTCTATTTAATTCTACGGACTCACGATATACAGCTATATCAATTAATGAAGAACCGAAACCTTCAATCCTCATAGAATTAAATGGCCACTGATAACCTTTTAAAAATACGGCTTTTGAAAATTCCTTAAAGGATGGAAAGATGTCATAAAGGAATTCCTTTTCAGCGCCAGTATTATCAATAGAAATATATCTTGGAATAACTTGTTGATATGAACCAGAAACATTCCAACGGAACTTAGTTGATGCTAATCCAAATTGTGATTCTGTTAAGTTTTGAAGTTTGCATCCTGCTTCAATAGCTAAACTTGATGTTCCCCTCTGTGATTTTGGATAAACAGAGTTTTTATATAATATAGCAGGACCACCAGTAGCTATTATTAGATTTCTTGCTTTGAAAACCTTTAAAGAATCTATTAAAGACTCTATATTTTTATCTAGGGTTAACGTATCTGTTCTAATGCAAATGAGCCCAACCGCTTCAGGTTTCTCAGTTGTATCATCTAGAATAATTTTTATCCCATAGTGTTTATCAAAAATTTTAATGCTTTTTTGTTGGATAGCTTTTAGTAAGCATTTCCCCATTTCTCGAGAAGTTAACGGCCCCATAGATGTAGCTCTCTGTCTTGGATCGTTATCTGTTTTATATCCTACAAAACCTCCATATTTATCATGAGGAAAAGGCACTCCTAATTGAACTAAATGAAAAAATTCTCTAATGGAGTTTGAAGCTTCAATTAAAGCTATATCACCGTGCATTGCACCTCCAGCGTAGAGATCTTTCGCCATTTCATAAGGTGAATCCGGTTGATCTCCGTAAATTGACATTTTATAATAAGTTTGTTTATCAGAGCCCGCATTAAAGGAAGTTCCACCGCCTAAATTATCAGTAACAATAGCAATTTCATCAGGCGGGATGCCTTCCATTATTAAATGAAGTGCACAATTTAATCCAGCAGCACCAGATCCAATTACAATTGAATTATACTCACTTATTTCTAATTGATCTAGTTTTATTTCTTCCATAATTAACCTCAGTTTATTATAGGCGGTGTAAATGAAATCCACCATCTATATCCAAGACCGCACCTGTAGAAAATGGTATCAAGCCACTTACAATCGCAATTACTGGTTTAGCAATATCAATGGGTTTGCCCCATCTTTTGATAGGAGTAATACCTTCATTAATTAGTTTATCATATGAATCGTGTCTTGGTTTTGTTAATGGTGTATCAATTATACCAGGAGATATTTCAAATACGGGAATTTCATATTCAGCCAATCTTACTGCAAATAATTTAGTCATCATGGTCATGCCTGCTTTAGAAATACAATATTGTCCTCTGTTTAGCGAAGACGTATACCTATTGATAGAAGATATATTTATAATATACGGCTGATAATCGTTATTAATTGTCTTTTTGAGCTGAATCATCCATTTGGCTATCGCTTGCGTCAAGAAAAATGGGCCTTTAAGGTTTATTCCCATAACTCTATCATAGGATTCTTCTGTCATTTCTAGGATTTCTCCTCTTTTAATTGGTCCAACTCCCGCATTATTTACTAACACATCTATTCGATTAAATTTTTTTTTAATTGCATTAATCAATCTCTCACGATCTTCTTTTATACCTACATTAGCTTGAATATAAAGAGACTTTTCTTCTAAATCTTCATTAAAAATGTTTTTTAGATTATTATTAAATTCCTCAGAGAGTTCTTTAGTTGAAGCCCCGTTAATTATAACAGAAAATCCTATTTTTGCGAGTTCTAAAGCAATACTTTTACCTATACCATGAGTACTACCAGTAATTAATGCTACTTTTTTTTTATCATTAGTCATAAAATACTATCTATTCGATTTTATTAAAAATATTTTCAAATAAAATGTTTAAAAATCGAACTTAAAAGAATAAATATAAGAAGAGATCTATCTTACTATAACAATATTAATATTATTTGATGATTCAGAATGAGACGATTTGCCAGTATTGATTTTTTACGAGGGATAGCAATCGCGTTAATGATCTTTTTGCATACAATCCTTCATGTTTTAGATGTTGAGGGTCTACTCGCTGAAATAAATGATATACCAGCAGCTAATATTGTTGCATTTATTGTATTGCCCTTCTTAGGAGGTCTAGCAGGCTTTTTCCTAATGGTTTCAGCCATTGGAAATATGATTAGTATGTACCGGCACTTACAAGCAGGGCGAAGCGTTAGGGACTTAGTTATCAGACAGATTATGGGAGGAGTTTTACTATTAATTTTTGCAATGATTTCTGAGAGTATACTTGGTATTCATGGAGCCATTCCAAATCTTATGAAATCTTTAGATGATCCATCTGCTTGGAATTGGCAAGTAATACTTTATCGTGCTTACCACTTTGAAACAATTCACACAATTGCTTGGTGTATTATCCTTAATGGTATTGTTCAAGGCATCCTTTCAAGAAAAGGTGGTTGGAAAAATCCTTCAAAGCTAATAAATAACTATCTCATTTTAGCAGGGATTATTCTCGTGCTTACCCCAATAATGTGGTGGCTTGTGGATTTGATAATCCCTGGTTATCCGTGGGCTATAGATCCTGACACCGGGGTTCATGTCCAATATCCATACTTAGGGAAATCAGAATGGTGGGAATTTGTAACATTGTTCTTTTTCAATGCCTTTGCAGGAAGAGAAGAACCGATCTTTCCTTATTTAGCAGTATCTTTTATTGGTAGTATCATTGGTATCCGTTTATCTCAGAAAAAAGAAGAAGTGCCACGAGACTTTCCCAAGCGGACAATGCAATATGGATTTTTAATGTTTTTCGTTGGTATCATCGGTCTTATCGTCACGCTTATCCTTTTAATGGATGCAATTGGCATGGATGCAACTTTGAACGTTTATAAAGGTCTTGCGTTCCATCGAGATTGGGTTCCTAATAATCCAGATATTAATAGTTCTGCGATACTCTATGGATGGTTATTCCAATTCATGGCTTTAAATGGAACAGCTATTTGCCTTATTATGGTAGTAGTGCGTGTCGTGGAATTTCGTGGCCGTGGTAAGCAGTTCGCCGACAAGACACGATTTATTCGACGATTTGGTTTCGTTGCCTTTACACTTTACAATATTCAGTGGTTGTATTTTGTTTCCCATTTTATTGTTTCTACATTAATTTATGGTGAACCTTATAAATTACTTGACTGGGGGGGAGTATTTATTACTATGGGTATAACATTTTTAATGTTGGAAGGAATCTTGCTTCTTTGGGAAAGAGTTAAATATACTGGAAGTTTAGAATGGTGTATGGGCACGATTGCTGCCCAAATCATCCCCACTAGGAGATCGGAAAAGAAATGGTGGCAAGCAGGACAACTAAATGTTGAGGAAGCTTTTTATAATGCCGAGTGGTTGAATGTTATTGAGAAGGACGAGATCCGTCATGATATTAAGGCCGATTCAAAATTAGCATATAAATTATCTTGGTTCGGTTTTCTATTTGCTCCTATATCATTAATAACATTTTTAATAGCAAGAGGATCTATAAATACAGAACAGGAAAATAAATTCAATAAGCGAGCTAAAATTGTTTCACTGGTAGGTTTGATATTCTTTTTTGCTTGGATGATACCGTTCCTATTCCTTAGCTTGTCAGATCTTGGAATTTCTCTATAAGAAAATCGAACACTTTGAATAGAGTTCTGAGAACGTCAAAAAAGTGTGGAAATAATGTATAATTTTGAATAAAAAAGTATTTTTTAAATCTAATTTTTTTTTTTATTAACTTTAACTGAAATTATTGTTTTAGACGGAGCCTACACAAATGAATGAAATCAAGAAAGCTATGAATGAAGAAGAAATTGAAAGCTATGTGAGAGAAGTTCTTGAACATATGAATTTGAAAGAAAAACTCTAT
This sequence comes from uncultured archaeon, assembly GCA_964435435.1. Lineage (GTDB taxonomy): Archaea > Asgardarchaeota > Lokiarchaeia > Sigyniarchaeales > SOKP01 > Loki-b32. The sequence goes on from CAYSZJ010000011.1 coordinate 30,990, forward strand.
CAAATGACTGGAAATGGTCTAATCCTAAAAGTATTGAAAGATAGAGGAGTCGGAAAACGAGCATATGATGGGGCAGGTTCAAAAAAATTTAAAATTCCTCCATTCAAATTTACTGATGGTCCTCGAGGAGTAGTTATTCCTGGTTCTACTTGTTTTCCGGTATCAATGGCTCGTGGAGCATCATGGGATGTTAATTTGGAACAAAATATAGGAGATGTGATTGGAAAAGAAGTTCGAGCACATGGAGGTAATCTTTTTGGAGGTGTATGCATTAATCTTTTACGTCATCCTTCTTGGGGAAGGGCCCAAGAAACATATGGAGAAGATCCTTTTCTAATAGGGGAATTTGGTGTTGCGTTAACTCGAGGTGTGCAAAAGCATAATAATATGGCAACTGCTAAACATTTTGCAGCAAATAGTATTGAAACCGCTCGGTTTAAAGTAAATATAAAAATTGATGAACGAACACTTCGTGAAGTTTATCTTCCTCAATTTAAACGCTGTGTAGAGGAGGGATGTGCCACAATAATGAGTGCTTATAATAAAGTTCGTGGTGAATACTGTGGACATAATAAATATTTATTGAGAAATATTTTGAAACGTGATTGGAATTTTCAGGGATTTGTTCATTCTGATTGGATGCGTGGCGTGAAAAACACCGTGGGTGGAATAACTGGGGGATTAGATGTAGAAATGCCACGAGCAAAATATTATAAATATAGAAAAATCAAAAGAGCTCTACAGCAAGGTAAAATATCGCTAGCCATGATTGATGAATCTGCTGGACGAGTTATGCGAACAATTCTCCACTGTGTTACAAAGGAAGATCCCCAAATATATGAGCCTGTCTTAATTGGATGCGAAGAACATTGTAAGATTGCATTAGAAGCAGCAGAAAAGAGTATGGTATTACTAAAAAATGAACACAATATTTTACCATTGTATAAAAATAAAATTAACAAGTTAGCGATTTTTGGACGATTAGCAACTATTGAAAACACTGGAGATCACGGTAGTAGCAATGTATCTACCAGATATGTCATTACTCCATTAAAAGGCATTCAAAATTACTTAGGAGATTCAGTTGAAATACTTTATAATGATGGATCAGATAAAGAAAGTGCAAAAATTATAGCTAAAGAAGCAGATGTAGCATTTGTGATTGTTGGGTTGGATTATAAGGATGAAGGAGAATTTATTCGTGAGTTGAAAATTGGTGGAGATCGAGAAAATCTATCTTTACATGATGACGAAATAGAATTAATTAAATTAGTTGCTACTGAAAATCAAAATTGTGTTATTATTCTAATTGGAGGAAGTGCTATCATTATGGAAGAATGGAAAGATCAAGTCCCTGCGATATTAATGGCGTGGTATTCAGGTATGGAAGGAGGGAATGCTTTAGCAAAGATAATTTTTGGGGATGTGAATCCAGGTGGAAAATTACCTTTCACAATTCCTAAAGATCCTAAACATTTACCCTTTTTTGATAAGAACGCTGATGAAATTGAGTATGGATATTATCATGGGTATACTCTTTTTGATAAAAAGGGCTTGGAACCAGCATTTGCTTTTGGTTTTGGGTTAAGTTATACCTCATTTAATTATAGCAATTTACAAGTCGAAGTAAAGGATGAAAAAGTTCTAGCTACAGTAGAAGTTAAAAATACTGGAAAAGTTGCTGGAGATGAAGTGATCCAATTATATATTGGATTTGAACAATCTCAAATCGACCGTCCTGTAAAACTATTAAAAGGATTTACCCGAGTTCATCTGGAACCGAATGAAATTAAAAGTGTAAAAATTGAGGTTCCAAAAGAAAATCTTGCTTGGTATAATCCAAATTCGAAATCATGGGAGGTTGAACAGATAACATATACTCTTTATATGGGTGGTTCATCCCGAGCTAAAGATCTATTATCTACTCAATTTAACTTATAATAAAGAGAAGAGGTTTTCTCTTGTCAATTTATCTATAATTTCTCTATTAACTCTTTTTTCCCAGTTTCAGAGGATTTATATAAAGCAGATATTAATCTAAGAGCCCTAGAACTTTCTTCTACTGTATTAAAATAAGGCTTATCATAGAGCACCCAGTTCCCAAATGCTTTTACAGATCTTCCCATATGGGAGAAACCCTTTGTATCTTTTTTTATTTTAAATTTATTAACTCCCTTCCATTTTAAAGAAGATGATGGCCAAGGTCCTTTATAGTAACACCTTCCCTTTTTTCCAAAAATTTGTAATTCGACTTTTTCTTTAAGAATTCCAAAGGGAGGTTTTACAAATAGAGAATTGTTAATTTGAGCATATGCTCCATTTCCAAATTCAATAATTCCAAAGGCAAGATCTTCTACTTCTAAACTCTCAAATCTTACAGTATCAATCTTTCCTATTACAGAAATGGGTTCTCCTAAAGCCCATATCATAATATCAACCATGTGAGAACCATGAATTAACAGTGTACCTCCTCCAGCAGTTTCTTTTTTGGTTCTCCAAGATCCTTTTTCAAAATAAGATTCGGATCTACTGAAATAAACATTACAATTAGCGTAATAAACTTCTCCTAAATGATTATTTTGAAGAGCTGAGGTTAAGCAATAGCATTTATGGTCGTATCTATATATATAATTAAAGCCAAGTTTCAAATCTTCATATTTCTTATCCAGATCATATATTTCTCGAGTATCTTCTATTGAAATGGTTACTGGTTTTTCACATAAAACATGTTTTCCCTTCTCAAATGCTTGCTTAATCATGGGTTTATGTAGATGGTGAGGTGTAGCAATATAAACTACATCTATATCTTCATTTTCATACATCTCTTCTGCATCAGTATAAGAATGTTTTTTACCAGCTACTCGAATAGCTCTGTTTATATCTAAATCTGTAGCAGAAACAATTTTAGTATTCTTAATTATCTTCGAAACTAGTTTATATTGATTTGTAATAAATCCACAGCCAATAACTCCAGCTTTTACAAATGTCTTATTTTTTATACCTAATCACCATTATTCTTGACCTTCTAAAACCCATTTCACAGAATTTCTTATTATTTTACAAAAGATTTCATTTTTTAAAGATTTGGCTTGGTGACCTAGGGCACAAAATGCTACTCTGCCTTTTCCATAAGTTTTTACCCAGATTATTGGTTCAGGTTCAGGATCTTCTTCATCGTGATAGTAGGCTTCAGCTAAAACCTTCATATCACCTTTCATAGAGAAATCATGTCTATAAGGTTCGTCAAAAAAAGTAAAATCATCTAAATTTGTTGTGATTGGATGCTCTTTATCTAAAATTTTTATATCTATATTATACTTCTTTTTATGCCCAATAAAACGCCCTCCAATCATTTCATAGTATTTAGGATGCTCTTTAAAAGAAGCTGAGGCTCCATGTAATCCTACAAATCCTTTTCCACTAGCAATAAAATCTAACACATTTTTTTCTTGTTCCTTTGTGAATTCACCAAATTGAGTAAAAAAGATGATCGTATCATACTCAAAGAAATTTCTATTATCAAAAATCTCGACATTTTCATAATTATCAACGATATAAACACTCAAAATGTCTTGGAAATAGGAATATGTCTTACCTCTAAAAAAATATCTACCCCTTTGACACAGTAAGATCTTCTTTTTAGCCATAAATCATCATAAGAAAAAATGAAAAGTTCTTTATTAAGGGTTCTCTAAATATTAACTAATGAATTCAAATCCTATGCATAAACAGTTTGAATCGTTCAAGTATAAAACTTTAAGAGATTTAGAAATTAAAATTCGTGAATTAGGATTAGAAATTCCAATAAGTAATGATTTAAAAGTTTTAAAGCAAAATATAAAAGTTGACAATAGGATAATTCCAAACCGGTTATCAATACAACCGATGGAAGGATTTGATGCGAATCTAGATGGTTCACCGGGAGATTTAACTTATAGGCGGTATGAAAGGTATGCAAAAGGTGGTATTGGCTTAATTTGGTTTGAAGCAACTGCGATTAAAAAAAATTGCCAATCAAATCCCCATCAATTAATGCTTTCAAAGGAAAATTCCAAAAAATTTGAAGATTTAGTTTCAAATACAAGGGAAATTTGCAATAAAACTCTAAAGGAATTAGGATTCAAGCACAAGTGCATTTTAATATTACAGTTAAATCATTCAGGAAGATATAGTGTCAGAGATGGTGATAAATACCCAATTCGAGCTTATTATAATTCTGAATTAGATGATGCAAGAGGTCTTTCAGTAAAAGATGGTGTTATAATAGCTGACAGTGAATTGGAAAAATTAGAGGATATTTGGATTAAAAAAGCACTTTTAGCAAGAGAAATAGGTTTTAATGGAGTAGATATAAAATCATGCCATGGGTATTTAGTACATGAATTATTAACTTCAAGAAAGCGTGTGAATTCTAAATATGGCGGTGAATCTCCAGATAATAGATCAAGATTCTTTCTAAACATTATTAGGAAATTGAGAAAAAATCTGGATAGTAGCAAGGATTTTTTGATAACTACAAGAATAAGTATTTATGATGGCATACCTTATCCTAATGGATTTGGAGTGAAACTGATGAGAAATGAAAGTTTTCCAGCTTCGATCGATCTTTCAGAACCATTGGACTTGATCACAAGGCTTTATAATCTTGGTGTGAGATTAGTTAATATTTCTGTTGGTAATCCACATTATAAGCCTCATATTACACGACCATTTGATACACCTATAAAAGGAGGTAATCTACCGAATGAACATCCTCTATATGGAGTAAATAGACTCATTAGACTTACATCTTTAATTAAAAAGCAAATACCTGAAGCTATGACAATAATTGGCTCAGGTTATTCTTACTTACGTCAATTTGCAGGCAATATCATTGCGGGATTAATTCATGAAAACAAAGTTGATATTTGTGGATTTGGAAGAATGGCACTCGCGAATCCTGAATTTCCAAAACAGATATTCCTAACTGGAACTATTGATAAGAAACAGGTATGTATCACATGCTCTAAATGTTCTGAATTTATGAGGCAAGGAAAAAATGTGGGATGTGCTAAAAGAGATCCTCAATATCAGAAGAAATAATTTTTAGAGTAAGGTATTTTAAGAAATAAATCGAATTAAAAACATCAAATTCAATTTAAAAATATTTGAAAGAAAAATAATGGAAAAGTTTAGAAATAAGAAATGGATCATTAGATATTTATTCTTATTTACGACAACTATTATAATTTTAATTTCTCTTTGGAAAATTATAATTTCAACCAGCATCGGAGGTTTCTTTGTGTTCATTCTTTTTGGAATCTATACCTTAACATCTATTAATATATTTAATACCCTAATAATGCTATTTCTTGTAATTTATTTATCATATAGATTATACAGTTTAAAAACAAATAAACAAATTAAAAAAAAGAGATTTCCAAAGTTATTTTTCATATTTCTAATTTTAATCCTACCTCAATTCTTACATCTCAAAGAAAGTTATTCTACACCACGGTTAAGTCAAGGAGAGTGGCAATACTCGATGAGAACAAGTTTCAATCGCACTATTGATCTATTTGAGACATTTAATGCTACTTTTGGTTATAAACAACGAAAGAATATATATTTAAATGATAGTAGAGTTAGTCACGGGTTAGATGCACAATCTACTAGAGTTTATCTGGGATTAGATGTAAATGAAGTTACCATCGAAAATTCTTTAGATACAATCTATTATTTTAAAGATGGTATGGATTTTAGATTAAATTCCCTATTACGCATAATATACCTCGATTTAAATACAAATGTGTTAAATATTACTATCAAAAATAAAATTTGTGATGCATTTGGAAAAGCCAAGTATTGGTTTACTGAACCAAATGAGGATAATGCAATATTTTGGACGGAGAATCACCAAATTCTTTTTCATACGGCTGAACTACTCATCGGACAACTCTTTCCAAACGATACATTCATGAATTCTGGAATGACTGGTAATGATCATATAGATCATGCAAAACCACTTATAAAACGGTGGCTCGATTGGAGGGCACAATTTGGTTTTTCTGAATGGCATTCAAATACGTACTATACTTTAGACATTCACGCTTTATTAAATTTAGTAGATTTTGCTCTAGATGCCGAAATCGTGAATAAGGCGGCTATGGTTTTAGATCTTATTGCTTTTGGTTTTGCTAACAATTATTATAAAGATAGATACGCTACTAGTCACGGTCGCGCTTATGATAGAACGAAAGTGGGAAAAAGTGAAAGTTCTCCGGCTTCACGCGATGGAACCTCAGAAACGGCTTGGATTATGCTAGGGATTGGAGAACATAATCCTTTGGATGGTTCTAATAGAGCGGCAATTGCTCTTGCTACCAGCGATTCTTATGCTCCACCTCCAATTTTAGAAAGAATTGCAAATAATGCTAGATTAGATAATGAACATAAAGAACGTAATGGAATAGAGCTTACTGAGGGTTCTAAATATAATATAAGCTATACTCAAGATGACTTGATGTATTGGTGGTCAATGTCAGCCCCTGTTGCCCCTCAGGTAATAGAATCAACAAACAAACTCATATATCAATATAATCTTAAAACAGATTTAATCTATGGGCCCCAAATATTGTCGGATTTTTTAAAAGTTTCTTCATTTCTGCATGGTCTTTCGCTTAGTGAGTATAGCGATAAATTGAAATTAATCACCCAAGGAATTAGTTTAGAATCAGCTAATATTTATACATATCGAACACCATTCTATCAACTTTCAGGGGTACAAGATCATCAAAAAGGAATGAATAGCTTCCAAGAACATATATGGCAAGCGACACTTGATAATAACGCATTTGTCTATACAAGTTCACCAGGAGGTCTTACAAAAGATTTTGAGCAGGAATATGTAGGAGGGTGGAATCCCCGTGCTACACTCTATAGAAATATTGGAGTTATACAATATGATCGGGAAACTATGCCATTAGAAGCGGAACTCCTTTTTTATATTTTAAATCTTTTTTCAGGTTCCAAGTTTTACATTCACGCTTACTTCCCGCGATGGGCTTTTGATGAGGTGCAACGTTTTGGTAAATGGACTTTTGGTGTTAAAGATGATGGATATATTGCCTTATTTTCTGATAAGCCTACTCAGTGGGTATCTGATTATGAACTTCGTGTAGATGGGTTTAAAAATGTATGGATTGTAGAGTTGGGAAGTGCAAATGAATATGGAACTTTCAATCAATTTATATCAAACATTTCACAATCTAAAGTAAAAATAATTCCTCAGGCGCTAGGTTATAATGTGGAATATAATTCACCGTCTCAAGGTTTAGTTAGTGTAACCTGGGATAATCCTATGTATGTGAAGGGTAAAAAAATTGATTTAGGTCCTTACCCTCGTTTTAACAATAAATACTGTTATCAAGATTTTGGAACAAAGACAACGATTATAGAATTCAATAATCAAAGATTAGAGTTAAATTTTGACAATAGTTCAAGAATCTACGATGATTAAAGTGAAAGGTGGTAAAACTTGAAACTTAGAAATAATTTAAAACCTTTTAAGCCGGCAATAAAGGGCAGTATAATGGTCTTTATTGGCATATTACTCTCTCGTAAAGGCATTAGTATTGAAATTTTTACTACAAATGTCATGTTTGGTCCTATAGCCTATTTATTCCTAGCTTTATCAGGAATTATAACAATAAAAATACTCCAAATAATAGAGAATCCCTCTTACGATAATCGATTTAGTAGAAATCAAGCAAAAATACTATTTGGAGTAATATATCTTATTGGGCTTACCCTAGCAATTATTAATGTAATTATTAACTCAACTATCTATTATCTTAATATTCTTATAATAGTTTTTGCTGTTTCACTTGCCATTCTTTGGACTGTTTTAGGTTATTATGCATTTAAGATTAAAACAAATAGTGATCTTATTAAAATGATGATAACAAGTCTTGTATTTTCACTAGGAATACTTTATGGGGCACTACTAGTTTCCCTATTAATTCCTTTATTCGTGTATTTCTTCTTTTTAACAGCTTCTTTCTTACAATTATCACGAGAATTAGTAAAAGATCTACCAAAAAGAGATCAAGCCGAAGGAATGGTAATAATCAAAAGAGGAGATGATATATATAATAGTCTTAAATCCTCTTTAATTCTCCAATTTTTAGCTATTACTTTTTTTATACTACCAGTTTTCACAAATATTGCATATCCGCTCTTATATCTTCTCTTCATGGTTGTTGGTGTAATTATTATTGGATTAGCGTCTATTTTAACATTGAAAAGTTTATTTGAAAGAAAATTTTTCAATAAAATTGGTGTAATATTAAAAATTGGAATTCTTATAGAATTAATCGCTTTTATACTAATAAGTAGTTAGACTTCCAATAATTTAAAAACTTTTGAATATTCAAAAAATAAAAAGAACCAAATTTTTAAGATAAAAAAATGCCGAAAGTAAAAGTAAATAATATTGAAATTGAGTATGAAACTTATGGTAATCCCTCAGATAAACCTTTATTGTTGGTCATGGGACTCGGTGCTCAGATGATTTCCTGGGATGAAGAATTCATCCAATTCTTATTAAACCGTGGTTTTTATGTAATTCGATTCGATAACAGAGATGTAGGTTTATCAACTAAGTGTGAAGAAGCAGGTGAACCACATGTCATGGAAGCAATTATGGCAATACAGCGAGGTGAAACGATTGAAGCACCCTATTCATTGGAGGATATGGCAGATGATGCTATTGGTGTTTTAGATACTCTTAACATTGATAAAGCTCATATTTGTGGGGCATCAATGGGTGGTATGATTGTACAAATTATTGCATTCCGACATCCAAATCGAATATTAAGCCTTACTTCTATTATGAGCTCCACAGGAAATCCAGAGCTTCCACAACCAACTCCAGAAGCAATGCAAGCGTTACTCACACCCGCACCTACAGAGCGTAGTGAATACATAGAATATTCACTAAAGATCGGAAAATTACTTTATGGTTCAGGATTCCTTTTTGATGAAGAGAAAAGACGGAAACTTGCTGAAAGAGGATATGATAGGTGTTTCTATCCTCCTGGATTTGGTCGCCAGTTACTAGCAATACTGGCAAATGGAGATCGGAGGTCTAAAATTTCTTCAATTAAAGTTCCCACCCTTGTGATCCATGGAGGGGATGATCCACTCGTTCCTCTTGAAGGTGGTAAAGACACAGCAAAATCAATATCTGGATCAAAATTAATTATTATAGAAGGTATGGGACACAGTTTACCTCCAGAAACTTGGGGGCAAATTTCTGATGCAATTGCTAAAAACGCTGCAAAAGCTTATATTTAAGTAAATCTTATAATTTTGATCTTAATTCAACTAGTTTGTCAGGATAATTAGTATATATTCCGTCTATAATATATCCTTCATAATTTAGATTTATATATTTCTTCATGAAATATTTAAAAAGAACACCCCATAAATAAAATTTAAATCCCTCTTTCTTAACTCGTTTAAAAACTTCAAAATTGAAGCGATGATGATTTAAATTTATTACCTGAACATCCACCTCCTTCATTTGGTCTAACAGATTATAATTATCTTGAAAAATCTGCTTATCAGAATACAATGAACACACTAATGTAATACCCTTACTTTTTTCTCTTAAAGGTTTAAAAAAAGTATCAGATGTTTTCGTATAGGCAACTGGTTTTGTTAACTCAACTTTATCAATCAAGTTCCATTCCTTCGCCATATCTATAATTCTTATCCCTGTTTCAACTTTAAATATATCAAAATTATACCTAATTCTGTCATTAAATTCCTCAAACATCTCGTGTAAAGTCGGAATTGATTCTTCATTCTCTAATTTAATTTGGTTGATAGTTTTAAGATTTAACTCTTGAATAAGGGTTTTTTTCCCTCTGATTACCACAAAGGGTAAAAATCTTAGGATAATTTCTTCATCGCTGGTTAATTGTGCTTCAATTTTAATACCATCAACGCCCATCTCAACTGCTTTTTTAAAAGAAGACATTGAATTTTCTACCCCCTAAATCCCGCACCTCTATGCCCCCATATTATAGTGTGATCCATTTGTATCTTACTCTAATAATTATTGACTAAAATGATAAAAAAATCAGAATTATTAAATGATTTGTTTATACTTCAAAAATAAATTTTTGAAATTTAATTAATTGAATTAATAAAAAATTAAGAGAAGTTTAGTTATTACTAATTTCATTTATTCCGTCTTAAATAGTAAAATTATTAATAGTATAGAAAGGTTATTAACTATCAAAAAAATGAGAGGATTATCAATAATGATACCTAAACGAACTAAAAGAATTACTTCAGAATGGCTTAATGAAGTTCTCCATGCCTCTGCATACCTTAAAGACGTCAATATCGAATCAATTTCGAGGGAACCATGGGGAGCAGGGGAAGGATTTGTGAGTGATATGGCAAGATTAACAATAACATATGACAAGGAATCTCCTGAACTCCCGAAAACTATGATTGTAAAAATGCCAACAACTTTTAGAACAGCTTTAGCAATCGCACTTCAATATAATCTTTATGAAAAGGAGATAAGATTTTATTCTGATGCAGCGCCAAAAAGCCCTATACGAGTTCCTGAAGTTATATATTCCGATATTGATTCAGAAAATAAAAAATATATTCTCATCCTTGAAGATTGTTCGTGTTATACCCAGATAGACCAGATTGAAGGTTTGAATCAAGAGCAAACGAAACTTACGATAGACGCTATAGCAGAATTTCATGCAAGATGGTGGGATGCACCGGATCTTTATTCTTTTGATTGGATTTCTAAACCAAGGGATAAATATGCAATGGCTTTAATTGATACCTATCGTAATGACTGGGATCTCTCAATAAAATCTGAAGAATTCAAAGAAATCCTCCCCGAAGGTGGTCAAAAAGTCGGAAAAAAGATATCGGAACAGTTCCAATGGTTAGTTGAGGATATTCCAGATGATAATTTGACTATTGCTCACTTTGACTTTCGAGTAGACAATTTATTTTTCGATTTTGAGAATAAAGAAAATCCTGTAATAGTATTTGATTGGGGATCAGTAATTATTAACGGAGGTATTCTGGATATTGCATACTTGTTAGGAGAAAGTCTAAAAATTGATTTGAGACGGAAAATTGAAAAGGAAATGGTTAAACATTATATAAAACGACTTGAAGAAAAAGGTATAACAGGTTTTGATTTTGATTATGCTTGGGAATTTTACTTAAGATCTTTAATGTGTTATGCGTATATACCTGTTTTGGGTTATACCCAGTTGGATAGAAGTGATCCAAGGGCAATGGAATTATTTAAGACAATAACAAAAAGGCAGTTTACAGCAATAATAGATAATGATGCGACAAGTGTATGTCCATCTTAACAAGATCTTCCAAACTACTTTTAAGGAGTTGATTAAAACTTTTTCCACCAATGCGGAATTTCCACTAGCTTTAATTCTCCATAATCTAATAATAAAATATGATCTTTTTCAAATGTAAAGGCAAAACCTCCAAGAAATTTAACCCATCTCTCATCTGGAGGAAGTCCAAACCATCCAAATCTAAAACTCATCAAGTGCCAATCATGGGTAACATAAATATCCAAACCACTTTCAGGGGTATCTTTAAGTTGATTCCAAATAAGTTGAGCTGAGTTTTGAGAATACTGTATAAATGGTGTCCATTCCTCGGGAAGATAAAAACCAGCAGCCCATCGGAATAAAAGTTCTTTAAAATGATAATTTTTAAACTGCTCTAAAAAAGATCGATTATCAATTCCAATATCATACAGAGGAGCAAATTCTCCTTTTAGTTCACTTTTTCCCCCTATGTTTTTAAATCCATTATGAATATTTTCTGCTGTTTCTTCACATCTCCATATTATACTATGAAATATCCTAATTGGTCTGTTTTTCGGTAAACTTTCACCAAATTTCTTCGCTACTGCATGGCCTTCGGGAGTCAACCTTAATTTATGAACTTTTTCTAAAAGTTTTGGCTCATTCCTATGAGAATGCCTTAATATTAAAATTAGTTTTGAATCTGTGGGAAATTTTCTAAGCCCATCAAGAATACTACGTGTATGAGTAGTCCAATCGCTTGTTGACCAAATCTTTTCAATATTCATATTATATCAATAATAAATTATTTTTAATAGTATTAATTAAGAATATAGTTTTAAAATTGTGACCATAATTTCATTCCATACCACATTTTTCGCTCTTTGCTTAATGGATCTTCCCAAATTTTTACGTTATTATCAAATACCATTGTTTTTCTTCTATCAGTCTCATATTGAGTCCATTCTGGAATATTTTTATGATTTGGATCTCCTGTTCTAGCAAATGAAGTCCATGCATCCATCATTTTTGCTGATAACACTTCAGTTTCTTCTGATTTTTTAGGAATGATTCCAAAATCTTGATCTAAAAACCTATTAAATACAAAGGCAATATCTAAAGCATGCATGGCACCAAATTTACCGTTCTGAATAGTAGATTGCCATTTAAAGAGGTACATATACGTATTTTTTTGGTATTTACTATGAAATTCTGCAAATTTAACTGCGGGGATATGGAATATTGAATCTGTATTGAAGGCATCAATAATATCTTGAGGTTTTGATGGTAAATTGTTTTCCTCTCTTGATTCTTTATAAGTATTAATAACAAATTCAGCTTTTACTTCATCTTCTCCAAGATTTCGTAATGCACTTTTCATAACTCTAGGTAGTGCATTTGCTTCCAACTCTTTGAAATTAGGATTAAAGAAATGCCAGAATTTCCATTCCTCAAGATTAGTTCCAATAATTAAGTCAATATCCTTAGCAAATCCTTTATTTATAGCTTTTAATGGATGCTCTGGTAGATTTTTACCATCAATATATGGACCATAGGCGAGGTACATTCCTTTTGAAGTAGCCTTTTGTTGTATTTTAAAAGAAGCTTTTATTATTTTTTCGGTAGGAAGTTTTCGTAACTTTTCTACATCATCTGGTTTTAAATTAAGTTCGTCTAACAACCATTTTGTAGTTGTCTTTCTGTCTGAAAGCTTATAACCTTGAGGCATAGCTCTTCCACTTTGAGCTATTACTCGATGGACTAATCCCTTTGCTTTGGGCATTGCCATTAATATGCATACTGATTGCCCTCCAGCACTTTCACCAAAAATAGTAATATTTTCTGGGTCACCGCCAAAAAATTCGATATTTCGACGAATCCATGTAAGAGCAGTAATTTGATCAAGCATATCAATATTTCCGGGAACATTATGCAAAACTAAATTTGCAAACGCTCCTAAACGATAATTTATGGTAACCAACACAACATTACCTCGTCGTGCTAAATTGATTACATTAATACGAGAACCAGACCCATATATAAAACCACCACCATGAATCCAAAGCATCACCGGACGTTTCTCATCATTTACTCCTGGTGTCCATATATTTAATATAAGAGAATCAGCCTCGTCTTGTTTAGGATAAGGTCTAGGTGTGATAGCTGATATGGGTTGTGGAACTTCTGGTCCAAATTTTATTGCTTCCAAAATTCCATCCCAGGGCTCTTTCGGCATAGGATTATTTAACCGTAATTCACCGATGGGTGGTTCAGCATAAGGAATTCCCTTAAAAATAGATAAACTATTATCAATATATCCTTGAAGTTTCCCTGTTTTTGTTTCTATAATTTTAGTTTTCTTCATATTATTAGCCATAGTTTTCAATTTGGTATAAAAATTTCTCAAATTTATCTTAATTGATTTTAATTGACAGTTTTATCAAATAGTACTACAAGTTTATTCTTCTATTTCTATCTTTTTTTTAATTTGAGCTTTTCTTTTTATTACAGCTAGTCGTTTTCTCCTAATTTTCTCATAAGCATACAGTTTAGGATGTAGCTTAATATCTAAATAACCGACTGTTAATAATATAGTGGCTAATATCACGTTCATAAATCCAATTAATTCATATGAATCTAAGTAAATAACACTAATAGCTAAACCACCCATTTGTAAAAATCCAGTTGAAATTAAAGGTGCAATTACTTGTGAAAACGCCTGAAGATTAACGGCCCATCCACTTACAACTCCTTGTCTGTCTGGATCGACCGCTTTAGTGATATTTGCAGTAATAAGTGGCCTCATCAAAGCTAACATAAATGCAAATACTAAAACAAATGGGAAAACCATCCAAAATTCATATAAATAGGGGTAGATTATGAAAATGATGGTTGCCAAGATAAAAGTAATAATTAAAACTCGTCTTTCACCTACCTTTCTAAGTAGTGGTCTTATAAGAATTAATCCATATATTAAAAGACCAACGCCTGCAACTGCCATAACTAACCCAATTACTGAGGCATCTGCTCCATATCTTTTATAAAGTACTAAAGCATAACTTGACATGAACATAGAGCTAATGAGAGAAATTAAAAAAGTTTGAACGAGTCGACTTATTACTTCACCATTCCAAATACTTCTTTTATTTCCTGAATTTACTTGGATAGATTGAAGACGTTGCCTAATTTCAACTCTTCTCTCTTTTGGCATGCTTTCAACCAGTATTATTATTGTTAAAAAGATTGTAAAAACAGATAAAGTACTTGCGACAAAAAAAGGAATACGCCAATTAATTACTCCTAAAGTTCCACCAATGATAGGCCCTGCAATCATACCCCCAGTATATCCAACCATGAATTTACTCATGTGGGAAGCTCTAGTTTGTGGAGTTGTGACATCAGTAACATATGCTCGGATGGCAGGAATTTGACCACCGAACATCCCATCTAAAATTCTACCAAAAAGGATAAAATAATAAGAATTCGATAATCCTAACATGAAAAATGCTAAAGCTGTACCTGCTTGTGAAATCAATAATATAGGTTTACGTCCATATTTATCACTTAATTTTCCCCATACTGGAACAAAAATTAACGCTGAAAGCGCATTTGATGAAATGAGTATTCCTACCATCAAGTCTGATGCTCCAAAATCCTTAGCAATTCCAGGTAATAAGGGCAGAACCATGGAATAGCCAAAAGAATCGAGAAGAATACAAAGTATTATTGTAAAAAGGGCATAACGTTGATTTATTTTAAATTTCCCTAAATATTCTAAATGCTCCTCGTTACTTCGATAGTTGTCAGACGACATTAAACTATTATACCTTAATAAAATATGGGATTGAAAATTAAGCACAACATAAAAAAAATTTCATTTATCCAAAATAACGAATTTGTAAAAATACGTATTAAGGCTAATCTTAATGAGAGGGAATTGGTAATCTATTTAAAGCTTTCTTCAATATTTTTTGATTTGATTCGGGATAGTATTGAGAATATTCTAATATCTTTTCTTCGGAAATTCCATTTAATAGTTTGGAGACTTCAATTAGTATTCTGTTTTCATTCATATGATTATATTCCCATAAGTAAATTAAATCTAAAATTGTTTTTTCGTGATCTGAATACCGTGTTTTGTTGTGTATTATTCCAAAATCAAAAAGAGAATTTTTGAATCTTAAAAACCGAAAGTTCTTACCTAAAATCTTTGTAGGTTGATTATGTAAAATCTTATCATTAATTAAATAAAAATAGTTATCTTGATGCTCATAATTAATTTTCATTAAATCCAATGCGGTATAAAGACCAAAATACCAATTATTGACTCGCTTAAATTTTAAACCTTTTGATAAAAGCTCTAAAAATGAATATTTTAACTTTTTTCGATTAATTTCATTAGCAGTTTTCACGTAATAAATGTCATCTAAAATGGATAATAAGTATCCTCGTGAAATTAAATAATCACTAATACGCCAATAGTTGAAATATAAGTCTTCACAATACTTCTTTAATTCGTCAGAAGTAATAAATTCCTTTTTGTCTTGCCATATTTTGTTTAAAACACGATTCATAAATCAGTTCTACAAAATTAAAAAAATACTAAAGTTATTTCAACTTTGTTTTAAATTAAGAATGCATAGCTTTTATGCTTTTCAAGTAATATTTTATAATTTTTTTAGTCTTTCGAATTTTCCACCAATATGGAATTTCAACTTATCGAGATCTAAAAGTAAAATATGATCTTCATTAATTGTAAATGCAAATCCTCCCAAAAAAGAGGGACATTAAATCTTATCAAAAGATAATAAGAAAAAAAAAGATATTAAAAGTTTTAATTCCTTTTGAAACGATTCAAGGGATATATGTTTAGACTAATAATGTACTAGAAAAAATTTCGTTATCAATAGAATTACTAATTAAACTTGCTGAAAAGGGAAAAACATTAATTATTGTGACTCATGATCCTCGAGTTGCAGGTATAGTTGCTGATCATCCCCGCGGAAAAAATATATGGAGTAAAGAGGGCCAGTTGAGTGATGAACCTACATATGATATGTTCTGTTGGGATTTAAATACTTAATATTTGTTCTCATATATTAAGTCAATGCAGGGAAAAATAAAAGCGAAAAAATGTAATAAATGTAGTGTTGCTGTTGATCTGGATTGGTGAATTAAAAAATATTCTAAATTTTCTTTGTTACAATTGCAGAATCTGGTTTAACTACTTTTTGGAGTATTTTAAAGGCATTTCTTGAAGATGAAAAGGTCTTGGCATTATAGTTTTTAACCAAATCTCTTAGTTCTTCATCAAAGATTCGTACATAGACTTCTATTTCAGGATATCGTAAAAAAAGTTTAGATGTTAAATAGATCGATTCATCAAATTCAGACTCACGTTTCCAAGATATAAATACTTGGGAAACTTCATCTAAATTCACCTGA
The DNA here is from genome assembly GCA_964435435.1 of uncultured archaeon. Lineage (GTDB taxonomy): Archaea > Asgardarchaeota > Lokiarchaeia > Sigyniarchaeales > SOKP01 > Loki-b32. The sequence continues at coordinate 47,798 of CAYSZJ010000011.1, forward strand.
GCACGTAGGTCGCTCAAAAAGCAAGCAAATTCATTAATTATATGTAATTGTTCATTTACTACAAACTCAATGCCGTCATGTTCATCATCAAAAAGAAAAACTTGACGATCAGGTTGCAAAGAAAGGTGGTAAGCAATTCGATGGGTTAAACTGTCGCGTCCTATCACAATTGCGTTCCCTCTTTTATCTTGAGTCCATTTGCGAATGCGATCCATAGCCCAATTTGAGGTTGAAAATGAAAATGCATTTAAAGGGGGTTGCATGAGATATTCTCGTACATGATCAGCAAAAGCACGTACATAAATTGGGCATTCAGGATTGAGTTTGCGAATCTTCTCTGTACAAATTATAGCAACTCTAACATCACCGACATTGATAAAAACCTCCTTTGCACTTTTGATATTTGCAGCAGTGAGGTTAGACGTCTCAGTTGCATCGCCAACTACTATTGGATGACCAGCATTTATTAGATCTTCAACTAGCTCTTCACTATCTTCGATTAGACAAAATGGTTCTTCATTCTCGAGACAATATTCTATAATCCTTTTAGAAAGATGATGATAACCAATAATAACAGTATGATTATATCTATGACGAGCAAGAATTCTACTAGTAATGATAGGATTATATTTTTGCAATAGTTCTCCCATGATAAATCCAAATACTATTACTTCAAGTAAAATAGGCCACACTAAAGCGTAAAAATTGGCATAATCCCCTGCATCTGCAGGAGAACGAACGGTCATGGAGAATAAGAATATATTACCAAAGGTATCGTTGGGTTCCGTAATAACAAAAAAGAGAAAACCACTAAACCAGAATAAAAAGAAAAATATAAACTGCACTCTGTATTGCTTAAGCTTAAGATGGATCTCAATAAATAAGTTCAAAACATTCATAAATGAAGATAACACATTTCAATATAAAAAAAATTAGATTTTCTTCAACTTAGTTACGTAAAATTTTGCTTATTCCTAGATCTAGGAAACAAGGCACCAGTTCTCTTTTGGTATTCCAGATAATCATCACCAAATCTCTTAATGAGATCTTTTTCTTCGTAACGAATCATAATTGGAACATAAACTATAATATAACCTATTGTTAAGATGATTAAAAACCATGAATTTACTACGAATGCTATTGCAGTAAATAATGGGAATTCCCCAAGTGATTGCGGATGCCGAATGTAATTATAGATCCCTCCATACATCTGTGTCTCTTTTGAAGGCTGAAGCGCTTCTGAACCCGCATCTCTCATTCCCTTTAAAAGGATTACTAAACAAGGAATAGTTATTATTATCCCAACTATTATTCCAACTAAATAGTTTGCGTGAATTTTCCAATTAATTAAGGGAATAGGGAACCAAATCCATAACATCATATTTAATACAATGATTAATTCAAATATACTTGCACTTACACGCAATTTCATGCATTCCCTCCATGTTCGCTCACCTCTTTTTTTTTCTCTCTTTATTGGTTGAACGCTCAAAATATATAAATAACTAAACAGGAACAAGCTGATAATTAGTGAAAAAAAATTAATCAATTCAATCATGAGAAAGAAAATTGATAAATTTAGAATAGTCATTTGAATAATGTAAGAAAGAAAAGCTTTTTGCTAATTTAGAAACAAATGTTTATAAAAAAGAAAACTAAAAAGTAATAAAATTAATATTTTTTTCGGCAATTCATCGAATTATTCTGCTATTTCTTTAAAAAATTCAAAAATTATTTTTCCTACCAAGATTTATATTTTGGATCAAACTAAATACTATAGAAAAAAGCAATAATATTGCAAAAAGTGAGGTATAGAATATATAATATATAATAACATGGAAGAGCCTAATCCGGATTATGAAGCTATGCTTAATAAATTATCAAATCAAATTAATGATTTATTTTCTAAACTTCACTATTATCAAGCACTTGTTGCTGAAAAAGAGAATCAAATCACCCGATTAACTAATGAGAATAGTCAATTAAAAGCACTAATTCAAGAATTGTCGCACCAACCATATCCACCACTGCCAGCTTACCCTAGTCAGCAACCTTACACCCCACCCACACCTAAGCAACAAGCAACTCGTCCCTCATACCCAACTCCACAACCGTCCACACCTCCTCCAATATTAAAGCAAGAATTGACTTCTACAATTATTTCCGATGAAGATACTAGAATTAACAAAAGGAAATGCCCTAATTGCGGTGCGATGGGTTTTGCTATAAAAGAGGTTGATGATAAAAACAAGATTATTAGCTATGTGCCAAGACGCATCTATGCTAAAAAGAGAGTGTGTACTAAGTGTAGGTTTGAGTTTTAAGTTTTTTATATAGGTTTATCTAGGCTTCTAACTTTTTAACATCTAATTTAGGTTTAATATATACATAAATTATAATTATTGCTTTCCTCACGACTATAGATTTATAAACCCTAAGTGATTACTAAGAGTGATGGAAGAATACAATGAGAATTCTGCTGTTGCAGGAGAGATTATGACTCCTCATGTCATTATGTTAGATACTAACTCTACATTCAAAGATGTAATTAAATCTTTAGATGAAAACGATATTTCGGCTGTATTCATTGAAGACCCTTCTAAAGATGAATATTTCATCATAACTAAGACAGATATTATTAATTTCTTAAATGACCGTGGTATGGGTGAGCATAATCTTGCGAATATTTCAGTTAAGAAAATTATGAAGGGACCAACAACTATGTTAGACATCGATACACCTATTGATAGTATCATAAGATTCATGAGTGAACATAATTACAAACGTGTTTTAATCTCAAAAGATAATAAGCCGGTCGGAGTTGTGTCTACTCGAGATATTATGAAATGGAACAACACCTATTTCAAACCTGCAAAACCCCAAATTTTACTATTTATGGATAATATCAATAGCACATTTATCGCAAAACACATCTATGAAGAAAATATTGGAGATGATGTACAGCAGGAATTAATCGATATATATGGGGGGGCAATAAGTACTATTTCTGCTATAACAGATGAAGTGATTAAAAGTTCGGGCACCATGCGCCAATTGCTAAAAGACAAACGATCCATCCTTTTTGAACCTTATAAAGGAATTACGGGAATTTTAATTAGCGATTATAATTCTATTGAATTGCGACGTAAATTGAAAATAGCCACAGAAAAATTATATGAAATGAATTCAAATCTTATCGATAATAAGCATAAAAAAAAGATGGGAGTTAATGTTAATCTTGATATAAACTCATTGGTTCCTATCTTTGAAAAGGATAAAGATGAAGAATAATAAAATAGAATTATATTAATTCAAAAAAAAGTGAAATTATTTTTCCAAGGAATAAAGAACCACATCTAAAAGATGCAATTGCGATTTTTGATAAATATAATATAGATTCTATCTTTTCATGGTGTTATAGAGGCGCCGAAGGAATGTCAGTTGCTTGTCATAACTCTAAAGAAGTTTGGCGTACCATTGGTGAAGCATACAATGAATTAAAAATAAAATATAATATATAATTCTAAGGAATTTCATAGGAGAATATATATAAAGATTCTATGTCAAGAGAATTAACTATTCGGGAGCGTATTTTAAATACATTCTCCCATAAAGCATTAGATAAAATAGTCTTTTCTCCTCGGCTTTATTACTGGTATCGGGGAAATAAACTATGGAAAAGACCACGGACAGATAAAAACTGTGCTGGAAAGATACCTAAATATATTCTAAAAAAAAGCATGTTCCAAATTTATGAATATCTTGAAGCGAGTCCTAGGTATGTAATAGAAGATTTTTTCATTCCTTTAATTTGGCCTAGAAAAAAAATGAGATATGTCCGAGTTAGATGGGGATATGATAAACGAGATAGAACCCGAATTACAGTTTATAAAACCCGATTAGGGACATTATATAAAAAAAGTAGAGGGGGTCACCTTGTAGAATATCCGATTAAGTCGGTGCAGGATATAAAAATTATGAAATATATCATAAAGCATTCAAAATTCCATTTCTATTTACCTATGTTTAAATTAGCGAAAAAAATAATTGGAGATAGAGGTGTAGTATGTACTTATTTTGCACGAAGTCCGTACATGCGATTAATAATAGAATATATGGGATTTGAACGTACAATATTATACTTAAAGAGGTTTCCTAATGAAATGCATGATTTAATGCAATTTATCGAAGATTGCAATGATGAGATGTTTAGAACTCTGTGTCGATCCCCCATTAAAATTTTAAATTTTGGTGAGAATATAGATGCTAACTTAGCACCACCAAGATATTTTGAAAAATATTTAATTCCTTATTATGAAAAAAGAGTGAAACAATTACATAGGGTTGGAAAATTTTGCCACATTCATATGGACGGTTCTTTAAAAGATTTGCTTCCTTACTTAGAAGGATTACCATTTGATGGATTAGAAGCCCTTACTCCCAAACCTCAGGGTGATGTATCTTTAAAAGAATTAAAAGCATCTATTGGTAATAAAATCTTACTGGATGGTATTCCTGCTATACTTTTTTTACCTCATTATTCATTTAAGTACGTTAGAGAATATACTAAAAAAGTTTTAAGACTCTTCTCTCCTAATTTAATTTTAGGAGTCTCAGATGAATTACCTCCAAATTCAGATTTTAGGAAGGTAGAAATGGTTTCAAGCCTATTAAAGAGTTTTGAACCTTAATAGTCCCTATTATTTTTATAAGTTTTAAAATAAATAAAGCGAATTTTCATATCATAATAGAAAATCGATTTACAACAACGATCTATTAAGATCTTATGAGATTTTCACTAATATTTAAAAATTATAAATGAATCCTTTACATAATATTTTTTAAATAATTATCAAAAAAAAGGTGTTATTTTATTCAAACAGATACAATTCAAAGAGAAAAAAGCACCACAAGGAAATTTGCCCTTTATGGATTACCCAAGTTTGGAACAAATATTCTTATGGGATTTGCAGATTTTGCTTTAGCTACACTTTATATCTTAGCTTTTCAGTTATCACCTTTTCTAGTCGGATTTGCATTAGGTATGGGGAAACTTACGATTGCTGCCTCTCAGTTCTTCTTTGGTTGGGTAAGTGATGCTAAGTATACCCGTTGGGGAAGGAGAAAACCATATTTAATTATTTTAAGTCCCGTTCTTGGATTATCTTTCTTTTTTTTATTATTGCCTAGTTTGATTATCGATCTTAACGATCTAAACCTAGTATTTTTTTGGTTAATAATATGGTATCAGGTTTTTAATATTAGCTATGGTCTTACATCTGCATATGGATCATGGATGGCTGAACAGTTTTCTAACAAAGAACGCCCTAAAGCATCTCACTATGAAATTTCAATTGGCTTTTGTGGATCAGCTGTAATGACAGTATTTTCAATGATAATTTTAACTCGCTTTATAGATAGAATTCAATCAAATCCTAATGCTATCCCTGTAGAATATTTTATTAGTGTTATAATCTTTGGAATTATCCCTGTATTTCTTTATTATTTAGTTAGTTTTTTAATGCCAACCGAACCACATTTTAAGATAGAGTCTAATATATTTCAGAATTTAAAGATAATTTTGAAAAATAAAAATTATTTGTTAGTAAATGGAATGATTGGTATAGCAAGTATCGCATGGATAATGGTTGGGTCATTACTTCTCCTATTCACAGAAGTAGTATTAGCTTTTGAGCAGATATATTATTATATCGCAGCAGCTCTATTTCTAATCGGGATATTAAGCTTTCTCTATTTATGGAGAAAATTAACTTCCAAATTAGGAAAGAAACAGAGCGTCCTCTATATTTTCTTGGTAGCAATAATTTTCCTTCCATTTTCCTTATTAGGTTTAATCCCAATGAACTTTTCTCTTATATTTGGAATAATTTTTATCCTTGGATTAGCCGGATGCTTAGCTGGATGGTTCTTGCTTCCTTCAATTTTTATAGCGGATATAACTGAAGATGATGAAAAAAGAACTGGTGAATTAAGAGCAGGAATTTATAAAGGTTTTCCCAGTATAATTCTAAACCTCTTTCAAACTATTGGTTTATTACTTATGGGGGCTATTTTAGAATTACCTGAGATTACGGTTGGAACAGTCACATTTTCTTTAGGTTATGTTATATGGGGTCCAATATGCTCTGTAATATTAATCGCTGCATACTTATATTCCAGGAAGTATATAAAACTTGATTTCGATTGGGAAAAGGAAATTGTAGGAAGATAATTATAATTAATAAATACTTTTTTTATCTTTTAAAATAAGTCCTATTTAAGATTCTCATATAATGATGCTTTGTATAGTTTCCGTGAGTTTCCTTGCGTAGCTTCGCGTTTCCTTGATGCTTCATACTAATTGATTGAATAAAAAAATTTCTTTCACTTGAATTTCTTAATATCTACCTAATTAATGATGTACCCTTTTAAACCACTCACGTACAACCCTGAAAAACTCATCTGGTACCTCAATAAAGGGGAAATGGCCACACTTTTCAAATATATGTAGGTCAGAATTTGGAATATTATCATGCATGCGCTTGGCTTGTGATGGTGGACAAATAAAATCATCTTTTCCTACCAAAATTAAAGTTGGTGCTTCAATTTTATTCAGCTGAGAGGTAACATTAAATTTTGGCATCAATTCATCATTGAGGGCAGCCACTTCATGATTCATTATTATTTTATCAATCAATTTATATACCATATCTTTAATTTCAGAATTAAACTCATAGAAATATAAAGGCATCAAAGTTTTGAATTGATCTCTAAATCCTTCTGCAGAAGGTGCTACGGGAGCATTCAATGTAGCTATAATTTCTGGTGTTGGATTTTTGTTTTTTACATTAACCATTAATTCCCCCAGATAGTCAAATGCGGGAGCTGTATCTAAGAGTATCAGATAACTAATGTTCTTTGGATACCGAATTGCGTATTGTAATGCAATATATCCACCAGCAGAATTCCCAATAACCCCAATTTTATCATAACCTAATATTTCACGTAGAGTATTAGCATCATCAGCAAGTTGTTCATATGTAATAGTATCGATTGAAGGTCTTCCAGAGCCTCCATGACCTCTATGATCGTAAAAAATCAGTTTAAAGATATCACTTAACGGATCAAGGAAGGGCCGAAAATAGGTATGATCAAGCCCTAATCCTCCGTGCATAAGTAAAAAGGGAGCTCCCGAACCAAATTCGGTATAAAATAACTCAGTATCATTAATCTTAGCAATGGTCATTTTTTCACCTAAGTTTTAATAATTTTTAATTTTAATTGTTTAACATAAAAATTGAATATTCTTATAAATCTTCTTTATGCTATTAAATATTATCTTAAAATTTAAGTAAAATAATAAATATTTCAAACTGCTGGATTAACTTTATGAAATTCCCTTA
>CAYSZJ010000012.1:0-54107 GCA_964435435.1 uncultured archaeon
TTTTTATACTTTTTTTCTATAAAGATAAACAAAAAGATATTTTTTTCAGAAAAGGAATAGAATTTTATGATTTATATCTATCATGTAATTCTTTGATTATTGCTTTGAAGGCATCTTCAACATTATGTCCTGTTTTTGCTGACGTTCGATAATACCCAATAAAGTTCCGCTTGTCAACTAATTTTAAAATCTTTTCCTCATCTATTTTTTCCTCATCAACTAAATCAACTTTATTACCGAAAAGCACAACTGGGATATCTCCACAAAATTTTTTGATCTCGTCATGCCAATTCGCCACATGTTTAAAACTTTCTTGACCAAAATCATTATCTTCAATAGAAAACACTATAATGGCTGCTAAACTTGATTTATAAAAAACAGGACGTAAAAAATGGAATGCATCTTGGCCAGCTAAATCCCAGAAAAATAATTTACACATATCTCCCTCAAGTTCTTCTTCATATTTTGACCATTGAGCTCCAATAGTCTGAATATAATCCTCTTGAAAGCCTCCTTGAGTAAATTTTTTTATTAAAGATGTTTTACCTACAAATCCGTCTCCTATAACCGTTATCTTAAATGTAAATTTTTCTTTTAATTCTTCCTCCATGATTTTTCACAATATCTCGATTATGGCTAATATCTAGAGCTTTATTATAGATTAAACTAATATTTTTAGCTCTTTATTCTTAATTAAGACTTTATGATTCTTTTTTATTTAATTTTTTATGTTTATTGAATAATACATATTTATTTAAAACATTCACTAAAGGCTGATATTTTTTTACATCTTTATTTTTGTCTTTCCATCTAACCAAAAAAAATTTATTTTGAATAAATCTAATAAAAATTTAATAATTTTATTTAACAGTTATTTTATTACAAAAAAAGCTAGAATTACAAAAATGCTATATTAAATGAGGTTAAATTATAATGGTAACAAGAAAGGATAGTAGGATGGAAGTTTTATTCGGTTTTTTTGGTACATTATTTATAGCTATTATTTTACCTATTGCTGCATGTCTTACTCCGGGATATACTCCATTAAGAAATACTGTAAGTTCCTTGGGGGAAGATCAAGCAAAATCATTATTTAGCATTGGTTTTGTGGTAGTTGGGTCATTATTAATCCCATTTTTTCTATATCTCGAAAGAGAATTAGTAAATATAGAAGATAATATTAGAAGACTTGCTACAGGGACATCAATTTTCACTTGTGTGTGTATTGCTTTGGTTGGTATAATTCCTGATGAGACATACATAGAAGCCTTTCTTATATTTCACGGTTTTGTTGCTGTAATAGCTTTTGCAGGATCAGGTATATATATTGTTCTTTATAGTATATTAATGTATCAAGGTTCTAAATCTAAATTATATAAAGGACCAACCTTCAAAAAATACCTTGCATATTACGGGTTTATTATAGGAGGTGTTTTAATAATTCTTTTTCTTACGCTTAATCCATTAGTAGAATGGATATTAACAATACTTATAATAATTTGGATTTTAATAACAGCATTACAATGTATCTCGTTTAAGTTTTTCAACTTACCTGGTGTATATTACAGACGTTCTCAATATCCTGAAGCATTGAAACTTTTTGAAGATGCCATACAGATATTGGATAAACTTAATCTGAGTGATGAACCTATAGCAGATACTCTTAAAGAAAATATAAATTTCATCAAAAGAGAAATGCATGAAAAAGAGAGTAATTCTAATGAAAAATAGAATAATATCTCTTCAAAGTATATTAATCAGAAGGAAAAATTTTATTGATTCTTTGTAATTTAAGTATTTCTAAAAATTAAACAGTAAGAATGGTCATATCCATAACCATAAGTTCCTTCTTCACCTGAACTTTCTTCTTTTTCCCAACAAATTATAACCTCTCCTGAGAATTGAAACACTTTAGATATTTCTCTTGCGATATCCCATGCGAGAGTAGTGATTCCGTTTCTTTTTAGATTTGCAACTTCAATAATATTATAAGCATTAGGTTTTAAAATCAATTTGAGGTATATATAAATTTCTTTTAATCCTTTCAAATAATCGATATATGTACCTTTGGTCGTATATGATGTAAGAGCGAATTCTACATCATCTTTATTCATATAAGGTGGTGATGTAATAGAGAAGTCCATTTTAGGAAATTTATATTTATTTAATTTAAATGCATCACCATGAATAATATTTTCTTTATTTTTTAAAATAGATTTAATATATTCACAAAATTCCTTTCTATATTCAATTCCAAAAGGAATACGGTTCATTTCTTCTGCTACAACTAAAGTTGTACCGAATCCAGCGAACATATCTAGTACTTTATCGCCTTCTTTTGTGTATTTATTAAGGAAATACCTAATTAAAGATTCAGGCATTCGAAAATCAGAATTTTTAAACTTATCAGGTAATTCTCTATCGTATTCCTTTCTTAGAGTTATGAATGTTTTCATTTCTTATTTCTTCCATTTACATACAATAATACTATATGATAATAGGTTTTCGATGAAATTTAAACTTATTAATAAGAGTTAATTTAATATAGTATTTTATCAAAATTACAATAATAAATTTAATTGTGAGTTTTTATGGAAAAAAAACCTGAGCAATTAGCTTTTTATGAAAGTGATATGATTAAAGATCTTGTAGGTGCGTTAAAGGGAAGAGCACCGGCTGGATTAATGGCAAGCTTTCGGACTTCACAAATTTTATTTGGAATGACAGCTTTAAATCAGATAAGCGGTTTCTTAGAGGCATCTCTTCAAAAAGAAGATAAAAGGGCTTTAATAATAGCAGATGACTATACTGAGAAATATGTAGGCCGAATAATAAAAGTATTAAGTTCTATAGATATGGAATCAAAAGTGTGGTCAGGAGTGAAACCAGAAGGACCTCTTGATACAATTGAAGAAGCTGTAAAGATATGCCAAGATTTTAAGCCTAAAATATTAGTTGCAATTGGCGGAGGAAGTGTCATTGACACTGCGAAAGCTGTAATGATTAAATACGAGAAACCTGAATCAAATCTTTATATGATTTTACCTTTTGGAAGTCTAGGTTTACGTAAAAAACTTAAATATTTCATAGCCATTCCAACGACATCAGGAACAGGATCTGAAGTTACTAATGCAGCAATGTTAACTGATATTAATCGGGATCCACCGAAGAAGTTAGCACTAGCTCATTCTGAGTTAGTTCCTGATTTCGCTATTTTACAAACTGAATTTGTAAAAGATATGCCACCTTTTTTAACGATGGCAACGGGATTTGACGCATTAGCTCACGCAGCAGGCTCTTATGTGTCATCTTGGGGAAATCCATTAACAGATGCCATGAATATATATGCTATTAAGGAAATAATAAAATATTTGCCTCGTGCATATAAATATGGAGTAAAAGATATAGAAGCAAGATCCCATATGCAATTAGCAGCATTGATGGCAGGGCTCGGATTTAGCAATTCTCGCGTAGGAATTGATCATGCCTTAGGTCATAGTTTAGGGAAAGTATTCAGACTTCATCATGGACTCTGTGTAGGGATGTTTCTACCTTATACGATTGCTTTCCAAGCGAAAATTTCAAAAAGATGGAAAGATTTATGTCCACTTTTTGAAGTTGATTTTAAGAGCAAAGGTGATAAAAATCTATTTAATGAATTTCTTCAAAGTGTTAAAGATTTCATACACTCATTAGATGGCCCAGTATGTGCAAAAGAAATAAAGAATCCTGTTATTAATGAGGAGGAATATTACAAAAATTTAGATCTTTTAGTAAAGTATGCTGAAAGTGATGCGGTAGCGCTCTTATCTTCTCGTTATATCGATAAAGAGATTTTAAAGAGAATATTTGAATATGCTTGGGATGGCAGAACCATTGATTTTTAAATTATTAGGAGTGATTTGAAAAAAATGAATGATAAATTATATGGCTATAATGGAAAAATCCTTTTTGTTGATTTAAACAAAAAAAGTTTTGAAGTAAAAGATTTAGATCCTAAAATTGCAGGAGAATATTTAGGAGGGACGGGATTAAGTGCTAAAATAATGTACGATCTACTATCAAAAGATGATTATAATACATTGAAAGAGAATCCTTTTTCAGAAATTAATCTATTAATTTTTGCTACTGGTCCTATAACAGGCACTATTCGACCGTCTTCAGGTCGTTATACTGTGAGTGGGATATCACCTTTAACAGGGATTTGGGGCGAGGGATCTTCAGGAGGATCTTTTTGTATCTCCTTGCGAAATAGTGGTTTTGATGCTATTGTTTTCTTAGGAAAAGCAGAGAAATTAACTTATTTATATATTCATGATGGGAAAATTGAGTTTAAAGACGCTTCAAATTTAAATGGTAAAGATTGTTATGAAACTCAAAAATTAATCAAAGATGAATTAAATAACCTCAAAGTTCGAATAGCTTGCATAGGTCCTGGGGGAGAAAACCTTGTTAAATACGGAGCAATAATAAATGATGAGGGAAGAGCAGTAGGTAGGTGTGGGTTAGGTGCGCTTATGGGGTCAAAGAATTTGAAAGCGCTAGTAGTATATGGAACAAAAAAGATTGAACTTGTTGATAATAAAATTGGCAAAGAATTAAGAAAGCAGGAGGAACTTGCAAAAGAAGAAAATTTGATGGCAAATGTAGGATCTTTACTTTTTAATTTATATGGCACTAATATGTATCTCGATCTAGGGATGGTTAATGGTGATACACCAGGATATTACTTTACAGAAGCAGAATTTTTTGCCGAAAATTTAACTGGGAAGACTCTAAGAGAAGAATATCCTGTTTTTACTTATGGATGTGTAGGCTGTACAATAAAGTGTGGTAAATCAACAATAATTAATATAGATGGCAGAGAGATTGAAACTGACGGTCCAGAATATGAATCTGTTGCGGCATTAGGTACTTTATGCGGCGTTTTTGATTCAAAACCAGTAATCCTTGCAAATCATTTATGTAATAAATATGGAATCGATACCATTTCTAGTGGAGTTTCAATTGCTTTTCTAATTTATTTAATTCAAAATAATCTTGGGATTGAAAAAATAAAGAAGTACTTGAATGAAATACTAATAGAAGATATTAAGTGGGGAAATGGTGAAATTGTCTGCAGACTTATTGAAAAAATCGTTAAAAGGGAAGGAATAGGTAAAGTTCTTGCCGAAGGTGTGAAAAATATGGCTGATAAGTTAGAAGTTGATCCTGAATTAGCAGCTCATGTAAAAGGACTAGAGATACCCATGCATGAACCTCGGGCATTTGCTGGACAGGCATTAAGTTATATGACTGGATGTGTAGGTGCGAATCATAATAAATGTGATTGGTATGGTGCTGAATTAGGAAATGTAACTTTTCAAGCTCTGCGTATCAAAAAAAGTAGGGAAAGGAATAATATTAAAGGGAGAGAAAAAGGAATTATTAATCTTCAGGATCTTAGAGCCATTGATGACTCTGCTGTGAACTGTAATTTTGCAAATCCTTCTCTTGAGCACATTATTGGGTACATTAATGCTGCTACTGGTTTTAATTATGATAGAAAATCATTAATGGAAGTTGGGGAGCGTATAAACAATTTGAAGCGTTTAATCAGCTGTAATTTAGGAATTACAAGAAAAGATGACAGATTAACCAATCATAATATGAAAGTATTAACAACGGGAAGAATAAGAGGGGTAAAACTTGACTTAGAGGACAATTTGAAGAAATATTATAGAATTCGTGGATGGGATTGGGAAACAGGAAGACCATCTGAAGAAAAATTGAAAGAATTAGGAATAATTTAATTCTTTTTTTAAGTTTTGATCGAAAAAGGTAAAAATAGCTAAATGGATTTCGAAAAACGTTTATATATTATTGAAGTTTTATTGATTTTCGTCAATTTTTCCCAAAATAAAGGTTTTAAAAAATAAACCACTATTAAATCATCGGATTTTAATTCAAGATAATTGAATTTTCATAATAATTGAGTTTTAATAATATAGATTATTTAAATTATCATCTAATATTTCTTAGAATTACTCTAAGATAATAAAGTAAGAGATAATAGATCTTTAAAAGTTAGGAGGTTAGGACTACTAAAGGTGAGAAAATTGTCTGGAAATCAGACCAATAATAATATTGACGAAGATCAACCAAGAATAGGCGTGTTCATATGCCACTGAGGTATCAATATAGCGGGGATCTTAGATATTCCTAAAATAATTGAAGAAATAGATAAATTAGATAATGTTTGGGCTTATCCATATCTTTCTTTATGTACAGAAGGTGGCTCCACTGAAATCAAAGAGAAACACGAAGAACGAAAATTTGATAGAATCTTGGTAGCTGCATGTACTCCAAGAACTCATCAGCCAGTTTTCCATGCTATTCTAACAGAGATGGGCTTACCACCAAGATATTTAGAGTTTGTAAACATTCGAGAGCATTGTTCGTTTGTTCATCAAGCTCAAGAAGTTCGTGAAAAAGCTACTCTAAAAGCCATCGAATTAATCAAAGCTGGGATTGCTAGAGCAAAATTATTAGAAGATGTTCCAACAAAAACCGTACCTGTAGAACCAGTGGCTTTAGTGGTGGGTGGAGGAATAGCAGGATTATCAGCAGCGATCGATTTAGGAGATGCGGGTTATAAAGTATACTTAGTAGAAAAGAATACGACAATTGGTGGACGCATGTCCCAACTTGATAGAACTTTTCCAACAGATGATTGTTCTATATGAATCTTGGGTCCAAAAATGCTTGAAGCTAATCGCCATCCAAATATAGAAATCCTATCATTTAGCGAAGTTGATGAAATAGATGGCTATATTGGAAACTTTCAAGTTAAAGTTAGAAGAAAAGCCCGATTTGTAGATGAAGATAAATGTATTGGTTGCGGAACATGCACTGATGTATGTCCCGTATACACGAGTAATTATTTTGATGAGCACTTATCTGCAAGAAAAGCTATTGATATTGCTTTTGCTCAAGCAGTGCCAGCAATATCACAACTCGATAGAAGTGTATGCGTAGAATGTTTTGCGTGTGTCGATGCATGTGAACAAGAAGCGATAGATTTCAGTCAGCAGGATAAAATTGTAGAACTCAAAGTTGGAACAATAGTTGTTGCTACTGGTTGGGACCTCTACAAAGGTGATGACTATGGATATGGTATTTATGACAATGTTATAAATCAAATAGAATTAGAGAGGATCCTTGCTCCTAATGGTCCAACTTATGGTCATTTGAAACGTCCTTCTGATGGTAAGCGTCCTACAAAGGTATTGTTTATTAACTGTGTTGGATCAAGAGATATAAATAAAAATGCTCATTGCAGCGTTATTTGTTGTAATCTTTCACTTAAAAATTCAAAATTAATTAAATCAGAATACCCTGATTCGCAAATTGTTTGTTGTTATATAGATATGCGATGTGCCGGGAAAGATTATGAAGAATACTATAGAAGATCTCGAGATGCTGGAATTATTTTTGTGAAAGGGATGGTTGGAAAAATTGAAGAAGATCCTTTAACAAAAAATCTTACAGTACAATTTGAACCAGTTGGAATCGATTCTGTTGTTACAATGGAGGCCCACATGGTTGTATTATCACCTGCTTCACTTCCATCGGAAGGTACGGTAGAAATTGCTAAGGTATTAAATATGGAAAAAAGTCCTGATGGTTTTTTAAAAGAATATCATGCTCGACTTGATCCAATTAGTACAAAAGTGCCTGGAATCTACATTTGCGGTTCTGCACAAGGTCAAAAAGAGATTGATAAAGCAGTAAGTCAAGCTAGAGGGGCAGCATCAGTAGCAGGTATTCCCATGAGTAAAGGAGAATACACTATGGAATTAATCCGAGCTACACCATCAGATGAACGTTGCGCTAAATGTTATAAATGTATAGAAGCTTGTCCATATAGTGCTATTTCGGTAAATGAAAAAGGAAACATTATCGTTGACTTAATTTTATGCCGAGGTTGTGGAACTTGCACATCACTATGTCCTTCAAAAGCGATTGAACTAACATACTTTAGAGATGATCAATATATGGCATTAATAGATGAATTATTACCAATTGAGGAGTAGAGAGGTAAGTAAAATGGCAGAAGATAATGATATTAAAATAATTGTATATGCTTGCTGGAAATGAGGATATGGTTCAGCAGACATGGCGGGAACCATTCGTGCGCAATATCCAGATTCGATAAGAATTGTTTTGGTACCTTGCACTGGACGTGTAGGATCCGATTTAATAATGCGCGCGTTTGGTAGGGGAGCTGATGGCGTAGTCATTAATGCTTGATACCTTGGTGAATGTGATTATGAGACCGGAAATTACTACGCATATCGACAAGTCGAATACGTTAAAGAAATTTTAAAAGTTGTCGGAATGAGTCCAGAAAGAATTAAAATAATATATTGTACTGCAGCCGAAGGTCAGAAATTTCAAATAGAGGCTACTGAAATCGATAAAACTATACGCAAATTAGGACAAAGCCCTTTACGTCCAAAAAAGAGCACGCCTAAAGAAAAAGCTAAAGCGAAAGCTGAAGCTTAAAAAATTTAATGTGTTTACTGATGAGACTGAGTTGAAAAAATGAGAACTCAGTTGAAGAAATGGGAGCACCATATAACACATAATAAAGTTATTATAATTTTAAATAAATCTATTAAAAAATTTGAAGATTTAATACAAAAATAAAAATAAATGTAAGTTTTAATAATTGAGTTGGAAATACATGGACACAATGGCAGAATATCTAATAAAATTGGAAGATTTCCCAAAAATTTTAATTTCTTTATTGAAAGAAAAAGTAGTTGATAAGATAATCGGCGCTCAGTTGAGAGTTGATAAAAAATCAGGTGCAATTGATAGGTTTACTGTTCAACCAAAATTAGTAGAAAAAGAAGAAGATCTAAAAGATTTTCCTTTGTCCCCATTGATTGCTTTTGGATATGCAAGAACTGATTCAGCTTCTAAGTTTTTACATAAATCTGTAGCAGGGGCAATGAATGAAAAAGTAGGACTTATAGCACGTCCTTGCGACACTAGAGCGTTAATAGAGCTTGCTAAAATCAGACAAGTAAAGCTTGATAATCTTTTTGTGATTGGCATTGAAGATAGAGGAATGCTTCCTAAAGCAGGACGCGACATGAGAAAAATTAAAGATGTAGATCCTACAAAAATTGTCAAAGAAAAAGTAGGAGATAAAGGTCTAATTGTTAAGATGGATGATGGAAGTATAAAAGAACTCGATCTTTCTGTTGCAGAAAATTGTTTACGATGCTATCGAAAAATCCCAGTTGTAGCTGACTTAACAGTGAGTGATATTGGAATCCCTATAGATTCTGATGAGATAATTTTAAAAGTATATTCTGATAAGGGAAATGATGTTCTTGAAAAATCAGGTATTGGGAAGAAAAAACTTCCTGATAAAATGAAAAAGGAACATACAGATAAATACAACGAAATAATTGAAAAAGCAAAAGAAAAAAGAGCAAAAGACTTAGAAGAATGGGAGAAATTATCACAAGAAGAAAAAATTGCGGAATTACTTAAATGTACTATGTGTAATATATGTATCCGAGGATGTCCGGTTTGTTACTGCGTGGATTGTATTCTTATGAAGAAGAGAAAGGAAAAAATCATTGATAATGCAACGTATCAATTAACAAGAGTAGCTCATGTTGCTGATCGATGTGTTGAATGTGGAAACTGTGATAACAATTGTCCACAGAACTTGCCTTTATCGCTGTATTTCCAGTCATTAAATGAAGCATTTAAAGAGAAATTCAATTATGAAGCTGGAATCTCTCTTGAGGATATTCCATTTCGATCTGGGAAAGCAATTTCTGAGATGGAATTAGAGAAGACCTAAATCTAATTTTTTTAATTCTATTTTTTTGAATATAATAAATAGTATTATTTAGATTACCCCCTTTTTTATTAATAATTGGAGAATTACGATAATTATGAATAGGAAAGATTATTTAGATGATTCTTTTATAAAGCAAATCTCAAAGAAAAAATGGGATAC
This sequence comes from uncultured archaeon, assembly GCA_964435435.1. Classification (GTDB taxonomy): domain Archaea; phylum Asgardarchaeota; class Lokiarchaeia; order Sigyniarchaeales; family SOKP01; genus Loki-b32. The sequence continues at coordinate 10,028 of CAYSZJ010000012.1, forward strand.
GACAAGAGCTAAGGAGTGGTATGCAGAACAACCTTGGTTGGTTGGGTGTAATTATATTCCAAGTACCGCTATTAATCAGCTTGAAATGTTTCAAGAGGATACATTTGATCCTGGACGTATTGATGAAGAGCTAGGGTGGGCTGAAAACCTTGGTTTTAATGCTTTGAGAATATATTTGCATTTCTTACTTTGGAAAGCTGATTTTTCAGGTTTAAAGAAGAGAATGAATAGATTGCTTGAAATCTGCGATAAGCATAAGATGAAGGTACTATTTGTTTTATTCGATGATTGTTGGCACCAAGATCCTAAGATTGGTACTCAACCAGAGCCTATTCCAGGAGTTCATAATTCAGGATGGGTTGCTAGTCCGGGAAGAAAACGAGTATTAGGCGATCAATATTATCCTGAATTACAAGAATACGTTCAAGATGTAATTAGTACCTATGCTAAGGACAAAAGGATTATCGGTTGGGACTTATATAATGAACCCGGCAATTCTAATATGAAAGAAAAATCATTACCGTTAGTAATTGCTAGCTTTTCATGGGCGAGGGAATTGAATCCTACACAACCTATTACAGTCGGAATCTATTATGTTCTATCGCAAAAAGAATGGTGGGAGAAATTATGCGATATATGTTATAATTGTTCTGATATTATAAGTTTCCATCATTATGGTAAAGTTGAAAAAACCATGGGAGCAATAACGTATCTGAAAAAAAATGATCGTCCAATGCTCTGTACAGAATACATGGCTCGAACAAATGGGAATTACTTTAATACTCATCTTCCTATTTTTAAGCAACATACTATAGGAACATTTAATTGGGGATTAGTATCAGGAAAGACACAAACAATTTATTCATGGGCATCACCGAAAGGTGGACCTGAACCAGAAATATGGTTTCATGATATTTTTTACGAAGATGGTACGCCCTACTCTCAGGAAGAAGTGGATTTTATTAAATCAATTTTAAAAACTTAAAATAGTTAGTTATTTTACATTTTTTTAATTTATCTAATTTAAACTTGTAATCAATAATAGTTATTTTTTTTTAAAAAGGGGATATTTTGAATTCTTCAGATTATGCAATTCGTCCAATTTTTCTTACTCAAGTAAGAATTAATGATAAATTTTGGGCGCCTAGAATAGAAATCAATCATCTTATTACAATTCCTCATGCATTTAAGAAATGTGAAAAAACTGGACGTATTGACAATTTTTCAAGAGCAGCAGGATTATTGAATGATGGAAAAAAACCAATCTTTCCTTTTGATGATTCCGATGTTTTTAAAGTAATTGAAGGTGCTGCTTATTCATTAATCCATTTCCCTGATCCCAAACTCGAAGAATATTTAGATGACTTAATAGAAAAAATAGCTGCAGCTCAAGAAGATGATGGGTATTTATATACTACTCGAACAATAAATCCTAGTAAACCTCATATATGGGCTGGTAAAAAACGGTGGGAGTTAGTTTCAGTATTGAGTCATGAATTATACAATATGGGGCATCTTATTGAAGCTGGAATCGGTTATTACCAAGCTACAGGTAAAAGAAAACTATTAAAGTTAGCAATTAAAAGTGCAGATTTAATAAATAGAGAATTTGGTCCAGAAAAACTCGAAAGAATTCCAGGTCATCAAGAAATTGAAATAGCACTAATTCGACTATATAAGCAAACAAATAATAAAAAATATTTAGATTTAGCAAAATTTTTCCTAGATATTCGTGGTTCTACTGAAGCATTCGATTTTGAAGATTATTTAACTAAATTTAAAATTTATTTTGAAGATGCAAGATCCATCGAGTATAACCAATCCCATAAAAAAATTATTGAGCAAGATGAAGCTGTTGGGCATGCTGTTCGAGCGGCTTATATGTACTCAGCAATTACAGATATTGTATCTACTTACAATAATTCTGAATATAAAACAGCAATCAATCGTATCTGGGATAATGTAGTTTCTAAAAAATTATACATAACTGGGGGGATTGGATCTCGTTCAGAAGGAGAAAGTTTCTGGGATAATTATAAATTACCTAACTTCGAAGCTTATGCTGAAACTTGTGCAGCTATTGCCAATATATTCTGGAACCACCGTCTTTTTTTACTTTATGGAGATGCTAAAAATATTGATGTTCTAGAACGAACATTATATAATGGCTTTCTCTCAGGAGTATCATTAGATGGTAAACAATTTTTCTACACTAACCCCCTCGCTTCAAAAGGAAATAATAATAGAAGATCTTGGTGGAAATGTCCTTGTTGTCCTACTAATGTTGTACGTTTTTTACCTCAAATTCCTAGTTATATTTATGCTATGAATGATAAGACAATTTTTATCAATTTATTTATTGAAAGCATAGCAACGATAACACTGGAGAATAGCGAGCTTTCAATCACTCAAGAAACAGATTATCCTTGGGATGGGAATGTGAAAATCACAATTGATATCCCCCAAATGAGAGAATTTGAGATAGCAATCCGAATTCCTGGATGGGCACAAAATAAACCAGTCCCAAGTGATTTATATTATTATTCAAAACCCGCTGATTTAAAAATAGATTTAAAAGTTAACAATAAATTATTTGATCTTAATATGGAAAAGGGGTTTGCTAAAATTCAACGCATTTGGAAAAATAATGATATTATTGAATTAAATATACCTATGCCGATTAGACGAGTTTTAAGCCATGAAAAAGTTGAAGATAATATTGGTAAAGTCGCTATTGAACGTGGTCCTATTGTTTATTGCATTGAAAGTATAGATAATGAAGTAGATTCAATATTTAATTTATTATTAAATGATACTGCTGAATTAAAAGCAGAATATCATGATGATATATTAGATGGATTAGTTATTATTAGTGGAGATATATTTTATGTTCCAGAATCCAAAATTGAAAATAATAAGCCAAAAGTTAAACAAACATTTATTCCTTATTTTGCATGGGCCAATCAGGGTAAATGTGAAATGACAGTTTGGCTAAGACGAGAATCAAAATAGTTTTGGTTATAATATACAACTATTCTAGTATTTGTTTGTTAAGATTAGGATTATTCTTGATATTAGTACATATTGTAGTCAAAAATGAAAATTTATATACAAAAATTTTTAAATATATTCTATATATTTAGGCTGATCTTCTATTTTATGTAGTTTTTTAATCCTTGTTCCAGTATAATTGTAATTTCAAATTAATTCGAATACTTTTTTAAAATCACCTTTTATTATTCCTAAAGCAGGATAAGTATCGGAATTTGAAAAAAAAATTAACTAATTGTGATAAAAAAAAACCTATAAATAAAATAATCAATTCCAAGAAATATTAAAAGAATAATTAATATTAGTAATCCATGTCGACAAACATCGTCGAAAGTAAATTAATTAATAATAATCTATTTTTTGTTATCCCTAGTTGGGGAAATTTACTTGGATATCCAACCTTAGGCAAGTATGCTAATCATAATGTATCACAGATTTCTCAAGATCTCGTTATTTTTTTTGGAGGAATTGAATGTGCTATACCAACTGAAAAAGGAATGCTTTATTATTTGTTTGGGTTAGGGTATTATTATGTAAAGTTTGAATTACAATCTGGAAGATATATAACAGACAACCGGCAATTAACAGGTTTAATTCTATCTGATTTTGTATATGACCATCTAGCTACATCAAAGAATATTACATTAGAAAATGATAGGGATGTAATTGTAAGCGAAAATTTATTTAAACTTCCAATTGATCTTTCTCATAAAACTGAAAATAAGAAAACATTCATTCAAGGAACATTTATGCGAAATTTATTCATACCATATAAAGATATCTTACTGGAATTAATGGAAACACTTCATAATCCCCAATCATTTCAGATAGAAAAAAGCAGACATATGTTATTAAGCACTCATTGGGATTTTTATAATCAAATTTTAATTTCTAATGAAATGGATTATGAATCGAAAACTAATTATTTACAAGCCACCGCAGGTTTAAATAACATTTCTTTAGGAGTGGAAAAAATTCTTAATGAACATTTTTCTACTTTGAATTTACAGGCAATAAAGCAGATGATTCAGCAATTAAAGGATGTTTTTTCATCTATAGATTACGATCCAATGTATTTATTTTCCATAATAGATAACGCGGCGCCTTATTTAAAAATAGGAGCAGCTCTTCCTTCCCAAGAAAGAGAGATATCTGGTAAAATGGCTAAAGAGTCAATATTAATTTCAGCGGAATCATATATGAATTCTTTTAAAGATTGGCCAGAGATATTTAAAAGACAATCTAAAGTGAAATTAGAACAATCTTTTACTCCAGATGAAACAGTAAGGTATCAACCTAAAGAAACTGCTGGATTAAAAAAGCCTGCTATTGGGGAATTTATAAAGAAAGAAGATGAATTTGAACTACGAACAATGAAACGACCATTTATAGATTTAAAACCGCTTCCAACTATACCTATTGATAATATCTTAGATATCCTAACGATCGTGAGGAACGTTGTCGAGGAAAACTATGAAATTCAATCGATAGGAAAAGCCTTCGAAATAGCTCGAGATAACATTAAAAAAACGTTTTACACTTAAACTATTTATGGGATATGAGTAAATATTCAAATATGTTTCAAAGAACAGAAAAAAATGTTGGTCTGAGTGTAAAAGAAAAGAGAGAATTATTAGATGAAATTGATTATTGGATAAAAATATCTGAAAAACATATAAAAAAATAAGTAGAGGGATCTACCATAGCAAATTTTAAATCTGTTGTTAATAAATTACAGAAGCATTATTCTGATGCATCAGACGTGGCAATTGTCGATAAAAATGGAAAAGTTCTTTATTCGACAAGTAAATGGGATGTTAAAAAAGATATTAAAGGTGTTTTGGCTAGCTGGGCAAGTGGTAATGCACAATTTGTTCTATTAAACGGAATTAGATATTCCATACTTCAAATGGAACCTGAACGATTTATTGGTACTAATCGTAATAAAAAAGGGCATTTAATTGGAGCATCTACTCCAGATGGAGATAAATATATGTTGGCTCATATTAAACCTAAAGCAAAAGGATGGTTCCATATGGCATATCCTGCTGTAGCAAGAGCTGCTGCGATGTTGAAAAAGGGGTTAAAATCTGAATTTATTGAAACAAAAGTTGAGTTACCCAGTGAAACTAAGGAGGAAATGGCATACGAAAGCTCCTCAGGGCAAGCAGTAGCAATTTATCAGGCAGCAGCTAGTTCTGCTGTTGATCCTTACCTTAAAGCAGAAGTTGAAGGATTTTTACAATGGATTAATAATCCTCATGGTTTAGCGGGTTATATATCTTATGTTTTGCAGCAAAATGACCAATATAAAATTTCGAAATTAGCTGAATTATATAATGAATTGTATCGCTTATTCTATGGTTAGTTCACTCTAAATTTTTCTTTGTAATAATTTAATCATATATCTTTCCATATTTGTCACTTTAATTTTAAATTTATAAATAGAAGAAATAGATTATTATTAAATAATAAAAATATACTAAAAAAAGAGAAAATTCTATTAATACGTTTGAAATTATTCAATAACTCAAGTGAATGAATTTAAAGAAATTCTTGTCAAACCAATAACATTATCATATTCCTTATCTTGAGAAATAATTTGTTTATCTAGATTAATTGCAATTCCAACATGTAATGAATCAAAAAATGAAAGATTGTATTTTTTCCTCAAATGTATAGCTGTTAAAGAGCTGATAGCATCTAATGGTGCCCATACAACATTTTTTATTCTCTGAAGTTCTACTAAATCAAATTCAAATTCATATTCTATTTCTTTAGATTTGTAGATTAATTGTAATTCAATTAGAGAAACTGAAGAAAATTTCACTTCAAGTTCACCATTATTAACTCGTAAAATAACATTATTAGCAAATTTATGGTTGATATCATTTGCATTAAGAAAAGCATATATTGTGTCTGTTTCTATTAATGGCATGTTAATACCTCTTTTCAATTTCTTCTAAAGCTAATTTCTCTGCTTTAATTTTAGCTTCTTTTGCTGATTCTTTCCATTTATATTTTCCACTTAAATTTTTTATAGGATCTCCTTTAGTCGGAATGATACCTATATGATCCCCCGCATCAAATTCAATTACTTCTTGACCCGGTTCTATGCCATATTTTTTCCTTAATTTCTTCTTAATTACTATTTCGCCATGAGTACCAACTTTAACATTATTCATTTTATGTTCTCCGAAATTTTTTTTTTTTTCCTAATAAAATAATTATTTTCTAGATATATTAAATTATTTCGGAATTTATTCAAAAAAATAATTCATAATATTATAATATTAAATAAAGAAATATAGATGGAAACAAATGATGAAACTTTTATTATTTTCAATAAATTATTAATAATTAATCTAAAATTCAAAACAAAGAAAAAAGAAAATGTCATTACCATCGAAAAAAGCTATTCAAGTTGATGAGAACATAACTCATTATCAATACAAAATGCTCAATCATGAGATGATTCTTAAGTATGATGAGAGCAAATGCGTCGAGTGTGGCTTTTGTCATAGAGTATGTCCCGTTACTGTTTCAATTTACGATGAACCCTACAAAAAAACCGCAATTGGAACACCTAAGGAAATGAAAATAGAATCTGATAAAAAAATTGTAGTTGATATGGATAAGTGTGTATGGTGTGGATCCTGCACATGGATTTGTCCTGGCTATACCTTGGAACTTTTTATTAATGGAGAGAAAAAACTAAATCTTGTAGAAAATGGTTCTCTTCCAGAATTTGATGAAGAGGTTCGAACACTGGAGAATGGAAATAAAGTTCGTAAAGTTGTCGAAGGTTCAATAACAATTACTTGTAATGAGAAAGATACAAAAGTAATAGATAAATTCTGCGATGAATGCGCTGTCAGTGCGATGGAGAGAAAAGGTAAGGAAATTGAAGTTGATAAGGATAAATGCATTTTATGTTTTAAATGCACTGAGGCAGCTGATAATTATGAGAATATTAGTGTGAAAGTTTTCCGCGATAGATTTAAGAATATTAAAGGTGAACCTTCTTCTATTTGGAATGGCATCATGTTACGAGTCCTCGGAAAAGAGGGTAAGATTAAAGGCATTATGAGTCGAAGTCAAAATAAATTAGCGGATGCTGTAATTAGGTTACTCGGAAGAGAGGAAACAGAAGAGGAATCTTAATTTCATTTTGTTTTTATTTTGCTCCTCTATTTTTTATTATTAATTCTTGTTTTTCGAGATTTATAATTTAAAAAGCATATTTAGATGAGAAAAAAGTGGAAACTTCATTAAAGCAATGGCTAGCAGATCACAATATTCAATATATCTTACATACTCACCCAGCTGTGTTTACTGTACCAGAAGCTAAAATACATTGTGGTCACATCCCGGGAACTCATTGTAAAAATTTATTTCTGAAGAATAAGAAATCAGGTCAACTATATCTTGTAACAATACCTAATGATAAGCGCCTTGATTTAAACCAATTCCGTAAAATTATAGCAGCCCCTAAAGTTCGCTTTGCCGGATCCGAAGATCTCTCTGAAGTGTTAGGTATTACTCCGGGTGCTGTGTCTCCGATTGGATTAGTTAATGATACAGAAGATAAAGTGATTTTCATTGTAGATGAAAATATCTGGAATGCTGAAGAGATTTGTTGCCATCCGAACGTTAATACCGAAACGTTACAAATTCCTAAAGCAGGCTTCCACAAATTAATCAAAGCTACAAGAACTACAATGGAAATAAAGGATCTTCCATATTTATAGCCTGCAAATCCTGAAAATATATGAACCATGATTTATTAAAACAATTATAATCCATTGTATTCGACGTCTCTTTATCGTCCTTGAAAGCTTTCTTAGTAAATTTAATTAAATATTCTAAATAATAGTTGATTTAAGTATTAATTTTCAAATAAAGTAAAAAAGAGAATAAGGAACAAGTGATTAAATGACCCAAATAAGCACAATTCCTTATAAAATTCCTAAAAAGATTCTAAAAAATTTAAAGAATAATGAGTATGATGAAATCATATTATTTGCCTTAGGAGTTTTTGGATCACATAAGTTAAAAGAACTAATTAATAATCCGAGTGAAGGTATCGAAAATAGGTTAGATGAACATTTATTCAATAAAACTGCTGCCAAATTAATTAATGAAGGTTTAATTGAACAATATCTTAAAGATAATGAGATACATTATCGAATTATTACAAAAGGCGAAGATAAGTTGATGGAACGAGTTGAAAATTCTCGCATTGTCAACAGATTAATCAAGACTTTTACACCTATTATAGGTCCAATTGAAAAAAGAGATAATCTTAAATCTCAATCAATATCAAGTTTTACTTTAAGTTATAAAGATATTGTGTTTGGATTATTATCAATTCATTGGAGGATGAATACTTTTTATGAAGTAGCGCGTGAATATGAAGCTCTTGGTCCAGACAAAAATGTATCTTTAGGAAGATGTATAGAAAATAATGCTGTAAAATATGCAAATAATCCTGCTATAAAGTATGAGGATATTGATTATACATATAAAGAAATGAATGAAACGATTAATCGGTATGCTAACTATTTTCTTTCTTTGGGGATAAAGAAGGTTGAAGTAGTGAATGTAATGCTTGAAAACAGACCTGAAATACTCTTTGTTATCGGTGCCATGAGTAAAATCGGAGCAATTGCATCTTTAATTAATACACGACAGCGAGCAGTAACACTGACTCATAGTTTAAAGCTTAATGAAGTAAGGTTTTTTATAATTGGAGAGGAATTATTAGAAGCTTTTGAGGAAGTAAAGGTTGATTTAGAATTAAAAGATAAAGATATTTTATTTTATATGAAAGATACGGGAAAAATGGAAGCTCCAGAAGGATATTTGGATCTTATAGAAATTGTTAGCAATCAAGATACATCAAATCCTCCAACCACAGCTGAAATCAAAGGAAAAGATACTTATGCATATATTTTTACATCAGGAACGACAGGATTTCCTAAAGCAGCACATATTAGAAATATTCATACAGCTAGTTCTATTATATCATGGGGAAAGTTGGTTTTTCATATTGATCCAGATGATGTAATGTATATATGCCTTCCGTTATATCACAGTAATGCTATTCATATCGGTTGGGCTGCTGCACTCTCTGGTGGAGCTGCTGTAGCTATTGGACGTAGGTTTAGTGTGCGAAATTTCTGGAAAGATTGTATAAGATATAGTGCGACTTGTTTTAATTATATTGGTGAGGTTTGTCGATATCTTTTTAATCAACCTCCAAGTCCCATAGATCGACAGCATAATATCTATAAAATAGGAGGGAATGGTTTAAGACCAGAAATTTGGAAAGAATTTAAAGAAAGATTTGGGATAAAGGAAGTATATGAACACTATGGGATGACAGAGATGATGGGTATGTTTTGTAATTATCTTAATATTGATGGAACAATTGGAGCTAATTACGATCCATATGCAATTGTTAAGTATGATATAGATAATGATGAACCTATTAGCAATGAAGATGGAATTCTTCAACGAGTTGATGAAGGTGAAGCTGGATTGTTGTTAATGAAAATGAGGAGTCAATATATATTTGCAGGATATAGTAATAACCAATCTAATAAAAATAAAGTAATTTTCGATGTTTTTGAAAAAGGCGACGCTTGGTATAACACAGGAGATATGCTAAGAAGTATAGGTTATTATCATGCTCAATTTGTTGATCGTCTTGGTGACACATTTCGGTGGAAAGGAGAAAATGTTTCTACAACCGAAGTTGACGATGTGATTACTATATTTGATCAAGTAGAAGTCTCGTCTGTTTATGGTGTTCAAATCCCTGGAACAGAAGGACGAGCTGGAATGGTTTCAGTATTAGCAAAAAAAAGTCATGAAGATTTTGATTTTAAAAATTTCTTGCAATTATTACAGAAAAATCTTCCCAAATATGCTATTCCAAAATTCATCCGATTCTTATCTGATCTCTCTACCACAAGTACACACAAGATTCAAAAATCTCTAATGAAAAAGGAAAGTTTTGATATTACTCAGACAAATGATCCTATCTATGTTCTATTACCTAATGGGTTAGAGTATGTTCGTTTAACAAATGTGATTTATGATGATATTATAAGTAAAAAATATAAATTTTAAACTAAAGCGATTTAAGCCCTTTATAATAATTTATGACATTTAATACAGCAATTTCTAAAGTATCTTTCAATATTGGCTTATCTGAAAAATCATTATAAACTGAATTCCATAATGAATCGATAAGAAAGTGCGGATTGTCAAGCTTATCGCTCTTTTGATCAAATAACTCCATCCATTTATAATACATAGAAACAGAATTATCAAAGAAACGTCCGATATCTTCTTTAGTAATGACTCCAAAATGAGCAATGCAAAGAAAATCTAGATCAAGCATCTTTAATTTCTTAATTGATTCAAGATAATCTTTTTCTTTCCAATATATTGAGTTAGAATTACATACATAAAAATCAGGGAACCAATGCATTCCGATAGTATCACCAGTAAACGCAGTTTTTTTACTCATATCATAAACTGAAATATGATCTGGCATGTGTCCAGGAGTCTCAATAATTTCTAATGATAAATTTTCACCAATATAGATTTTTTCTTTATTCTTAAGAGGCTTTACTCCGTCAATGTTTAGAAATTCAGAATAATAAGCTTCACCAGCAAAGCAAGAATTATATGATTGATTCTTTAAATATGGAATAGCTTTCTCTGAAGCAAAAACTTCAATTGGAGAAATACCCTCCTCCTCAACTTTTTCTCGAAAATATATTACTCCCTGAGTATGATCCCAGTGAGAATGGGTAATGATTAACTTCTCTAGAGGCCAAGCTCCTAATTTCTTAAGTTTTTTGAATATACTTGGAGCTCCACTTCGAGCACCTGAATTAATCAAACAATTACTACCATCTTCAGTTTTAATTAAATAAGCAGCATGACCATTTTTTATTCGAGTTCCATCATTTCTCTTATAGACCGCATCTATAAGCCACGTATTGTTGTTAAATTTACCCGGTGTAAAAATATATCCTATCTCTATTCACCTTATTATAATTTTAAGACAATTAAAGGAATTTTAACTTAAAAAGCATTACAATTTTTTATGATTTAAAGAGAGATAAGAAAAAAGAATTAAATTTTAAATCGTTTCTAAAAGGCTAATAAAAGATTAAGAATACTTTTCATGTAAGTTTTTTATAAATTCCTCTAGTTCCTTCATAGATTTTTTCTCTTTTGCATACGCAACCTTACCGCACTCATCTTCTAAATCAAGGCAGGACTTAATATTGTTTTTATGCATAATTGTTAACATAGATTTAGTAAAGAATAGGAACTCTGTTTGATATTTAGTCAACCCTCTGACAAAAGTAATTGTTTCGACCTCGAGTTGGTCTAGTGGAAAAATTCTTGTTGGGAAATTTATATTTTTAAGTTCTTCTAATCCAATTTTTTCAGCGCTAAAAAGTGCATATTTAGCATAACTAAATCCAAACGCCATTAATGGTAAAAGAGTTGCCCCAGTTTGCGGAAACGCTGAAATCGCAAGCTCTGGCAACCTTAAATATAATTCTTCTTTTGGTCTATCTGCAAAAATCCTTAAATCAGAAGCTAATATCAGCAAAACACCAAAACCAACCGCGATGCCCTGAACTTGCGTAATTACGGGTTTCTTCATAAGAAGTATAGATTGATTGATCTTTCTACCCCATTCTTGTATTTTAGCTGCATTTTCAGGAGCACCTTGTATTTCTTTTAGATCATACCCAGCAGAAAAGAATCTTTGCCCTGTGCTTTTTATAATAATACATTTCACTCTCTCATTATTATCAGCGTCGATTAAATTCTCATGAATTCTTATTAACATCGCAACATTACAAGAATTCGCTTTATCTGGTCTATTAATTGTAATTATAGCAATACGTCCTTTCATTTCATACAAAACTAATTCTTGATCAGTCATAAGATCTTTAACTTAAAATATAATTTAAAATTCATTATGATTAAATAGAATTAAAGCAAAATTCTGAATTATGACAAATCAAGTAGAAATTCATGGACATTGTGAGCCTCGATTTGAGGCTGTTAAGGATGCTTTTACCCGAAACTTCGAAGAAGGAATGGAAGTTGGAGCGAGTTTTGCGGTCACGATAAATGGAAAATATGTTATTGATATTTGGGGAGGCTTTAAGGATAAAGAACAAACTCAACCATGGGAAAAAGATACTATATGTAATGTCTATAGTACAACTAAAGTACCAACGGTACTTTGCACTATGATGTGTGTTGATAGAGGACTTTTAGATTTAAATGAGAAAGTTGCAACTTACTGGCCTGAGTTTGCCCAAAATGGGAAAGAAAATATTTTGGTACGGCACCTTTTAAGTCATACCTCGGGTTTAGCAGGAATCGAAGAAGTTATCCCTTTTAGTGCATGGTATGATTGGGATAAAATAGTCAATCTTCTTGCTGCCCAAAAGCCATGGTGGGAACCAGGGACTAAATCAGGTTATCATGCTATTACACATGGGTTCTTATTAGGAGAATTAGTTCGAAGAACTATGGGAAAATCGCTTGGCACTTTTTTCAAAGAGGAAATTGCAAACCCTCTTAATGCAGATTTTTATATAGGGCTACCAAAAAAACATTTACCTCGCGTAAGTAGATTAATACCACCTCCCCCTCTCATGGATTTTATATCTCTAATCCTCGGAGCTACATTTAGTCGTGCTAATAATTCAAAAATAATTAGGGATGAAATTGGAAAATTGGAAAAGATTATTCAATTAGCTTTTGGAGATCAGGACATCTTTACTATAAAAATTCAAAATGGAAAATTCAACTTTAGTAAAGAAAAAATTGAGACCCCTCATTGTAAATTTACAGTTACAAAAGAAACAGCAGGTCTAATGTATTGGTTATTTTCGAGAATAAATGAAGAACCTGAGTTTATTTCAAAAAATTTAAAAATGGAAGGAAAACGTGAGGATATTGATCAAATTAAAAAATTATTTGAGCTAATTGGTGCAGAAATTCGAAAAACAGGACCTGTAGGGTTAAAAATGGCTTTAAATCCTATTGCTCTGCGAGATAGATCTTTTGATCGCGAGTGGCAAGCTGCTGAAATCCCTGCCGCGAATGGTCATGGTAATGCTAGATCAGTAGCCAAAATAGCTTCGATTATAGCATGTGAAGGTGAAGTTAATGGTATACGATTCATTTCTAAAGAATCTTTAGAAAAATTATTAGAGGAACAAATCTATAGTAGAGACCTGGTTATGCCCTATCCATTACGGTGGGGTTTGGGAGTGGGTCTACCATCAAAAGAAATGCCATTCCCTCATCCACGGACCTGTTTTTGGGGAGGTGCTGGTGGTTCTGCTATATCAATGGATTTAGATGCAAAAATGAGTATTGGTTATGTTATGAATAAAATGAGAACCCAAACTTTAGAAGAAACTAGGACAAATAAATATCATTCAGATACACGTGGTGATCGGCTTATTACCGCAGTTTTTGAATCGTTGGGGTATATTTAATTTTTTTCTTTTTTAAAATTTATTTCTGGCAGTAATTCTGCCCCTACTGGGAGTCTAATACTGGAATGTTTTATAATTTCAGGATTGAGTTCATATCTACCACCTAGGTATTTAGCAAAAAATAGTTCCATTATATCAAATATAGCCATTGCATTCAAGGGTTTAATTATTCCGTGGTCCTCATCTGGATAGAGTAGATAAATTACAGGATTCCCTTCTTTTTTAAGGCTTCAGCTATATGATCACTATAATTATTATAAATGTAAATATGAAATAGAATTAAATTTTTATTTTTTAACATATTACTATAGAAATTTATTAAGATATAGTAAAAGTGAAAATTATGCCTTTATTTATGCCTAGTTCGGTTAATGGGAAAGAACCACAGATTCATGACTCGGTTTTTATTGCTCATACAGGAATAATCATTGGAGATGTTTATATTGATGAGGGTTCTAACATCTGGTATGGTGTAGTTATAATAGGAGATGTTAGAATAAATTGTTTTATTTGTATTAGTACTGCTACAATTTAAGATCTACCATTCAATTTCGTCTCCTAATTTTCTTAAAGGCCAAATCCAAGAGTTAATTCTCTTCTTCACGCCTTTTTCTTTTAACTCTCGAATTAATTTATTTTTTTGATTTTTTATCAAATCATTTGGATCAAATAAAATCTTACCTTTATCTAAACTACTTAAAATGATATCTGATTTAATTTGTACAGATTTTTTAAATTCTGTCTTTGTTATCCATATTGAATCAAAACCTAGAAGTGCTAAATCCATTAATTCTCTCTTTATTCTAGATCTTTCTATATGATCCTTAGGGAGTTCCCCATCAGAAAAAATTACGATTAAATAAATGTCGCTAACCTCTCTTTCGGAATAGATCGCCTCACCTGTGGCTAAAGATCCAAATAATATAACACCCTGTATGTTTTTATCTAATTGGAATAATTTCTCTAAATATTCCTTTAAACTACGTAAAAAATATGCATTTTTAACAAAAGATAAATTTATATCCATTTCTTTAACTTTTTATTTAGTGTTTTCAATTGTTTTAATTCTTTTAATTCATTCTCATTTATATTAAAAGTTTCATTCCAAAGTATCAGATAATGCCTTGTTAAGCTTTTCCACCGCAAACTTACTCTTAAAAGCGACATCTGCAAAATCCTTTCTTTTTAGGCTATTTAAGACTCTATTTATATCATTAATTGCTGATAATATCCAACTTTTAGTTTGTGTAAAATTTGTTTTCATGTTTTTAAATTTAAAACACAACAGCGTTGATTAATTAAATCCTTGACAATTAATATTACATTTCTTCTTATATTGTTTTTCATTTTATTTAATCTAATTAAATAGGAAAATATAAAACTAAAAAATTAAAAAACAATCTACCACATATTTAGATTGTCATTCTTAGTAAAAAGAAACTAATTAAAAAATAAAAAAGTGATTACAAATGGCGAAAAGAATTGCTATTAATGGATTCGGACGAATTGGGCGCAATTTCTTTCGAGCACTCTCGGAAAAATATCCAAATGACATTGATGTAGTGTCTATTAACGATTTGTTTGAACCAAAATATTTAGCTTATGTATTAAAATATGATACTGTTTTCGGTAGATTTAAAGGAAGTGTCGAAGCAAAGGAAAAATCTTTAGTAATTAACGGAAAAGAAATTCCTATTACTGCAGAAAGAGATCCTGCTAATCTTCCTCATGGAAGCAATAATATAGATGTAGCTGTGGAATGTACTGGATTCTTTACAGCCAGAGATGGCGCTGCTAAACATCTTGAAGCTGGGGCAAAAAAAGTGCTTATAAGTGCTCCTGCTACGAACCCAGATATTACAGTAGTTCTCGGTTGCAATGATGATAAACTCACTAATGATCATAAAATAATTTCGTTGGCTAGCTGTACAACCAATTGTTTAGGACCAGTAGTAAAAGTGTTACACGATAACTACAAAATTACCCGAGGAATTATGACTACTATACATAGTTATACTGGCGATCAGAAAACTGTAGATTCAGCTCGATCGGGAGACCCTGTAAAGATGATTCGTGGTCGTGGTGCTGCTGCAAATATTTTACCAACCTCGACAGGAGCAGCAAAAGCAATCGGTGTAGTATTTCCTGAATTGAACGGAAAATTGGATGGTATTGCTATGCGAGTTCCAACCCCAGATGGTTCAGTTGTTGACTTAAAATGCAATTTAGAAAAAAGCGCAACAGCCGCAGAAATCAATACAAAAATGAAAGAAGCCTCTGAGAGTTATCTAAAAGGAATTTTAGAGTATACAGATGATGCAATTGTAAGTAGTGATGTAATTGGTAATCAAGCAAGCTCCGTATTCTCTGGACTTTGGACAAAAGTTATTGGAAATATGGCAAGTGTAGTAAGCTGGTATGATAATGAGTGGGGTTACTCCAACCGTTTAGCTGATTTAATAGTTCAAAAATTATAGAGTTTTAATTTTATTTTTTTTTATTTCTATTTTGTATTCAAGTTATATTAATCCAAGAATCTAGTTTTTCTTCTTAAAGTTTAATTGATATACGAACCAATTTCCAAATTGATTATACAATTCAAAACCAGCTTCTTCCGCCCATTTTTTTTCTGTTTTTCGTCTTGGGTAATCCGGATCAGGAAGCATTTCACTTAACGATATCAACCCATCAGGTTTTAAAACTCTCTTTAACTCTTTAAGAGCCTTTATATGATCCGGAATTTCAGGAAGACAAGCAATCATAAGAACACGATCAACACTTTCATCTTCAAATGATAGATTATAAGCATCGTCTATTTTAGGAATAATATTTATAATATTTTCTTTTTTAATTTTTTTTTTTAACCGGCTAATTACAGATTCTTGGATGTCTATAGCATATACTTTTCCATCTGGTAAAACACTTTTGGCAATCGCTTTAGTATAACTCCCTTTTCCTGGTCCAATTTCAAGGATTACCATACCAGATTTAAGATGCATCCGTTCAGCAATTTTTTTAGGTTTTTGAATGAATTTCCTCCTAATAGGATTGTCGATTAATCGTGTCATAAAGCCAGGGATTTGGAATTTATAATATCTTCGAATAATTCTTAGTATGACAAACACAATAAAGAAAAGAATTCCCAAAACTATTAGAAAAATTAGAAATATAGTTCTTAAAATTAACCAAATATCCATTGATATTGAACTCTTGAAGTTCTATTAAGTTTATTTTTTTAATTGAATAAAAGAATAATCCTTTTAAAGTTCTTTAAATAATAAATAAACCATGGATCTTAGCACGGGAAAACCGATTGAAATAAAAGACAAAAAACTTTTTGATGAGTTTTTCCAAAAATTTCAACCAGAAATTTCTGAATTTACATTTTCAAACCTCTTTATGTGGAGGAATTATTATAATTTCTTGTTTTTGGATTTTAAGGAGCATTTACTCTTATTTTCTAATGATTATTTAAAAAAAAGAAGAAAGCCAATTAGTACAGATTCTAAAGATTATATTTACTTCTTTCCCCCGATCGGTCCTCATCCTGATAAAATTATCATAGAATTATTTGAGAACATTAATAATATAGAAATTCATAGAGTTCCAGAGGATATCTGTAAAAAGCTAATTGAAAATGAGAATTTTCACAAATTAAATTTAGATTCCCTTGAAGATCGCAATAATTGGGATTATATTTATAATAAAGAGGAAATTTTCAATTTAGCTGGAAACAAGTACAGACAAAATAGAAGATGGCTACAAAAATTCTTTAATAATTATGATTATGACTTCAAATTAATAACTAAAGATCTTGTAGAAAAATGTAAAGAACTCCAATTAGAATGGTGCATAATGAGAGCTTGCACTGAAGATGAAAGTTTAGAAGCAGAACAAGAAGCAATAAATGAAGCTTTAAATAATTTTGAATCACTTGGCTATAGTGGAGGGATAATCTGTGTAGAAGATAGATGTGCTGCTTATACATTCGGTGAAATGTTAAATGATAAAACTTTAGCGATTCATATTGAGAAAGCCCATATGGAATATGAAGGTTCTTATCAAGCAATCAATAATTTGTTCTTAAAGAATTGTTGTGTAGATACAGTTTATGTTAATAGGGAACAAGATTTGGGAATTGAGGGATTAAGAAGAGCAAAAGAATCCTATAAACCTATAAAAATGATAAAGAAAAATATAATTCATATGAAATAGTTGGTAAATGGCTTTTTCCTAGCTCATAAATTTCACGTAGATTTATATTTTTAAAATTTCTAGTATCATTATAATCAATATAGTTTTATGTGGTATTTATGTCAGATGAAGGCGATCAAGGTTCACAGGAAGAAAAACCTGTTGGCAGACTAACTGGTAAAACTACACCTCATTCAGTTCAAGTGGTTTTTGAGGATCCTTCTGTTGAACGTAATAATTACCTTGTTATATATGGTGAAAAAGATGAAGAAGGAAATAGATCATATTTCATCTTATCCATAACAGATATGTGGAGTGATGAAAAAGGTCGAAGTTCTAAATTACAAGTTATAGGAGAAAGACCTACAAGACCATTTGAAATAGGAGCAAATGTGTATCGTGCAAAAGAAGAACAAATCTCTAAAATTCTAGGGATCTTTAATCCTCCGGAAGAATCACTTTCTCTTGGAAAACTTATAGGATATCCTTATGAAGTATATTTATTAGTGAAAAATTTTGGTAGAATCTTTATTACCGGTAAATCTGGAAGTGGAAAATCATATACTATGGGAGTTCTTTGTGAAGAATTCTTAAAGAAGGGGATTCCTGTTGTAATTTTAGATAGACATGGTGAATATGGAAGTTTAAAGGTTGCAGGGGAAGAGGTAGCAGAAGGTGAAAGTGAGTTTGTGGATAATATTATTGAATTCTCCGATTTGAAAAAAAATAGAGGAGGGGATATTGATATAGAATATTTATTCTCGTTAGATTCTAAAGATATTGTTGCTCCTAATCTTTGTTCAATCGTTAATTTAAATGGTATGGCTTTAGAAGTTCAAGAAACTATAGCTGGTAAATTACTCAAGAAGTTATATGAAGCTAGTACGACTAGAAAAATCCCTCCATTTTACTTATTCTTAGATGAGGCTCACTTATTTGCTGGAAAGAAGCAGACAGAAACATGTGAAGTTGTTAAATTGTTTGCCCAAGAGGGAAGAAAATTTGGAGCAAATATAGTAATTGGAACACAACGTCCCCAATTATTAGACACTACAATTAGGGCTCAAGCTGGAACATGGGTTATTCACAATCTTTCTGACGTTAGAGATATTGGCATCACAATTTCTAGCGCTGAAGATCTAAGTAAAGATAATAAGAATGATATTTCTGGGTTAGATAAAGGTCATGCAATAATCTGTGGAGAAGCTGTTAAAGGGATTCCCCTGTTCGTAAAAATACGTACGCGTCGTACAAAACATGGTGGTGTAAGTTTTAATCCCCTAGATTTCCTTTCAGGACAAACAATTGAAGAATTACAGAAACGAAAAGAAAGAATTCTTGGTGGAAAGTCTGCTGATGAGTTAGAAATGGGTAAATCAATGTATCAAGAGATGATGAAACCAAAATCGGCTGCAGATTATTTAGAGGAGATCGCAACTTTAAAGGTTAGAATCCAAGAATTAGAGGATGAAGTATCTCGATTAAAACAAAAAGTTGCTGATGTAAAAGAAGGAAAAGATATCCCTCTGATAGCAACAGATGAAACTATTGAAGAATTGCAAACTGAGATAAATGTTTGGAAAGAGAAATATAAGTATCTTAAAGAAATGGCCGAATCAGGTGAGGGAGATATGATTCAATTAACCGAGGATAGCGAGGTAGTATTAAATCTAAATAATAGGATAATCGAATTAGACGCACAAGTAAAGAAATATAAGTCAAGGTATGATGATGCAATAATTCTGGCTGGAAAATCGATTGCGGAATTAAAAAAGCGGAAAAAATAGTTTTTTTTTAATTAATTTCGTTTTTAGTTTTCTCTCAATTTTTTTAATTATTTCAATAATTTGATTAAATAGGTTTAATTATCTCAAATTATTTAATCTCATAATGAATTCTCTTTCTATTAATTATGAAAAGTGAAATATTAAATATTGAAAGAATTAGAGATTTGCAACGAAAATTATCTTCCTTTTTCGGTGTTTCTGGATATGAAGAAGATGTAAGTCAATTCATCCTTAATGAAATTGAAAATAAAGGATTAGTAGACAAAGTCTGGATTGATCAATTAGGAAATGTTCTAGCTGTAAAGGAAGGAAATGAAAGTAAAAATAAAATCTTGTTAGATGCTCATACGGATGAAATTGGTTTCATGGTTTCTCATATTGAAAAGAGCGGTTTTTTAAGATTTGTTCCGGTTGGCGGTTGGGATATTCGAATATTATTGGGTCAATCAGTAATATTAAGATCTGAATCTGGAGAAATAATGCCGGGAATTATAGGATCTAGACCTCCACATCTTACATCAGTAAGTGAACGAAAAAAGATAGTAGAACTTAAAGATATGTATATTGATATAGGAATGAGTTCAAAAGATGAAGTGTTAAAGTCTAAAATTAATATTGGTTCCGTAGGCACTCTTTCTGCTACTTTTGAAGAGTTCCCAAATAATATGGTTTGCGGTAAAGCTTTTGATGATAGAACGGGGTGTAATGTGCTTCTTCATTTAATGATGCTATTAAACGAGAAATCCGAAATTTATGATACTGTATTATATAACTTTGCTGTCCAAGAAGAAATAGGAAGAATCGGAGCAACAACAGGGGCTTTTAACCTTAATCCAACCATGGGTCTTGCTATTGAAAATACTACGGCTGCAGATGTGCCTGGCATTAAAGAATCAGAAATTCCTGTTTATATTGGTAAAGGTCCAGCTATTACAGTAGCTGATAGATCCATTATCTCAAGCCCAAAAGTAAATAGAAGACTTATAAAAAATGCAGAGCAAGAAAAAATTCCATATCAACTAAAGAAGCCGATGTATGGATTAACTGATGCGGGGAAAATTCAAGTCACTCGAGAAGGTGTACCTAGTTCCGTAGTATCTGTCCCTTGTCGATATATTCACTCACCCACTTCATTATTAAAACTTGAAGATATCTATGACACAGTACGATTAATTGAAGTTTTTATTAGAAATCCAGCCAATATATAGCTTTGTATATTCTATCTTATTAGCTCTCAAACTATTGATAATTATAAAGAGAATTTTGTTTGACTTTTATTTTTCTGATTATAAATAAGGCTATCAAGTAAAAAAAGCCCATAGATATAAAAAGTAATATCAGTATAACTGCATTTTCTTCATTTGGTCCAGAAAGAATAAATCCAACAAATAGCGAAGCAGTAGCAGGTCCCATTGATCCAATAAATTGTGATAAGCCATAATATGATCCAGAAATTTTGGACATAGCTTTATCAATATTTGATTTATCAGCATTTTCTGCTGCTTCATGAACAAGTGCAGCTGTTATAGGGATTGAAAATAAAGGAAGGGAGTACATTGAACCCAAAACTGTGCTCCATGTTAAAATATATAATATTAATTGCATTTCAAAAGGAAGTATTCCAATTAAAAAGAACGTTCCAAAAAATGAAGCTATTACTGCTAATAACATTGCTATAGAATATGATCTAAGTAAATGATTCCTTTTTCGAAGTTTCATCCAAAAAAAGTACCAACCGAACTTACCAAAAACTGAGATTAAAACGTAAACAAAGAAAAAACCTGCTGTAAACTTGAGTACATACGTTTGAAAAGGAAACACTAAAAGCCCTAATATTTTTCCAGCAATACCACCAAACAATCCCGCAATTACCAAGTACCTGAAGTTACGATCTCTAGCAGGTACCGCCATGCCTTTAAATGTTTTTATTAAACTAATTTTCTTCTTTTCATATTGAGGTGATTCTTTATGAAAACTCTCATCAACCGAGAAAAATATAAGAAGAACAGCTATTAATCCAAAAATAGCAAAACAAACAGCTATTATAGGGATATAAAAAAGAATTATTTTACCAGACGGTTGCCACCATTTAACATTTGTAGGATCTTCAACAATGCTCTGAATTATGAGGGGTAACATCAATGCTACAATTGAAGCAGTTATTGAGAAAGCAGATCTTACTGAAGCTACAGATTCTCTATTTTTTAAAGTTTGAGACTGTTCAGGGAGCATGGACATATATACATTAAATAATAACGATCTTGAAATAGACCTAATTATAATCACCACCCAAAAATAGATTGCTGTTGGAATATACATTGAATTTCCTTCAGGACAGTACCAAGGTGGGATCCATATCAAAATACCTGTAATAAACCAAACAGGTAATCCAATCAGTAAAAAAGGACGTCGCTTTCCTAGTTTTCCTGGTTTCTTGTTGTCAATAATAATTCCAAATATTATAGAAAAAATAGCTCCGATAATAAGTTGTACCGTTACTCCAATGGATACAAATAAAGCGTTTAGATTGATTGTATACACATAATATTGAAATATAAAAACACCGGTAAAGATATTAGCTAAGGACATCCCTAAATCCCCCATAGAATATCCTATCAATCTTTTACCCTTTAATTCTCGCGGGGGTGGTAATATTTCTTCCATAATTCAAAGTAAAGAAAATAATTGTATTTGAAAATATAAGAAGCTTGAAATAGTTTTTGTTTATTTTATATTCAAACAAGTACAATGGAAATTCCAATTACTACTATAATTATTTATTGCTATTAGCTTATTAAACAAATAGACTTCTTGTTTATAATCCTTTTGGAATGCAAAATCATATTTTTTATTTTCGAATTTATGACCTCTAAATTTTACAAAAATTAGACTCTTGAAGTCAATAATACTTATGTTACAAATAATATCTTAGTAATTAATAATAAAAATTGAGAAATAAGATAAGATGAAATTACTTGCTTTAAACCAAAATTATTTACAAACAGTTAGAGGTTTCTATACTCGGGGTATAAGATCTTAAGTAAACTCTTATTTGGATTAGTTGCAGAAGGGTGGGATTATTGGCTTGGTTTAAAATCCCCACCTTCTCAACTATCTATAGAAAATTAAAAAAATTTATAGTTGAGAACATATCAATAAACTTAAAAATTCAGCGTATACTGATTGGCAGAATATATGGGGTACAGCTGCTGATGAAAAATGAGAAGCTGTTACGATTGATTCGTTAGGTAATGTTTATATAACAGGTAATTCTCTCATTGGTGGAAACTATGATGGATTAATATTATCATTCGATAAAAATGGAAATTATAGATGGAATGCGACATGGGGGGAAATTGGTGTCGATTGGGGGGGTGATATTGCAATAGATTCATCAAATAATGTGTATGTAGTGGGACAATGGGTAAATATTTCAGACACTACTGCTATTATATTAAAATGTAGTTCATCTGGGCAATATTTAGGTAATATTACTTGGGGAGGGAGCGATTCTGATGCAGCCTATGGTATAGCAATAGATTCAAATGATAATATATATATCACTGGCACTACGCAAAGTTTTACTATTGGTGGAAATTTTGATATATTTCTAGCAAAATTTAATAGTTCCGGAAATTTGGAATGGAATAAAACTCTTCCAGGGAGTAATCAAAATGATTTTGGAAGAGATTTAACAATAGATCCATTAAATAACATATATCTCGTAGGGTACAACGATACTACAGGATCTTTAATTTACGATATATTCCTGGCTAAATATGATAGTGAAGGAGTTCAAAAATGGAATACTACATGGGGAATTGTTCCTTTCTCTGAAGAAGCATGTAGTATTTCTATAGATTCTCAGAAAAATATTTTTGTAACAGGTTATCAGCAAATAGGGGCTGACTATAACATAAAATTAATAATGTTTAATAATTCTGGTGATTATCAGTGGAATGAAACTTGGGATGGCGGTTTTAATCCTGATCTAGATGAGGGTTGGGGAGTCGAGGTTGACTCTAATGATTTTATTTATGTTGTAGGACATTCAACTCTCTCTACTCCGCAATTAAATGCTACAATACTTAAGTATAATACCTCTGGGAATTTACAATGGAGTATGTCTTGGGGTGGTTCTGATGATGATTATGGAAGGGATATTGTTATAGACCCCTTAACTGATAACATATATATTACAGGGATAACAACTTCATTTTCAGCAAGTTCAGATGATGATCTATTCATATTGAAACTTATTGAGTATCCTCCAGGCCCATTTAAATTGGATTCTGATGCAGAAACCCCAGATGAAGGTGGAGTTTTTAAGTTAAATTGGACAGAGTCGTCTAGAGCAAATAATTACACTGTTTATGAATATTTTGATTATATTACCAAAATCAACGGAAGTGTAAGGGCTTTAATTGAAGAAACAACAACTACACATTTATATATCTGCCACCATTATACTAGCGGTACTTATTACTATATTATTAGAGCTCATAATAATATTGGAGAAACTCTCTCAAATTGTATCAAAATAGATGTTGAATTTCCTCAAGAAGGGGATGGTGATGAAGATGGAAATGGAGATGAAGATGGTGAGGGAGACGGGGGAGGTATCATTCCCGGTTATAATTTATACATGACATTAATATTATGTATCTCAGTTTCTGCTATTATAGTTCAGATAAGGCGCAAAAAGTCATAAATAATTTTATCTTAACTCTTTCATTTTTTTTCTTTTTTTCAACAAAGGTGAATAAAAAAGTTAAATTTTTTGACAGAAGACTAAGTCTTATTCTTTTTTAGAAGGTTTCACTAAAAATATCAGGATTCCTGAGCCGATAGTAAAGAATGCCATAACTAGATATAACTGAAGATAACCTCCGAAAGCTAGTACTAATGCATTTGTAGCGATTGCTTGAATAAAGCCTGCAATACCATACGCTGTAAACATAACTCCATAATTTTCTCCTAAATGTTTATTTCCAAAAAGATCAGCAGTTCCTGTAGGAAATAAACTCAGGTTTCCGCCAAAACAGAGAAGGATAACACAAGTAATAATCAAGTAATAGATTATATCTATGTTTGTTGAGAAGTAAAGGAATAATGAAATTGCCTGTACTGTAAACATCGTTATAATAGCTCTTTTATATGTAAAAATATCGGCAATTTTTCCCCAAAATATTCTGCCAAGTCCGTTAAATAATGCTCCTATGCTCCCTACAAGCACAAAATCAGCAGCAGAAATTACAAATGAAGAATCACTTCTAGCAAATGATGAGAATGTTCCGATAACTAATAAACCAGGCATACATCCTAATATATAAGCTAACCATAACAGCCAAAACTGTTTTTGTTTGACCATTTCACTACGTTCAAATTCGATTAATCCTACTGCAGTATCCTCACTAATTGATGGTGGAATATATCCTTCTGGAAGCCACCCATCTGGAGGAGTATTCATTGTCATAGCCCCAGCTAGAATAAACGCCAAATAAATAACACCTAACAATAGATACATAAGTGGAATACCAAGTGGGGCGAAGAATCGTATTAAGTAATTAAAGATGAAAGATCCCGCACCAAAACCAGCAACAGCAATACCACTGATTAATCCCTTCTTATCTGGATACCACTTAGCAGCTGTAGCAATTGGACACACATACGCAAAACCAATTCCCATTCCATATATAATCCCATAGGTAATAAATAATCCTATGAAATTTGTCATTAAAGCAGATAAGAGAGTTCCAGCTCCAATAAATGCTGCTCCGAGTATAGAAATCTTTTTTGGACCATATTTCTGCTGTAATTTTCCTGCGAATATCATTGTAATAGCAAAAGCAGCTAACCCAATGCCGAAAATATATATGGTCATTTCTGCAGGTTCAGATAAAAATTCTCCTTCACTGATAAATTGAGTCATAGTTCCCCATGAATAAATTGAACCTAGAGCAAGTTGAATTAATATTGCTCCTATTACCACCATCCATCTTTTCATTATCTTTTGGTCTGTAATCATGCAAAATTTACCTCAATATTATAATATTGAAAAAAAATTTTTGACTGATAAAAAAGTTTCATTAATAAATTAAAGATTTAAAAAAAAAAATGCATCGTCTTGTTATTAAATATCATATATCTAAAAAGATAATATTAATAAATCGCAAACTTTAATTAATTATCAATTAAACTTCTATTAGAACTATTTCTAGTGGACAAAAATGAGAAAAATTGATAAAACTAAAAAAAAAATTATTCTCATCTGCGTATTCTTAGCATTCTTTATCATTGGAACAGTTTTAATCTTTATAACACCAATCGGGATAAAATCCACTTATGAAAAAACTGTAAAAACTACTGATGGAGTTACAATTGCTTTTAACGTTTTTGAGCCGAAAAATAGGGGATCAAGTAAGAAAGCTATTATTCTAGGGCATGGAGTAATGTCAAATAAGGAAATGCTAAAAGATTATGCGGTGGAATTTGCTGCAGCAGGTTTTGTTGCAGTACCTTTTGATTTTAGAGGGCATGGACAGAGTTCTGGAGATCATAGAAGTGGATCACTAACAAATGATATAGAAGCGATTATATTTTATCTAAATTCAAGATCTGATATTGATATGAAAAATCTTGCCTATTTAGGTTATTCAATGGGTGGAGTTGGTCTACAAGTAGTCAATGAATCCACAGATTTTAAATGTTTTATTGGCGCTGGAACATGGTTATCAAAAAATATAAGAAAAGGAAACTCAACAGCACCGTTAAATATCTTAATGATTCTTGGGCGGTATGATGAACTGATTTCACCAGAAGATTTAAAAGAGGGTTTATCTGATTATACAGATATTCCTGTTACCAATCTCGATGTTAACAAGTTATATGGTAGTTTTCAAGATGGAAACGCTTCTATGATTTATTTAGATGATCTTACAAATCATGTCTTAGGAAATTGGGATCCAGATTTCATAAGAGAAGCTCGAAATTTTCTTGCAAGTACTTTTCCAGATGTAAGGCCTTTAGATGAGAATTTTATTGTAAACACAAGATTCTTTATCCTTTCACTTCAGTTATTTGGGGGATTTGGGTTTTTTGTATTAACAATTGATCCTCTCTCCAAGTTGCTAATAAAGCCAAAAGAAGATGAGGTCTTCAAGCTAGAATTAGATGATGAAAGTATAATTAGTATAGGAGGTAAAACATTTGTTTATTCTTTAATACTTGGATTACCTGGAATATTGATTTTTGTGCCAATTCTATTGATGTTATTTTTAGCGACTGCGGGATTTATTACTGCATTATTATTTGGTCAAGCTTTTGGAATTCTAGTATTGCTTTGGAGAATTGGGAAGAAAAGAAATATGAAATTAATTGAAACCATTAAGAAACCATTTAAATCATCAAGAGAGAATATTATCAGACAATTCTTACTGGGAGCGCTTCTAGCTATAAATTTAACATTAATAGTTTACCTTTCAGGAGGGTTAAATTATATGGGGATGATCCCTTCATTAATCAAAGTTCCTTGGCTAATCTTGTTTTTAGTAATGAATTTCATTATCTTTATGATATATGGCCTACTGTTTCATGGAATTCTCCAAAATAAATTTGAAAAAGAATTCAAACCACTAATGAAGGTATCCTTAATGATGTTTGGACTTCTCTTTGTATACTGGTTCGTCTATCTCTTTATTATGTCACTTATTATGGGTAGTTTTTTCTACTTTGGAAATTTTATCCCATTTGCTATTCCATTATTCTTATTAAATGCTTTTCTCTCTACACTTATATACCAAAAAGCGGGAAATATAATACCTGGAGCGTTTGTAAATACACTATTCTTTACATTATTAATCTGCACAATTTCACCATATCAGAGTGGACTGAGTTTTATATTGGGTTTCGTCCATTAATTAATATAATCTCTATATATTTTTTTTTAAAAACCTCAAATTAAATGTATACGAGATATTTCATTTCATATTATAAATTTTAAATTAAAGCTCAACTTATTATTTCAATGAGCTTTTAGTAATTTTTTTGAAATTACATAAGATTAAAAGTTAAAATGACCCAAGACCAAATACTCTGTGTTTCTTATTTTGATCAAATAATCGGACCAAATTTGTTATATGCAAATGAGCGTTTGAGTGAGATAACAGGAACACCGGATTTAGGACGGATTCTTGAATTTAACGATGAAGAGGGTACGTTTATTTTTGCGTATAGAAAATTTCAGACAGTAAATCATATTTTCTACATTGATTCTCAATTTGCTCGTGGTGGCAAGGAATTATTAATGATCAGTTATTTGGTTAGAACAGCAATTTTCAAAGATCAAATTGTGGATGTTTTCAAATATTTAGAATCAAAATCACCGATATTGGAAGAATTTGCTGAAGAAATAAGAAAATTAAATGATCTTGCCTCACTATTACACTCAAATAAGAATGGAGCTTCAAATGATAGTATCTTAAATTTAGCTAATAAAGATTTAAAAATAAAATTCTTAGAAATCTTCAATAAATATTTTAAAAAATTATCTCCAAGTTATCAAATAGAAACCCCCATAGTAAGCAAACGAATTATTAAAAAAGTATTCATAGTAGGGGCTCCAAAAACAGGTAGGACAACTTTTCTAAAAAATGTTGAATTAATACAATTCCTAAATATAAAAAATGATGATTTGCCAACACGTATCTATGAGGTACTAGTAGAAAATCTCGAAATTTTAAATTTTGACGATAATAAGTGTGAATTTTATTGTAAGGGCTATGAATCTTTTGAAAAATGTATGGAACATGCACAGGGATTCATATTAATTTTTAATGCATCGGATGAAGATTCTTTAAATGAAACAAAAAAACTTTTTCAGATAATTGATGACAGACGTTTAGAAATGGGAAATAGACTAGTTCCAATACTAATTATAGGTAATAAATTTTATAATAAAGAAAAATTTTCCTCAGAATTCATTCAAGAATCATTTGCTATTAAGGAATTAAAAGAACTAGGTATGAGAATTAGATATTTTCCAATTAATGTTTTAGAGGAAGATGAGAGAATTATGAAAGCATTACGTTGGATGATTAAAAATATGCTTTAATTTTAAGGTCAATTAATATTTATGAAATCTTAAATAATTTTAAAATATATATCCAACAAATCTTTTAAATTATCATAAATATAATAAATAAATGACTACTCAATCTTTAAAAGGTATTACTTGGGGTATTGTTTTTCTTCTCACTGCAGTTATTTATGGTTCAATCCCTACATACTTAATTGTTAGGTTCTGGGTTTGGCTAAATAGTTTTCCTGTCTACACTTTATCCCTATTTATGCTGTTTTTATGGATAATTGCTATTATAATTGTTTTAATATATATTACTGCGATGATCCGCGCTTTTATCCAAAGAAAGAGTGAAGATTTAGGAATTCCAAAAGGAGTAAAGGGCTTTGGTTTAGTTTCAACAATAATTATGGTTGTGTTTATGTTAATTTGGTATTTTATCTTCAATCAAATAGCATTCTTTTCTATGATTCCTCCTTAAGAAAAAAAAGTATGAATATCTTTAAAGATTTAAGGGATAATTCCCAAATTTTTGAGTTGCTTCGACCATCCATCTTAAATTTTGAACCTTTACTGCGGGATGCATATTTGCTGCACTTACTATGAAACCGCCTCCCGGTCCAGCTGTTCTTATGGCAAATTTTACCGCATCGTAGACTTCCTCTTTAGTTCCATATGTTAAAACATGAGCAACGTCAATATTTCCCATAAGACAAAGTTTATCACCTACTTTCTTCTTAACTAGAGCTAAATCAACTCCAGCAGTAGGCTCGAGAGATTGAAGACCATCAAATCCACAATCCACAATAAAATCTAATAATGGTGTAATCTGTCCATCAGTATGTAAGACGATTTTGCAGCGTTTTTCATGCACGGTATCAGTGATGATTTTATAAGCAGGTAGAAGTAATTCATAAAATCTCTTAGGACTCATCATGGGACCAGTATGATATGCTAAATCTCCTGATTCTATAAATAATTCCGCTCCAGCCTCTATATAGCTTCTATAACATGCAGCAGTGAATTCTGCAATTACTTCATGAACTTCTTTAATAAAGCTTGGATTTTTATGCAGCATCTTAGAATAATATACCATCCCCATACCTTGAGAGGCACTTTCGAAAACACCTGCTAAATCATTTGTTACGGCTACAAAAATTTTATCTTTATGCTTTTTATTTATACGACGATAGAATTTCTTTACCATCTTAGTATATTTTTTCGTCATAGGACCTTCTATATTTTCTTTTATTTCTTTCCATTTTTCATTTGAATTTAATGTTCCATACAAATAATAAGGATTAAAATTACCTTCATTATTCCGAGCTTCCCAAACTCTACCAAAGATATCTTTCATTAGATCTCTATTATCATTTGGATCATCAATAAACTCTACAGGCACTATTCCTACTTGCATACAATCCAATCCTATGTTAGCCGCTGCCTCAACACATCGTGAAAATATGGATGTCTCAACACTTTCAACTAATTTGCTTATTTCTTCCACCCAATTATCAGGGTTATCTCTTTTTACTTGTGCAAGAGTATCAAAATCAGTAATTTGAGGTTTCCCTAGGATTTCATCAACATTATTAGCATCAATTAGTATTGTATGGCAAGGAACTCTGTCTGGCTCTTCTAAGTTTAAAGCTGCGAGCACTCTTTCTCTACATTCCAATTTTAATTCACATTGTCCAGTTTTTTAATTCTAATTCAATTATGATTTTTTATAATTAACTATAGTTAATTTTTATTTCAGTATTATTTTAATCAATTTGACTAAAATATCAGAATTTTTGAATATATATTTTAAAAGAAACGTGAAAAAAAATGGTTTTTTTATAATTTTAAAGATAAGTGCTTTAGGGAAATCCATATCTCCGTATAGAGAGATTTATTTCTCAATATTACTTGTCTTTATAATTTTAAATAATCTTATAAAGTCTTTTTCACTAAAATTTTCCAAAATTATACGAATTAGATAATGAATTCTTAACTCTTTTCCAATTGTTGCTACACATGGTAATTCATAATATTTCTTAATTATTTTCCTAGAAAATTGATTAAATTTAAAACATTTTTGGATACAGTATGCTGCATATTTTGAAGCAATTATGAACATTTTTATCCCCCCACCTGTAGTAGCTTTAACTTGACCTGCAGAGTCTCCTACTAATAATACATTATTAAATGCAAGTTTATTCATCACGCCATATGGAATTAAACCTCCTTGCTGATCTATTTTGCACTTTGAATCGATATTAAGTTTTTTAAGAAATATCCAGAAATTTCTTGCTAATTTATTTGAACACGCCATACCAATCCAATAAATATTATTTCCTTCTGGAACAATCCAACCAAATAATTCTTTCCACTTCGGATTGAAATACATTACTGCTTCATCTTCATTAAAGTCTGCATTAATACGAATTTGAATTGCCAGTATAGTTTTATTTTTTATTTATTATTTTAATTATTTTTATGCTGATCTGGTATTTCTTATTCAACCAAATAGCGTTCTTCTCAATGATTCCTCCATAAGAGAAATAAAATAGAGACTAATCATTTTATTGAAATAGGATACCTTCCATATTTCTTTAATGTGTCTTGAATTGCAAGGAAATTTTCTAATTTAACTGCAGGATTAATGCTATGACCCGAACTTAATATAAAACCGCCACCTGGCGCTAATTCCTTAATAAGTTTTTTTGTATAATTATTTATGAATTCAGGATCTTTAGTTGCAAGGTCTTGAGGTGATATATTTCCAATAAAGCAGATTTTATCTTTAAATTTTTGATTTAATTGAAAGATATTATATTCAACATTAGCTGTTGTTGGCTCTAAAGGGTGGATAGCATCAATACCCACATGAATTATATCATCAAAAAGTTGATAAATATCACCACAGCTATGTAATATAACTTTAACACCTCTTTTATGAGAATAATCGCAAATTCTTTTGAACCATGGAAATACATATTCTTGATAAATCTTTGGGGGTGCTAGTAAGCCTGATTTATATCCAAAATCATCATAGATCATAAATGAGCCTGTTTCACCCCAATCAATAAATCTTTTTGCCAGTTCTAAAGCAAATTTCCCTCTATCATCAATAACTTTTCTAATTGCCTTGGATCTTGTTAATAACTTGCTGAAATTAACAAATCCAAAAGATTGCCAAGAGCATTCAAAAATACCCCATATAGCAGGAATTATGTAGATTTTTCCAAGAAAATCTTCTTCAATTTTCTTCATTATTTTAAAAATTTTTTCCCTTCTTTGATCATCAGGATCTAAATGTGAAAATGCTTCATATTCCTCGTAATTTCTAAAATAACCTTCTCTATAATAAACAATTTCCATATTGTCTGAAGGATTTAGCCTTAAATCGAATGTTCTACCATATTCATCTATAACATAATTTTTCCCACAAATTTTTGGAAATAAAATATATCCAGACATTGGGAGTTGTGCTAAATCGAGACCTGCTTTTACAGATATGCCTAAAAATCGTTTCAAAGTGTTTTTCAAGTATGATCTTGTTTCAGTTGCCTTAATAATTACATTAGTTGTAGCTTCAATATTTCTATTACATAATTCAAATGTATCATTAAAAGTTTTAATTAAACCTTGATAAGGATAAACTAGATTAAAATGATTAAAAATACTTAAGTTATCAATAGACAATTCAAAGGAAGGAACTTTATCTGGTTCTTCTAAATTTATAGTAGTAAGAATTCGCTCTTTACTATTCAGAGATTTAACACCTTTTAACTAATTATTAATACAATAAATTTTTACTTGTTTAAGATTTTTAAGATTTTGATAAAAATATTAGGATTTTTTAAAGTATGTTTTATTAGAAAGGGAATAACTAACGGGTTCTTTATTAATTTGAAAATAAATGTTTTCGGGAAATCCATATCCCCATAAATAGAAACTAAATTCTCGATTTCACTAGTTTTGACTATTTGAAATAATCTAGCAAAGTCTTTATCATTAAAATCTTTCAAAATGACCCGAATTAAATAGTGAATTTTTAATTCTTTTCCAATGGTCGATTTACATGGGATTTCATAATATTTCTTAATGAAAGATTTTGAAAATTTTTTGATTTTAAAACAGGTTTGAATACAAATTGCAGCATATTTCGCAGCTGTTAAGAGCATTATTATTCCACCCCCTGTTGTAGCTTTCACTTGACACGCAGAATCTCCTAATAACAGTACATTATCAAATGCAAGCTTATTCATTATGCAGTAGGGAATGAGCCCACCTTGCCGATCAATTCTTTGTGTAAAATTAATTCTAAGTTTTTTTAAAAAAATGTGAAAATTTTTTTTTAAATTTTTACTGCATGCCATACCAATTCGGTAGATCTTATTTCCCTCTGGAACTATCCAACCAAATAATTCTTTCCATCGTGGATCAAAATACATTACTGCTTCATTTTCGTTAAAGTTTGCATTAATACGAATTTGAATTGCCGGTATAGTTTTATTTTTTATTCCAAAAGATTTTGCTACTAAGGAAAGTGGACCATCACATCCAACTAAAAACTTGGATTTTATTTTTCTCTTAGAACTTTCAATTAATAGAAATTTTATATGATTATGTCTAACATATTTAAAGGATTTGAATTTTTCTCCTAAATAGTAAGAGATATTCTTTTTATTTTTTACTTTATCATAATAAAATCGATCTAACGCAATTCTATCAATTATATAAGGCTGATCAGCTCCTGATAATTTGATAAATGATCCTGAGGGAGAAATGATCTTAGCAATATTCACACGATTTAGAATGAGCTTATTGGGTAAATCAATTAATTTACTGAGTTTTTGAGAAATTATGCCTGCACATTGAAAAGGAAGCCCTACTTCCTCATGTTCCTCAATCACTACTATTTTTAAGTTGGTCTTTGATAATAAATAACACAAATAATTTCCAGCTAAACTTGCTCCAACGATGGCTAAGTCGAATTTCTCAATGTTCTGATCCATTAAAAAAAATAGGTTAATAAAAAATTAGAAGTTTTGGATAAAAAATAAATTCAAGAAATTTATACGAAAAAATCACAAACTAAAGAATTTCATAAAGAATAGTATTTCTTATAGAAAAGCAACTCATCAGGTGGTATTTCTCTATACCCTAGTGAAATCATCATTCCATAAACAATAGCTAAAGCAATTCCACTAAAAACAGGATTATCATCCACTGATAAATCAATTCTAGGAGTTAACAATGGAAATATATTATTTAACACATATCTTGTTTCTGGTTTTTCATTATAATACTTGATTATTTTTTCTCTAAATATTTTCATAAAAGATTCATGTTCCAATAATAATTTTTGCACATTTTTTTTACCATTAATTACTCCAAAGTGCCCAAACCCGGCTTTCAAAGGAATAACTTTTTTGAGGTTTTCTAATGACACCATATATTTAATATGATTATAATAAATTGGCATTGACGTAGGCATAGTGATTAATTCTGAAGAGTGATAAATTGTACCGACAGATTCACCATATTGGATAAAATCAACCTTCCCGTCTTTAATTAAAGCAGGACATTGATGATCTGGAGTATGACCTGGAGTATTAAATATTACTAAATTAACTTCAGATCCATTTATGGTGAAATTATCTATAAAATCAAGTTTATTTGGATCAGAATTAAAGTTAGAACTTGGTGTGATTATTTGAAAAGCTTTTTCTTCAATAGGATTCATAACGCCTACAAGATTTCCATATGTCCTTGAACCTCTTTTTAAGTGATGTTCATAATCGTTTAATAACTCCTTCGTGGTTTGATTTGTTAAAATTTTTACATTTGGATTATGTTTTTTTAATTCTTCATAAAGTTTCCACAATCCACCATTATGGTCAAAATGATGATGAGTTGTTATTAGATATTTAAAAGATGATAAAGGGATTTCATTTTTTTTAAAATATTTCAAAGCTCTTTTTATATCTAATGATGATCCACAATCAATTAGAATAGATGAATTATTATCAAATTCTGCGAGAAAGACGGACAACATTCTTGTAGTACCGTACGCTTTCATATCAATATGATGGAGATATTCATTAACCTTACCCGATTTAATAGTTATTATATCTTGTACCATAAAAGAAGTAATTAAAGAATCAATAATAATTATTGGGTTAATAAAAATAAAAGAAATTTTTTAAAAAAAATGTTAAAGATCGAGTTGACGACGCCAGAGGTTCATAGTTGTTTTTAATTCATCTTTTTCTTGACGACTCAACAATTCAGGATTATCTTTAAGTTCATCAGTTCTTATATGAATACCTTTCAACACGCTATTATACCCTTTCTGTTTAACAAATTCGCTTTGAAACTTTTCTAAAGCTTTAGAAATCTCTAATCCTGTTGATCTTTCAATATTGTTTATTATTTCATCAAGTTGTTGAGATAAGAGAGATGGAGCTTTCACTTCAGGGACTCCTGAGACTAAAGGAGCTTCTTTTTTAGGTTCCTCGACTGATGGTGGAATTGTGGTTGGTTTTTCTGGTTCTCTCGAAAGAGATGTCTTAATTGTCCGCATAATATCCTTTCGAGCTCCAACCCATGCATCCTCCAGTATGGGTACGAAGATTTTAATGTGCTCCTCAATGATACTTCCAATTCCAGCAATTTCTGTAACTTCCTCCCCTCTAAATTCAGTTTTTGAGAGAACACATAAGATTACTTCTTCATAATCTCTATTAATCCCCCATATGTTTTGTAACGTTCTATTTCTATAATCCACATTATCCAATTTATCTAATTCTTGCATCACTGCTTCATGAGCAGATATTACTGGATTAATGTGAGTAGCAATTCTAAAATTTATTCTTGAAGGTCGTGCTTTAATGGCATCGATGTTAATATCTAAGAGATCAGGTGCGACAATTAAAACTCTCATCTTTGCTTTCGAGATTTCATCATTGATGTGTGCTTTAGCGGCTTCTGGAGAGCGAATGAACCAGATATCTTTCATTGTGATAGCTCCCTTTGCCTTTTTCGATTGTTCCCAGAATTCTCTTGTAGTTTTTTCACTAACCTCCAATCTATTCAATATATCACTTAGAGTATTATCTAATGTATCAAGTATACCCTTAGAAAATATTTCTCTAACATTTCCAAACGATTGAAAAATATCTCCAGATAATCCCTCGATTTTTGCTTCTGCTAACTTAGCTGCTTGATTAAAATTTTCTATAATTTCAGAAAATGCTTTTTCTTTTTGATCATCTGTTTTGATTGAAATACCTTCAATATTTTTGACAGTATCTTCGATCGAACTCCTTAATTTAGAAACGAATTCAGAATCAACGCCTTGAGTTAGTTTTTTCAATTCATCTGCAAATACAGTTTGACTTACACTTAATTGAACATTAAGATTATCAGTGATATCTTTTAATCTGGAACTAATTACCTTTTCAATTATATCTCCTACAGCTTGTTGGATAACACCTAACCGTAATTTCTGTAAATTATCAGTTACTATTTTTTTTACATCGCCAAGTTGTGTTCTCAATTCATTTACTTGGTTTTTAATAATTTGTGAAGTCTTTCGATTAAGATTGTCAAATTGTGAGGTTAGGCTTCCAAGTTGATCCTCTGAAATACTTTTTGAAATATCTCCTAAACCTGAAATATCTTTTGTGATATTCCTTATTTGGTCTATTGCAGATAAAGATTCATCAAATTCTTTCTTTTGGGCCTGAATTTGGGTCAGCATCTTTTCCTTCAATTCGGTCATAGCTTCAGTAGAATCTTTAAGCATTTCCATACCTTTTGCTTCTGATTCTAGTTGAGCAAAAGATTTATCTAACTGAGTAGGAATTTTAGATTTAATATTTGAGATATAGGTATAAAAATTATTTAATTGGGATACTAAAGCAGCATAAGGGGGTAATGCAGCATAATGAGGTGTAGCACCGATTATTTCCTTAAATAACCCTTTTTCTATAAATTTATCAACAATCTCTTTACATTCTTCCTTCGATTTACCTGTTAAAATAGATATCTCTCCAAGAGATACTGTTTCACGTCCTGTTGTTCGAAAATATAATTCTATCTCTTCATCTGATAGTTCTATATCACTTAGAACTTGTTTCATTAATTCTTCTGAATAGACCACTTCTTCTTCTTTTTCTGTTAAGTCTTCTATCTCAAAATTATCAATCTCTAAACTCATATTAATAAAAACAGTTAATTTATGAAGAGGGTCACCATGAGTATTTTCTTTCTTTATCGGAAATTTTTTAACTTCTCTATATTCCTCAGCCGATACTGGAAATTTAATTTCTTTTAAACAGAACTTACAGGTAATAGGTACTTCAATTACATCTTTATCTTTAAATAAATACATTTTATTATCCTCTCTGATTTAATTAAATTAGAATTCAACCTTTTCTGGGTAGGTAATCTCCAATAAACTAAGAGCTTTCTTAGCAATTTCGTAGGTAATGTCTCCATCTATATCTTTATTTTTAAAAGCTTCTCTTATTTTAGGGAGCAGATATTCTGGAAAAATAATTAATGGTTTAATATCCGTTAATAGACATATCCATGTCCTATTATTATCATCTACTACCTCAGATATAATATTTAGTTCTTTTAAGTCTTCCAATAAAATTTCAGTAACAGCGAATTCTGAAAAGATTTTAGGAATTTTATCTAATGGATAATGATTATGTCGCATTAAAACAAAAAAATCATATGCATCCGGGCTCAAAAGAATAGATGCTAACTTCTTAGTTTCCTCAATTCCTCGAATGTAAGGATCATAATCCGAAAAGAAATCAACAACTTTTTGGCGATATAATGGAAATAATTCATTTTTTGTTTCTTTGAAATGATTTAATAAAGCTTCATTAGGAACTCGAGCTAAAATTAAATCTTTCACTAAAAATAAATACTCTCCTTGATGTTTAATTTCACCAGTTTTTTTATCTTTCTCACCGCTTATCCAATCTCGGCGAATTAAATTTAATTCCAAAAATGGTTGAAGCAAGATATCTACATTCACAGTTACTGACATCTTTTCTAATATTTTTTTCATCTCATTTTTAGATACAGGTCTCTCTCTTACCATCTCTAAAATTTTCAATCGTTCATCGCTATTGTAGATTAATCCTACTTTTTGAAGTTTATCAAGATTCGATAGTCTATCTACTTGAAAGATTGTGAATTTTATTTCATTTTTTAATCTAATACTGATATTTTCTATTAGTGAGAGCTGCTTTGAATTTTTAGCTCTAGTTAATTTATCAAAAATGGTATCTAACCTATTTCCCATCATTTTAATTAAATCTTCAAAAATTTCAATTTCATCATCTAATTCAAAAACTGAGATTACCAAATATTGAGTTCCATCAGCAACTTGTTTAAAATATGAAATAACTTGATAGGGAGTTTCTTTTAATCTGCCTGTGTAAAAATTACTATAACTATATTTTACTCCAAAAAGACCCGTTGTATGTTGATAGAAAATGGCAAAGATATCGTTTTCAATAATTAATTCTGAAAAACTTTCCGCGTCGTATTCTTCTTCTCTAAATACTAATTGTATGGGATCGAATTCTGGTTCTATTTCGCCTGTCTCTTTTTGATTAATCTTGAACTGAAATGTCAAAATTCCTTGGATCACTTTTATGTTCCTCTTAAATTTATTTATAAAATTTCAGTAATTAAAATATATATTATAATTTCTTAAGTAACTTATTAAATTAAATTTATCCTATTTTAGATTAAAAAATTTATTACATGGTAATGATAAAAGGCTGATTTAATAATGGTTCGAAGGAATTTTAAAAACAAAAAACTAACGATTTTCATATTATTTTCTATCATATTCTTACTTAATTCTTTTGTATTATTTTCAAGTTTTAATCAAAAAGGATATAATAGTATAGATGATACATCTGAGAAAAGCAAAATAAAAGATCTAAAAAATCCTCAAATAGCAGCTACAGAAACTCTTACAACCATATGGTATAAAAATCCAACCTTTGATGATCCAATTGAAGAATATTGGTATTCAGAATTGGATGGTGATTTATCTGATATAAACGCAACTTCGGGATCTGGTCAAGCAAATTATGAGGTTTTGGGAGAAACAAACACTTTTTCAGACATCTCAGGAACACCTTCTTCTACAGATTGGGTGAGAGTAAATAATCCCGACTTTCCTGATTTTCCAGATACTGCAACAATAATTGCTGATGAGGGATGCTATGTTTCTCATTACTGGGATGAAAAATCTGACCAAGCCCCGAGTGTTCATTGGGAAAGAAATCTTAAAATGCATGTTAATATGTCAGATTATATAATTACATCTGTGTCATTAAGCACTCTTGTTAATGCTACAGTACGAGCCAATAACCCAGGTGGCGGAGGAATTGATGTTTTTGGTGATACTGGTGTTACTGGTGCGACATATGATTATGTCAGATTTTATGTTTTACTCTCAGATATCCCTAAAAATAAATATTATGAGGTTGCTGCTTATCAATCAACAGATTTAGGAGATGATAGTGCTGGATTTTTGGATGATCTTGATGATACCTATTTAGATAATGTACCTCAAAATAAATTAATTGAATATCTTACTTCAGTTTTAAATACTGATGATAGAAATTTTACGATTACCTTAGGTATAAGATTATGGTGTGAAGATAACTTTGATTTTGATCGTGATGACTGGCAAGATGTATTAATTAAAAGTTGTAATTTATCATTTACATATGAAAAAAAAATTGATCAATTTAGCTCTATTTCATGGAACCAAGATGGAGATAAGATAAATACTACTGTTGATCAAACTACAGTTACCATTAAAGAAGCTAGACTAAATTTTAAATATAATATTAATGAAGATTGGACAGATTTATCCCCAAATTCCGAATTTAGGATTTTTATTAATAACAACAAACTTACAGAGACAATAAAACTTAGTGAGGCTACCTCTAGCTTTCAACCAGCAAAAGAAGGTGGATTTGATGTGACTTCCTTAACTATACCAGATATTAAACTTAATTTATCGATTGTAGTTTATCTTGCAGATGAATTTAATTTAGGTAGTAAGAAGATCATATCGATAGACGATGTCTATTTGAATATAACATATACAGTTACATTTCCTGATACTCAAACAAACATTCAAGTTTTTTTTAATGGTGCAATTAAAACTGATAACCCAATATTTCAAATATCCGCCAAAACAGCATTAAATATCACTGTCAAATATCCTGATGATATCGGTGCCCATATTCCTCAAGCTGTTGTAGAATTAACCGGAAATCTTACAGGCTCCCTACAAGAGAATGAAACTTTAGAACAATATACGATTATCCTTGATACAGAAAATTTACCTATAGGAGAAATATACTTTGATATAGTGGCACATAGAATAAATTATGAAGCCCAAAAAGTTGGTGCTTTATTAACAGTTTCTAAAATCAATTCCGAAAATTTACAAATTTTTTTGAACGGAGAAGAAAAAACATCATTTCCTTTCTTAGATGTACCTCTCAATAAATTATTAAATATAACCGTAAAATATAAAGATACAACTGGAGATCATATTCCGGGCGCGACTATTCAATTAATAGGAGAAGGGATTTTAGAAGAATTAGAGGAAAATTTGAATTTTGAACAATATACGGTTCTGATTAATACATCAGTAAAATTTCGATTAGGTCTTAATGATTTACTGATAAATGCTCAAAAAGAAAGGTATCAAGAAGAAAGTATAAATCCAAAAATAACAGTAAGAAAAATAAACACACAAATTACACCTACAACTGGATCAAACAATATAAATATTAGACCAGGAAAAAGCGCTACAATTAGTGTATTTATTAATGATACAGATTTTAATAAAATCATTAAAGGATTAACTGTCACTTACACGTGGGAATATGGAGATGGAATTTTAAAAGATGATGATAATGATGGAATATATGAAGTGATACTTAATAATGTGCCTGTCAGAACGCATTCAGTTAATATTAGTGCTTTTGGGAGCGATATATATAGTTTTGAGAGTTATGAGATAATAATTAATGCTTTAAGACCAAAACAAAATGTGCTTCTTTTTCAAATATTATTAACAATAGGAATTATTGCTTCTGTAGTAATCGGTGGTTATATTTATGCTTATCAGAAAATCTTGAAATATCCAAGACAAGTTAGAAAAGTTCGTAAATATAGAAAAACTCTGAGAAAAAAAAGAGCACCTAGTATGGTAATAAAAACTCGTGAAAAAACCTTTAACTCTGAATATCAAGAAGAATTAAATAAAACATCAAGATTTACAAAAGGAAAACCCTCTGTTAAAAAGTCAGAAGAACAAAAAACTCCTGAAAAAAATATAGAAAAACCTAAATTAAATTCAGGATCTAAAAGTAAAAATGATTCAAAATTAAATACAAGTAGCAAAGGTTTTGATAAACAAAAATCCTACGGTAAACAAAAATTAATTAAATTTAGAAAATTAAGATTTGGTGTTTTAAAACCAAAAAAGATTCGTCGATTTATGTCTATTTTAATTATAACCATCTTAATATTGAGTTCTTTTATCATTAGTCTTTATATAAGTCAAAATTCAATAAATTCATTATATCCTCTAAGAGATGATAGCCCAAGTAGGATAGGAATTTCTGGTCAAAAAACTTATTCTGAAGAATGGCTCGATGATACATCTTTTGATAATCTGACAGATCCTGTTTGGTTTGCATCTTATGGAGATTTAGGAGATAACAAAGATGTAAATGCAGAGTTATGCGTCGATAATTGGGCAAATCTAAGTGTTATAGGTAATAATGGAACGTTCGCATCAATCTCAGGAACTCCAACTTCAACAGATTGGCTCAATGTTACAAATTTCGATTTTCCAGCTTTACCTGATTTTAATGAAATCGATGAATATGGTTGTCATGTATCTCACACTTGGATAGATCCCACCGATCCTTATCAAACTGTAAGTATTCATTGGGATAGAAAAATTACTTTGCCGGTTAATATGTCAGATTATATTATTACATCAGTTTCATTGAGTGCAGAGATAAATGCTTCTGTTACAACTGTTGGAAGTAATCCTACTTATCCTTATCGGGGTGGAGTAGATGTAGATGGTGATCAACTTAACCCTTTTGATCCTGATCCTGATTTTACTAGAGAATATGATTATGTAAGGTTTTATGTATTAATATCAGATTTAGAAAAAAATGATGTGTTTGAAGCGGCTTATAATCAAACAACTAACCTAGGGCAAGACTCTCCTCCTATCTCTAATATACCAGATACAGAAATTTTTACAAGACCAGAGGAGAGTTTAATCTCATATTTAAATACTGTTTTAGAGAACGATCCTGACCATCAAAATTTTACATTAACTTTAGGAATGAGAATATTTTGTACGGATAATGGTCAAGGTGATAGTGATATTTGGAACTCACTTCGATTTAAATCATGCAATTTTACAATTAATTATGAGAAAAAGATTGATCAATTTACCTCTGTATCGTGGAACCAAGATGCTGAAAAAGTAAGTGATATTAGTAGTAATCCTGTTGTTGTTAATGAAGCAATACTTAAATTCAAATATAAGATAGATCAAAATTGGACTGACTCATCTCCTAATTCAGAATTAATGATACGAATTAATAATAATCCGCATACAGAAACTGTAAAACTGAGTACTGCGAATGAATCATTTCAAGAGGGAAAACTAGATGGATTTGATGTTACACATCTTATAACTGATGATGTCAATGTCTCAATTCAACTTTTTCTGGCAGATGAATTCAGACTAAACCGCAACATTACTGTCTCTATAGATGATGTTACTCTCAATATTACTTATACAATAATTTTTCCGCCTCAAGAATCGAACCTTCAACTCTTTTTAAATAATGAAAATAAAACTTTAGATCCTAATTTTGAATTATATGTAGGGGAACAGTTAAATATAACTATAAAATACCTTAATGAAACAGGTGTACATATCCCTAACGCTACAGTTTCGCTATCAGGCAATTTTACAGGAATTTTGAAGGAAAATGAAACATTTGGACAATATTCTATTATTATTGATACTGATTTATCCAATATTGGCGTAAATTTTCTGACAATCACGACTTATGCAGAGGATTTTGTCAGTATGGTAGTAACCCCAATTATATCTATTGTCAAATTTGATACAAAAGGTCTTCAGGTATTCTTAAATAATGAAAATAAGACTCTTGATCCAGAGATTGAACTTAGAATCGGAGAGGAATTAAATATCACTGTTAAATATAGTGATTCTATGGGGACTCATGTTCCTAATGCTATAGTAAGACTGCGATCCGAAGGAACAACAAAAGATTTAGATGAGAATTCAATTTTCAAGCAATATACAACCATTATTAATACTTCTGATAGATTTAAAATTGGTCTTAATTATTTAACAATCGAAGCTCAGCATATAATTCATCAAACTGAATTTGCTGTTATAAGCCTCTATATTAGAAAGTTTAACATTGATATCTCAACTGTATCTGGGTCAGACAGAATAGACACTGAAGCGGGAAAGGATATTACTTTAAAAATAAAACTTAATAATACTGATTTAGGTGTGTTAATTAAAGGTGCTCTCGTAAAATATAGTTGGGAGAATGACGATGGAATTCTCACAGATCCTGATAATGATGGCATATATGAAGCAACTATTGAAAATGTTCCGCAAGGAACTTTTACGATCACAATTTCTGCTCTTGCTGGTGATGATTA
The DNA here is from genome assembly GCA_964435435.1 of uncultured archaeon. Taxonomy (GTDB): domain Archaea; phylum Asgardarchaeota; class Lokiarchaeia; order Sigyniarchaeales; family SOKP01; genus Loki-b32. Next base: position 53,494 of record CAYSZJ010000012.1, read on the forward strand.
TGATATTCAAGATTATGAGATAACAGTTTTAACAGTCAGAGAAGCAGAAACTACCGCTATATTGTTTCAAGTTCTATTTATTCTATCTATAATAATCACAGTAGGTTTAGTAAGTTATCTTATTGCGTATCAAAAATACTTAAAATATCCAAGACCAGTTAGAAAGGTTCGAAAATATAGAAAAACTCTTAGAAAAAAAGAAATGCCGGCTTTAGGTATTGTTGGCAGAGAAGCTGCTTTTAAATCAGTCTATAATAAAGAAGTAGGTAAATTTCCTAGTGATATCAAATTGAAGCGGATACAACCGAAATTAAAAACAACTGAAGAAAAAGAAATTCCTGATAAAATTAAAGCTAAAGCATTAGAACAAGAAATGGAATCGGATAAACTCATTGACAAATCAATTGAGAAAAAGGAGGAATTAGATGAACTAGTCTATCAATCCTCAAAGGAGGGGTTTGATACTGAAACAAAGGATTAAAAACCACGAATTAATAATAAACATCAATTAATTTTTATTCTTTTTATTCACTATTTTAAAAAAAATATTATTTGAAATAATTCGATTAAATGTTAAGTTCTTTGTAGATGGAACAAAATAAATAATTTTTTCT
>CAYSZJ010000013.1:0-51013 GCA_964435435.1 uncultured archaeon
AGAAGAATCCTAAAATTGCTGTTTATTTCTGCGATCCTGAAGATTTTAAAGGAGTTATGTTTGGAGGTGAAGTAGAGATTATTGAGGATATGGATATAAAGCGAAAAATATGGCTGGATTGGTGGACAAGGTATTATCCAGAAGGATTAGAAGATCCTGATTATACTCTACTCCAATTACTTCCAAAAACCGCACAATTTTATTATAGATTACAAAAAGTCCAATTTGAACCAGGAGTTGAATAATGGAACGGTTGAGAGAAGGAGGATTTTTAATCTCAAAAATCAAACAATTATCCGACCGTATTTTTTCTAAACTCCTTCGTGAATATGAAACTATTAAGATAAATCCAGCTCAAGGTCGAGTTATGTTTCCACTTTGGCGTCAAGATAATATATCTTTCCATGATCTTAGAAAAAAAACCTTATTGAGTAAAGCGACACTGTCTCATATGTTAGATAATCTTGAAGAAGCTGGCTATATTAAACGGATACCTTCTCAAAAGGATAAAAGAACCATATACATAAAACTAACAAAAAAGAATAAAGATCTGCTGGAGAGATATCTTCAAGTATCTAGTGAAATGAAAGATATATTTTATAAAGACTTTACTAAAAAAGAAATTGATGAATTCGAAGGTTATTTAAGGCGACTCTTAGATAATTTGACAAACTATAGTGAAGAAAGTAAATCCTAACAAAATAATTATTTAATTATCAGTTTTTTTTATTTTTTTAGTTCTTTAATTATTTCCAATAAATAGCAATAAGAACAGTAAAATCTTATATCAGGATTTTTCCATAATTTCATAATTTGATCATGATGCGATTCAGGGTAATTTTGTATAAAATTATTAAAGTTATATTCTTTTTTACAATTTCCACAATATCTGATTGAAGCATGACCAATTTCAGTCGATATTTCTTTTGATTTCATCATTAGAGATTATTCTCTTGATTGTTGGTTTAAAATTCAACTTTCATTTTTCTTTCTAGATATTTTAGATATATGTATTTTAACTCTAGGAAAATTAATATTTGGAACTTTAATTTTTGGTATAATTGCCTGAACTTTATATTTTTGATTCAGTTCAAATTTTTGACGCTCAATCTCAGAATTAACCTTCTTTTTTTTATCTATTTCAGAAATATTGGATATTTCTGCGTGTTCATCAACGATTTTTTTAGGGAATTGTTCTATTTCTACGTCATTTACTTCACTTTCTTTTAAAGGTTTTTTCAAATCATTAATTTCTACTATTTCATGTTCAATTGTATTAAAAAAATCTATGAATTGATATTTTTTCTCAGTGAGTATTGTTTCATATTGTCTTCTAAAGTTCCAAATAACGGTGAAATCTTTGAATTTCTCATACTCAAAAACCCAACCCGTATTAACGTCATATAGCATTCCTGTGATTTCAATTTCTGGAAAAAATTCTTGAAGTCTTTTTAATATCTCAACATGGTTTTTAATGTTTCTTAGTTCGTCTATAATTGGTTTAAAAAATTGTCTTGTTTCAGAAACAACATCTGAATTGTTACTAAGTAAATTTGGTAAGATTTTATGAGGTAGTTTTTTTTTTAATTCTGTTAATTTAACTTTTGCCATACCACAGTCCATATGACCTAGAATTATAATATATTTCACATGGTAATCAAAAATAGATATTAAAATTGATCTCAACATATCTTGAGTATAAACATTTCCAGCATTTCGTAAGACAAATACATCTCCAGGTTTTAATTGAAAAATTCGATGAATATCTATTTTTGGGTCCATACAAGTAAGAATTAGAACGGGATATTTTGGGATTTTTTCTTCAACCTCAAGATTTTCTAAATCTTGGGTAATTTTCCATTGAAACCGTAAATTGCCCTCAATTAATGTTTTTTCAATATCTTTAATCAAATCGTTTTATCCTCAATAATTTTAATTGAAAAACAATGTTAAATAAAAAAAAATTTGAAATTACTTATTAACTAAAATTTCCTTTATTTTTTTGCGTCCTCCATTATTAAAAAAATCCTTGATTTTATCTGAGTACTCCGGTAATAATTGTAAGAATGGCATTATTGCTCGTGAAAGTGAACTAAATGCTTCGTTACCATCTCCCATGATAAACATTTTATCTGGATTTAGATTCTTAAATATTTCTGGTAATATATTCGTTAATTGAACTGCCAAGAATCTTTCATCAGCAGTACTCATTGCCTCAACTTGTTTCTTAAAGCCCTCCGCTTGAGCAAGCATTTGTTGTTTTATGTTCTCTGCTTCACCTTCTGCTTGAGCAATTAATTTTCTTTTTATTTGTTGAGCATCCGCATCAACTTCAATGATTTTCTTTTGTCTTTCACCATCCGCTTCAATTTTTTTGCGCTCTCTTTCTTGCTCTGCTATGGCTATTTCTTTATCTTTCCTTCGCAGCTCTATTTCTCTTTCAACGAATTGTTCTTGTATACCAATCTCATTCTTCACTTCCAATTCTCTTATTTTTGATTCTCTTTCAGCTTCAGCTTTGGCAATTCTAGCTTTTCTAAATTCTTCTGCTTGTTTTGTTGCTTCCATATTTTTTTTTAGCTCTGGTTCTCCAATAATAACTTCTAAAATTTCTAAAGATTCAATAACTATGCCCCAATCTGCGGTTAATTCATGTAAATCTTTCTCAACATGATCAATTATCTCTCTTCTTTCTCTAATGATCTTTTCCAATGGCATATTGGCACAAGTAGTTCGAATAATCGCTTCTGTTGCGCCTTTTAATATTTTTTCAATATAATTTTCATCTCTCATATTCCATGAGACCGCACTAAATGCTTTTTCTGGATCAACGACTTTCCAAATCAGTAACCCTTCAATTTCAATGTTTTGATACTCTTTTGAAACTACTTGTTCATGTGCTTCAACAACAGTTTGGATACTAGTAGTTGGAATAACAATATATTCATCTATTAATGGAAGTAAGAATAAACTACCACCTAATCCTGCATGTTTAACCTTACCGTTTCGCAAATGTATAACAAATTGATTTGTTTTGAATTTTCGATATCGTGCTGCAAGAAATATAACGAATAAAAAGATAACGATACCAATAGTGACTCCTAATCCTACAAACCAAGGATTCAATTCTTGTAATAACAACTTTCTTTTCAGAACCTCCTTATTTCTTTAATTTTTATAAATTTCATTTTTTTTTAGATTTGAAAATGTTTTAGAATATCTAATTAAATCAATAACAATTACAACCCCATTTCTGTAAGTAAGATTATAATGAAAATTGGTAAAAACATTAATGATAAAATTAATATAAAGTAAATCAGATAGCTGAAAACCCGCTTAGGTTTTAACCTGAACCTTTTATAAAGCCGCTTACTTTTGACACTTTGTTTATCAACTCTTAATGAACCTTTTCTTTTTTCTATTGGGTCTTTGAAAATCACAATCTTTTCTAAAACTTCTTCCTTTTCACTCAATTTTTTATCATCTCCTCCCTTTTATTAGTTTCTTACTTCTATCCACTAAGAGATATCCATTTTTAACATCACAAATATAAACGACATCACCTCTTTCAAAGTTAGATTCTCTCATTAAAGGTTTCACATGAAGTTTTTCAAATTTCAATGGTGTATTAGAAGGAACCCTAATAATACCACTTCTTTCGTCAACTGCTAACAAAACTTCTCCTTTTGTTCCTATTAAGTTTTTAGTTGAAGAAATTTGATAATATCTTGATTTGGCTATTTTTTTCCATCCAAAATTGATTATCTTTGTAGAAATGTAAGCTAATGTTGGTGTAATAAACAATATTAGAAATTTTACCGCTTCGTTTATGGTATAATATAAAACTATACCTGAAATCCCAAATATTAAAAAAAATGTGGAGAGTAAGAGCATGATTGGAGCGGGAGTAACTGTAGATACGATATCAGTGTCAGTTCCAGCTTCAATATCGGTATCTATATCTACATCTGAATCGATTTCTACTCCCACGTCCAGATCAACCTCAGCATCAACTTCAACTCCCTCTATTTCTATTTCAACTCCCGTGTCATAATCTATATCAACATCTACATCCACATCGGCATCAATATCTACATCCACATCGGCATCAATATCTACATCCACATCAGCATCAACATCTAGATCCATTTCAGCATCTAATTCACCGGCCCCTGTAATATTTGATTCCATTTGAGCTAAAAATGTTGATATTATTGATAATAATAATCCCCCAAAAAAAAGTCCAAAACAGGTGCTGAAAAATATGCTATAAAAAGGTAAATAAAAATATCCAACAACTGTAAGAATAATTCCAATAGAAATGATTAAAAATAGAGCTACGTTATCTTTTTTCTTCCAATGAATATTTACAAACGTTTTACTGAGATTTTTGTCCATCTTGTGTTTTAAATTCTTTTCCTTTTTTTATTTTTAATTGACTTTTCAATATTAATAGAATGAAAGCCCCAGAAACGCCCAAGAGGTAAAGTCATATAAAATTGGTGTTTATCGAGGTTATATTGAATTTTACTCATAATACACTGTGTTTTATTTTTCTGCTTCTGGTATTCATTACAAAAAATGGGAATTTCTTTTATTACTTCCCCTTTTCTCCTTTCTAAAACAACTTTTTCCTTCTTCATTATTCTATACTTTTTCCTTTTTTATTTTAATTTAAAATTGAAAAAATCTGAAAAAATTAGTATCTATATTTTAGATCCACACTGGTGGCAAAATATAGCGTCTCGATCTATTTTTGAACCGCAATATCTGCAGTAATTTACCTCTTCAGCAAGAGAAACTTCTGTTTGATTCCCTTCAAATCGCTTACGAATTGAATCTTTATATATATAAGGATTTGATTGCTGAGATTGCCCTTGAAGATTAGACTGATGTTCTTTGTATAAGCTTTCATTAGGTCTTGCATAATTTTGACTCATTGAGGATGCAACAGCGCTAATCCCCACAATTATTATTAAAAAAACGCCTAAGCCACTGATAATTAACCAAATTGGTATTGAAAATCCATTAAACCGATTAAAAACTAAGAAAAATACCAATCCAAGTACAACTAAAAATATCAAAGCAACAACTACTGCTCCTCCTCCTCTGGTTCTACACCTTCTATTGCGGCTACTCGCAACAATAGGAATCATCATTGCCATTTTTTCTTTTCACCCCTTTATTATTATGGACTTCGACCTAAACTTCCATTGATTCTGAGGAGTATATTTTTATCTAAAGTCTTCCAAATTTGTTTATCAGCACATTGCCTATGATGCTTTCTTTTTTGAAACTTATTACAAACTGGTGTTAAATCTCTTTTCATTTGCTCTTAAAATCCTTTTATTTATCTTTTTATATTCTTTTTTAAAATTTTTGGAGAACTACAGGATATTTATAATTATTGACGCCTCCTATTCGCAAGACGGTATGTTATATATGCATCTGTATTTTGCCAGATTGCCCTCCTAAAACACTTTTTTTTATTCTTTCGTTTATGCAATCTTTCGCATTCTATAGGTATTCTCTCTGACATCTTCGCAAACTATTTTATTATATTTTTTTATATTTATTTATATCTAATATTTTTCCCAATATATATGTATATAACTATATATTTAAATGTTATGATAAATCAAGATCTCTTAAAAAATAATGAAATGAAACAGTAAAACCTAAATACTAAGATATATATATTTATATATAGTTAAGAATAAAAATTACGGAAAAATAAGTGAAATATTGATATATATGCATATATATGAACAAAAACCTTCTTTAATTCATTTTTTCCTTTTATAAATAAGATTAAAGTTTATAAATATAAAGATATATATTCAAATTGAAACGTTGGTAAAAAATACAATATAGGAGATGATTCTAATGGCTAAAGAAAACAATAAATCTTACGATAAAAATAATGAAACCCAAAAAGAAGAGGTTAAAGAGGCAGAACATAAAGATAAACCTATATATGTTAAAGTAAGCGATGAAACAAGGGCTTTAATCGATAAATATAAAGACCATGGTACGACTATATCGGATTTGGTAAAAAATGCTGTGAAATGTTATGATGATTTTAACTCAATTTCACCTGAAATACATGCTATCATCGAAAAATATAAAGAAGAAGGGGAAACTGATATTTCATTTATAGAACGTGCAATTAAATATTATGGAGATCTGAAAGTTCTCGATAGAGATCTATGGGTTCGTGCTAGAGATGAAATGAAAATGATGCTTATAGGGAAAACTACATTTAATCAGTTAATTGCGGCTGCTGAAGCTCCAAAAGAAAGTTTAGATAAGCCATGGCACAAAAATGTGGCCATCGATTTAATCCTATGGTATAATGAATCAAAACCGCTAAAAAGTCTTTCGATGGAAAAAATTATAAAAACAGTCCAAAAGTTGTGGGTTGTTGCGAATTACTTTCACACAATTGATGTTAAAAAGGAAGCTGAAGATGAATTTTATATACTTTTTAGGCATAGGCAAAATAAGCGCTATAGCTTATATTGGTTAGGATACTTTACAGAATTGTTTACATCAGAAGAAATGCCTTTCAAGTGCGAAGTGGAGTCGCAGGCCTTCGATGAGAGTATTTCAATCATTATAAAAGTAGGATATAAAAAGTGAAGATAATCTATATATATTTATTGAATAAGTTCTTTAAATTAGAAAAAGGAGAAAAAAATGATAAAGGATGTTTTAATTTATGAGGTTAAAGATCAGATTGCATACATTACATTGAATAATCCAAAGCGAAATCTACTGGACCCCCCTTTATGCAACGCTTTGGGAGAAGCATGGGCCCACTTTGCGGATGACCCAGAAAGCAGAGTGGCTATTCTCAGTGCAAACGGTCCAGACTTTAGTTTTGGCGCAGATCTTAGTTATAAAGGTTTGTTAAACGATCTTCGTAAAGCATTTCCCCCGAATGGTACCAAAATCCTGAAACCCATCATCGGAGCCGTTCATGGAACTGTTGCTGGTAGTGGATATGGAATTGCAATTTACGGCACAGATATAACCTATGCTACAGAAGATACCCAGTTTATCTTTGGTGAGGCCTGGGTCGGAATCGTTGGTTCAATTGTAGAATATGCACCTTATATGCCCTTTAAGGTAGCTATGGAATTTTACTTGTCTGGGCAACCAATGAGTGGTAAACGGGCTTATGAAGTGGGATTAGTCAACCATGTAACAAAAAATAAAGAAGATCTCATGGTGGAAGCCACCAAAATGGCTGAAATACTACGTGACAATGCGCCATTAACACTAAGGGCGATTAAATACGGGCACTACAAGAATATGGAGCCTGCAGGAAGAAAAGCGATGCGTTTAGCGAAGGAGGAATTTGATGCTTTTATTCAACCTCAATTAGATAGCGAAGATATGCAGGAAGGTATCGCAGCGCTTAGGGAAAATAGAAAGCCAATATTTAAAGGCCGTTAACAACTCGGATCATTATTTTTATTTAATCATCCATATCTTTAAAAACTCTATTTCTAATTTCAAAATCTAGTATACAAAAAGCTAATAAAAAAAGAGAAATAATTTTTATAACTATTGATTCAATTCTTTAACTTTTTTAATCTCATTATTGATCTCTTCGTCCCATTCTTTTTTATGTTTGAAATGACAATAACAAACTCGTATAGTTCGTTTTGCCTTTTGCAAGTATTCCATTGCTTTATCAAAATTTCCAAGCTTTTCATAACACTTGCCAATACCCAGATAAGAGGCAGGGCTAAACCAACCATTAGGCTCAATTTCAATAGCCTTTTGATAATTTTTAATAGAATTTTCATAATCTCCTGTAATTAAGAGTATCTCTCCATAAGAATCGAAATAATTACCCTCATCTGGAACCTTCTCTGTGAGTTTTTTCATTATTTCAATCGCTTTTTTCTTATTCTCCTCATCTGCAATTCCATTTTTCATATTTTCTTGGTATATATATATATAGAAATAGGCAAGTTCATTAGCACGATCAGGTTCTTCAGGATATTCTTTTATTACGTCATTAACTATTTCTATTCCTGCTTCAAAATCACCAGACTCTTTAAGAACGAATGCTTTTTGCATTAAAAAGTGTTGTTTTTTTTCTGGAAACTTTTTTATACTATCTTCTAAAATAGCTATAGCCTCCTCGTAGCTTCCTCCCTTCATGAGCATTTTTGATTTAATATAATATGAATCAACCATATCTGGCATTAAATCTATAGCACTATCGATAGTTTCAAGAGCTTCTTCATATTTGTCCATTTGCTCTAATACTGTGCTTTTTAATTGATAAAATCTAGTTTTATTCAAAGAGATAGAATCATTTCTAATTACTTCATCAATTAATTCTAATACATATTCATCAATTCCCTCTCCAACATCAAAATCATATATCACACTATATGCAAACACTAATACTTTAGTTGCAAGAGAAATTTGATGGTCAGGATAAAGTTCATACAATCTATCTACAATTTTTAATGCTTCTTTTACCTTTCCTAAAGCCATATAAGAAAAGGCAAGAATGAATGAGGCTATTAGATATATCCTATCATCGTCTTTATATTGCTCATAATTTATTTCCTCTTCTATTAATTGTATTACCTCAACTTGTTTGTTCATATAACTCAGAACTATCGCCTTAAACAATAAAAGTTTAACATCATTTAACCCAGCATCAATATTAGAATTTACGAGTTCTAAAGCTTTGTCATATTCTTTTTTCTTTAATAGCTCTTTGGATTTTTTTTGTATTTTTGAAATCTCAGGAGTTAGATAATAAATATCTAAAATGTCCAAAATTTGGGGATATAAAAAATAATTCTCGTTGCTTTCTTCATAAGTTTTAGAAGACTTAGCACTTGAACTGTAATATTGGAACTCTTGCCAAATAGAACCTTCTAATTTATCAGTAATTTCTTCTAATTTCTTCTCTGTTTCAATTTTATATGCTAAATATTTAATATACCCAGGTAGAAACTTTCTTAAGGATGGTTTCAATCCCTTATGAAATACGCTTTCACACACTTCCTTTACAATAATTTTAACCACAGATTTTAAAGTTAATGGAAGTGCTCCACTTGGAATTTCTTCATATAATTTATTCAAATAGGTAAATTTTGTAATATAATCTTCAGTAATTGCTCTCATAACTTTTTCGATCTTTTCATTTGCTTGAAAATAATACTTTTTGGCCTCGTCAGTTTCTAACTTAAAAAACTTAAAAGAATAAATATCTTTCTCAACTATTTGTCGAATATTAAATTTAAGATCTAAAATATCTATATCATATTCTTTAGAAAAATTTTCAGGCGAAATGTAAACTGGGAACTGATCTGGATGATTGATTGAAAGATATAAAAGTATTTTGTTAAAATCCTCCTCATCTTCTAATGAACCCTTTAATTTCTCAAAAGGTAAAGTTAATACATAGTTCAAAAATCGAAATTTAATATCCTCTTTTTTAATCTTATAACTCTCAAAAATTTGAATTGTTTTCTTAGTTATCTCTTCAATTCTCTTACTTTCTTCATTTAAAATTGACTGTCTGTCTAAATCATATAACTTTAATACCCTTGAATATTCTGCTTTACCTGCTCGCGTGATTCTATATTCTTTATTCTCGTCTTTTCGTATAAGCTCATTGTCCAATAATAAATTTATATTTTTAGAGAGAGAGGATTGATTAATTTTGACAGCTGACTCCTCTTCGGTGAAATCAGACCACTTCAAATAATTATTATTATATGCCATCCACAGGATAATATGATCGTAATTTCTACTCCCTGAAATCACTTTGGGGGGATAATTTAACTTCCTTTTTGCTTCTTTTGCACGTGACAATTCGTTAAATCTATCTTCTCCCGCAGAAGTAATACAATAATTACCCCTCTTAATTCTTTCAATGTATCCCTTACTTTCTAATTTGGTTAAATAATTCGAAAGAGTTGATTGTGAAATACTTATTGGATCTTCTTTAAAGTCTGCCCATTCCACGATGTCGTTATTTTTTAGCATCCAAAGAATAATATGCTCAAAATTTTTACGACTTAGTTTTGAAGGTTGAATAACCTCCTCAGGAGGATAATTAATCTCTTGTGTTCCACTCATAAAATTCTCACTAAAGTATACTATAGTTGTATAATAATTAAATAGTGCAACTTCTTTTTAAGGTTTCTGGTTCATTCTGGAGTATGAACTACAAATGAACTACAAACTACACTGGAACTCTTGTAATAAAAACTATATATTGGAGTAGTTCTTCATAATAATTAGAAAAAAAAGAAAAAAGAAGTGATAAAAAAGATGGAGCAAATAGAATTAGATTGTATATCAGCGCCAGAGTGCGTTAAAATTGAAATTTACGTAGAAAAATTTGAAAAAGAAAAGGAAAAACAAAGAGAAAAACTGGTGCATAAAGAATCAGTTAAAGATAAATTAATGAGATTACTTAGGAAGGCAAAAAGGAATGCCAAGTATATTGAGGAAGTTGTTCCAATTCAGCGATTAGAGCAACAGCGCGTTTATAGAGATTATGGAATAAGATAAATATTAAATCAAAAATTTTTTTTAAAATTGGAATAAAAATAAAAAAAAATAGAAAAGTAAATAGGAGGTAAAAGGAATGTATAAAAATAGGTTGGAAAGAAGAGAATTAATAATTATTAGGAATATGATTTATAGAGTTCGTTAAGCAGTTTTTTTCCTATTTTAATTTATAATCAGATTCATTTTTTTATCAACTCGTGGAAACTTTTCCATTTCCGTGTTGAATTCCTATGGTTAAAATTGGGCGAGTCTTTCACTGGCTCGCCCATATTTTAAAAAAAAATTATTGGTGAGAATATATGGATTTAGAGAATATGTATTTAACAAGGTATTTGCACTGTCCGCGTTGTAATAATATGTATATTATAATGGATCGTGAAATTATTGCATGCCCAGAATGCAATTTATTTAGATTTAAGAAGATAGAAGAATTTAAAAGGAGGATATCGACTCCTATTCGAAAAAAGTGTAATTATGTTCATAACTATTATGAAAATGCTAAAACAAGAATCTTAAGAGAAAAACTTTAAAAACACTATATATGGTGTAGAAAAAAATGGAGCAAGAACCGAATAAAAAAAATTTTAGGCATTATCTTTACTTTTTGTTTGGACAACAATTTTCTATGCTAGGTTCATTAATCGTTGGATTTGTTATAACATGGTGGATTACTATTGAAACGGGAAGTGTTATTTATCTTTCTCTCTCTGTGTTTTTGATGTTTATACCGCAGATTGTAATAACGCCCTTTTCAGGTGTAATTGCAGATAGGTGGAATAAAAAAGCGATTATTGCTATTTCGGATTCAATGCAAGCAGTAGTAACGATGGGCTTATTTATGTTTTTTCTTTTTGATATTCAAAATATATGGTTAGTTTTAGGAATAAATACCTTCAGAGCTTCATTATATGCATTTCAATATCCTGCAGTTCAATCTCTTATCCCTGTTATGGTTCCAAAAGATAACTTAAGCAGGGTTAACGGTATGAACTTTGCGTTTTCAGGTGTAATTTTTAGTGTAGGGCCAGTAATCGCAGCAACGCTTTTAGCATTTTTTCCCATTACACAAATTTTTCTTATTGATATTATAACATTTCTTATCGCACTTGTCCCGTTGTTACTGATAAAAATTCCTACTGTCCACAAGGTTACAGAAGAAGCCACAGAGAAATCATTCGTTAAGGATTTCAAAACAGGTTTATTGACTATTAAAATGATTCCAGGTTTATTTGCGATGATAGCACTTGCGATGATATGGAATTTTGTTAGTCGCCCCTGGAATGTTTTATTACCTTATTTTGTAAGATATACACATGAGGGGACAGCGTTTGATCTTGCCTTGTTAATGACAGTGTCTCAAGTTGGAAATATTACTGGATCTATCATTATGTTAATTAAGAAAACATGGAAGCATAAAATTAAAATAAATATAATTGGAGCATCATTGTTCTTTGCTGGCATGATACCTGCTATTCTCGCAACTAAAGGTAATTTTATTATTATGATGATATCTCTATTCCCAGGATGGGTACTTTTCCCAATTACAGTTTCCACATACTTAGCAATCTTACAAACAGTTGTTTCTAAAGATAAAATAGGGAGAATAATGTCAATGAATCATATGATTTCAATGGCAATAGCTCCGATTGGAGCCCTTATTGCAGGGCCGTTAGCAGAGCTTATGGGAATAGTAAACTTATTTCTTATATTTGCTGTTATAGGGATAATTTTTCCTATTTTTCTATGGTTTTTTACAAAAATCAAACAGCTTGAAATTATAGATAGAGAAAAAATGGCGGAACCTGAAAAAATTGAAGAAGTTGCAGAATTACCAGAAATTGTCCAACTTGCTGAAGCTGTAGAATAATTTTTTTTTATTTTTTTTAATTCTTATATCTAATTAAGATGAATAATTCAAGATAACAATATTTTTTTTTACCAAATTTAGAGAGAAAAGAATTGAGGATTATCCAAAAATTAACTTAGGAGTATTATCATCTTTTTAAGTTCTCATTTTAAGCATTATTTTATGTCGGAGTTCTATAGCTCGATTAAAATGGGGATTAATTTTTAAAGTATGATCACACATCACGAGGGCTTTTTCAATATTTTTCATAGTTAAATGAATTTTTGCTAAATAATAATAAGCATGAATGTAATTTGGATTTATTTCTAAAGATCTCTCAATAAATTTTACTCCTTTATCATATTCCTCTTTACTACAATAGGCAAATCCAACCTCGGTTAAACAGTTTCTATGCTTCGGATCAACATCTAACACTTGTTTGCATGCTTCAATTGCCTTAGTATACTCTTGATTATTATTATAAACATAGGCGAGAGTGCTCCAACCTTCTTTAAAATAGGAGTCAATCTGTAAAACTTTGTCACATACTTTCTTAGCTTCAAGATATTCACCTTTATTGCTTAAAGTTTGAGCTAATGAGATTAAACTCTCTTTTGAATTTGGATCTATATCAAGAGCTTTTTCATAACTTTCTATAGCTTTATCATAATCCCCTTTAAGATCAAATATAAAACCTAAAATTATCCAAGTTCGTACAAATTTAGAGTTAATTCTTAATGCTTTTTTACAAAAATCGAGAGCAATATCAAACTTACCAAGATTTCTATAAGTAATAGCAATAGAAATAATTCCAGGCATGAATTTTGGATTTATGTCTAAAGCTTGTCGAAATACTTCGATAGCTTCTTCATATTTTCCTACAAAATCATATAATTGTCCTAATAAAACTAAGGCTTCGGGTAATTTAGGATTGATCTCCAAGGCTTTTTTACATTTTTCAATAGCTTTTTCATAATTACTCACGTTGTAGTAGATTAACCCTAAAAGAACCCAAATTCCTGAATTACTTGGATTCTTAACTTCAACTCTCTCTGCCAATATAAGAGATTTATCATATTCCCAAATTTGACAATGACATATACTTAAAAAAGCTCTTGCCAGAAGATAATCATTATCGATTTCTAAAGCTTTTTTACAGGCCTGCATTGCTTTATTATATTGATTCATTCTAAGATATACATCATTATGAAGAATCCATGCTTCTTTAAAATCAGGATTTAAATCTAATGCTTTATTAGCAGCTTTAATAGCATTTTCATATTCTCGATTATTAAAATAAGAAAATCCAAGATTTTTCCAAAAAATCTCACTATCTGGCTTAATCTCTACAGCCTTCTTATATGCATCTAATGCTTTTTCCTTATCAAAAATTTTATCATAACAATGAGCGATATCATTCCAAAGAGAAGCGTTATTCCACTCAATATTTAAAGCATACTTAAGGATTATGATCGCTTTATCATAATCTTTATTATCAATATGTTCTAATGCGATTCTTTCCCAAGCAGATAAATCATTAAAATTTATTCTAAGTTTTAATGTATTTTTATATGATTCTATAGCTTTTTCATTTTCATTTAATGATAAATAAATTGAACCTACATATTTCCATATCTCAGTTGTAGATGGAGATAATTCCAAAGCTTTTTTGTAAGCTTCTATTGCCTTTGTATAATCTTTCTCTAATGAATATGCTGAACCTAAATTTATCCAACTAATAATAGTATAAGGATTTAGTTCTATAGACTTTTTAAAAGCTCTAATAGCCTGGTTATTTTCACCAATACTAAGGTAGGATTTCCCAAGATCTTTCCAAATATATGGATCTTCTGGATTTTTTTCTAAAATATTTTTATAAGCTAATATTGCATGATTATATACTCGAATATTAAAACATAATTTTCCAATTTCCTCCCAAGTTTTTATATCATCTGAATTAAATCCTATTATATTTCTATATACTTTTATAGTATTCTTACGTTCATACGCAATAAAATCAACAGATCCATCTTTATTTTCCAAATTGCGTTCTAATGCTTTGTTATAGTATTCTTTCGCTTTATCAAATATTCGAATATTATTATATGATATCGCTATTTTTAGGTAACTAGAGGTTCTATTTGGATTTAATGTTAAATCTCGCTTAAAAGCGTCAATTGCTTTACTATATTTAAATTTTGAAAGAAATTTATTACCCTTATTGAACCAGTTATCATTTTCAGGCATCAATACCTCAAATTCAAAATAATTTAAAATTTCTATTTCTTTCTATTTCAATGAATATATGTGTCAAATTCATTCCACACATCATTGACCAAACGAACACCGCAATTATATACCCTAATTTAAGATTATATAGCAGATAAACATCATATCTAAGCATAGAAGGACTTGTAGTAATGAATGATAAATAAATTAAACTTATTCCTAAAAGCATATTGCCTAATGAAACCAAAATCAATGCATCTTTAATTTTAGATTTATAAAAAAGATAAGTTGAACCAATTTCTAAAACTACTCCAAAAAACCCAGTAATGGTTAATGAATTATTAATCATAAAGGAAAATCCAGTAATATAATACCAATTACTACATGGAAGTCCCCAACCAGTTGCACATACTTCATAATAAGGAAAAAACCATGTAATAATAAAAATAAATGAAAAAATGATGTAAAATAAAGCTATTGGGTGAAATTGATGTTGCTTATTGTTTTTTATAATCACACTTGAATAAAAGGATATTTAGAAATAAAACAATTTGTATGATGGATTTGAATGATTTTGATATTTCAAAAGAACTTAACATATTTCACTTTATTTATTGATGGCTTTAAATATGGAATTATAAAAAATTTAAATGTTAATTAGAATTTAAATTTCTAAATTAATTCAAATTTTTGACAAAAAAATCATATTAAAAATTGAAATATTAAGTTTCTTCCTATGAAAGAAAAATTAAAATCACGAATTATAAACATTCTACTAATATTCGGATTATTTTTTTCAATTCTCTATTTTATTAGTTATTTTAAAATAGAAAATATAGAAAAGAGAGATGAAAATCTTAGAAATTTCCAAAATTATTATTTTGTTAATATATATGATGTAGATATTCCCATTGAATTACTATATAAGAGATCATCGGAAGAAATTCAATTCAATGAGATTAAATTAATATATGGTTCTTTAATTGAAAAATTTGAAAGTGTTTATTACATAATAATCACTTCTGGTACATCAACATTTTTCACATTTCTCATACTCTATAACGATTGCTCATTATCTAAAAAATCAGAAGAATGTGTATTATATGAAATAGAAGGAGTGGAATTAACAAAAGAAGAAATAAAAGTTTTTAGACTAATCGAAGAAAGACTTAAGCAGAATAGAGTTTTTAGCAAAGAAAAAACAATTACATATGTTCAATCAAGGTACAATAAAGTTAATGGCAATTTAAATTATAATGGCATAAAAGTAGTCATCAATTCTCTTATTAACAAGAATATTATTGTTGAAGGCTCAAAATTAACGAGAAAAACTGTCTTACTAAATTCAAAAAGAAATAATATATATGACCAAATTAAAATTAATCCTGGTATTTATTTAAATAAGCTAGCAAAGATATTGAAGTTAGGTTGTTTTGCAATAAAATGGCACCTAAATATACTCCACAAATTTAACTTTATCAGGCAAAGGAATTTAAATGATCATATTGCTTATTTTGATTATTCTTTAAACCCAACTAATGACATCATATTTCATATCATTTCAAGAGAAAATTGTATTAGAATAATTGAGTTTTTAAAAATAAATAAGAACGGTGCTACAAAGTATCAGATTTCAAAGAAGTTACACATGCATTACAATACAATCGTAAAATATCTAGATTATCTTGACAAATTTAATCTATTGATAAGAAAAGAAATTAATAATAGAGAGTACTACTTCCTGAATATTACTAATTTTGAAAATCTAATACATAAAGGAAAAAACTGAAATTTTAAATTTCTTCATCGGCTTTTAGATAATTTCCCTATTATTCTTTCACTTTTCATATTGATGGATTTAAATAAAGATATAACTAAAATTTTATTAGAATTATTTACAATTTAATAAAGCTAATAAGATTTAGTGTATTTTTGCCGAATCAAGTCTCACCTAAAAAGAGAATCAAAAAAGAAGAGATAATTGGATCTCAAACAATCTTAGAGAGAATTAAAAAGAAAATACCATGGATTTTTGGAAAAGCATTAAGGAAACCAAAAATTAAATTCCCAAAATTTAGATTTCCAAGATTAACACTCCCTATGACCTCAAGATCATTAACATTTTTTGCCATATTTATTATTTTATTTGTACTTCAGACTGGTATAATATATTTAATAATCAGGAATCCTCCTGCTCTAGGAGTGGATGAGCAAGGGAATCCTATGTTCATATGGGAAGATAATGTTCACGAAGCTTTCATAATTGAAAGTATAGTAGCATCAATTTTGATATTTCTATTCTCACTTGGTTTTGTACTACTATATCACGCTTCAAAATATGTTTATAATAAAAAAATAGCTGATTGGTTTTTAGTAATTGGAATATTAATGATAATCATAGCATTCGTTTTACTCCAAGCTTTAATTGATGCGAAAATACCAGATTGGAAGGAGTAAGAAATTAACTTTTTACTATTTCTATCCTTCTTTATTTCGTTGCTAGAATTCCAAAAAATGAAATTAGTATTTTTTCATAAGAAAGTTTTTAATATTTTCTTCTTTATTTTTTAAAATTTATGTTATTAAAATATATAAGAGAATTAGTTAGATGTGAAATGAAGTGAGTGGACAAGATAGGTTTTTTGATGAAGTAATCGATCGTACTGAGACTCAATCTGCTAAATGGGATGTTTATGGAAAAGATTTATTACCTTTATGGGTAGCAGATATGGATTTCCGAGCACCCCCGCCTATTATTGACGCTATTACTAATCGTGCAAAACATGGTATTTTTGGTTACTCTTATTTTCATAATTCTTATTTTGATGCTGTATTAAGGTGGTTTAAGCGAAGATATAATTGGAAAATTAAAAGAGGATGGTTAAACTCTACACCTGGCGTGCTTCCAGCTATCAATATAGCTATTCAGACATTTAGTAATCCCGGTGATAAAATAATCGTACAAGATCCAGTATATTACCCCTTCTTTGGGGCTATTAAAAATAATGGACGACAAATACAATTCAATCCTTTAAAGTTATCCAATGGTCGCTATCATATGGATTTTGATGATTTGAAAGAAAAAGTCAAAGATCCAAGAGTAAAAATGCTTATTCTCTGCAGTCCTCATAATCCTGTTGGAAGAGTATGGACTAGAGAAGAATTAAGCCAGTTAGGAGAAATTTGTGTCAATAATGGTATTTTGGTTATATCAGATGAAATCCACTGCGATTTAATATATTCCGGTTATACCCATATAAACTTTGCTTCGATAAATAATGAATTTGCTATGAATTCAATAACTTGCACTTCATTAAGTAAAACATTTAATCTTGCGGGTCTCCAACTCTCAAATATCATAATTCCGAATCAAAATTTACGTAGATCTTTTACAAATTTTATCGAAAGTATATTTATCCCAGAAGAGTTTGGATATCTTCCTAATAGTCTATCATTAGTAGCTTTTACTGCTGCATATCAAGAATGTGATGAGTGGTTGGATTCACTTATTTTGTACTTAGAAAAAAATTTAGAATTTCTTAAATCATTCCTCAAAAACAAAATCTCAGAAATTGAAATTATTGAACCAGAAGGAACTTATCTTGTATGGCTTGATTTTAGGAAATTAGGGATTGATAATGATCAATTGGAAGACTTTTTACATAGAAAGGCAAAAGTGGCTTTAGATGATGGGGCTATGTTCGGTGAAAATGGAAAAGGCTTTCAAAGAATAAATATCGCATGTCCAAGATCGATTTTGGAAGAAGCTCTTAAAAGAATCCATAGCGCAGTAAAGTGAAAAGTTCACTACAAATTTTAAATTCTAAAGTTAATAGTCAAAGTCTATAGTTCTTTTGAACTTTTATTTGAAAATTTTTAAATAATTACCGATATATTCCTATTGAAAAAGAGGTAACTATAAATATGACTAAAATAAAAATTACTGTTATAAAAGCATTCAGTCCTGAAGATGTTTTTGGCCATGGATATAAAACTCCTACAGGTAGAGAAGTAAGCAAATGTTCTTTTAAGGAAGGTCAAGAATGGATTAGCGAAAATGGAGAGATGCCTGAAGATTTTTGTGGATGGGCGTGGACAGATTTAGCTCGTAGTATACATGTTTTACGGTTTGGAGGGAATTTCACGGATTGGGCAGAAGATGGTGTAATGTATAATGCATGTTCTGATGGAGTGAGACCTGTGTGTTTCAAATTAGAAAGAATTGAATAATATGGTTAGATCACTCAAGAAACCAATAGATTTAAATTATTCATATTTTCATACACTTTTTCTTTAGGACGAATTTCGATACAAAATATCATAATTTTTTTTGATTTCTACTAAACTGCTGATATTTTTCGATAAAAGGAAAATTGAGGAATATGTCTCTAAAAAAGAATGAGAGGTTGGCAGAATTTATCATAAAGGAGATTAATTTAAACATAGATGTTATTCTAGAAGCAGGCTGTGGAGAAGGACAACTTACTATACCTTTTACCAAAAAAATTAGTCAATACATAAATGAATTTAGAATTATTGCTTATGATCTTTCATCTGAACCTTACTCTGGAAGCCTTGATGTGTTGAAGGAGAAAATCCAACAAGAAAGTCTTGAAAACAAAATTGAGATTATGGAAGGCGATGTAAGAAAAATTGATAATTTAAAAGATGAAAGTATCGATTTTATTTATTCAAATGATTTATTTTGCGAGTTAGATAGAGAGGGACTCGAAAAATGTCTTAAAGAATTTTATAGAATTTTAAAACCTAATAGTCAAATGGTTCATGCTGAATATGCCCCATTTCCTGAAAATATGGCCCAAGAGCTATTTATTGAAGCAGATACTCACTCTTTGGATACTTCCTTACCCAAACCTGAGTGGTTTTCCCCAAATTCTGATGAGGTTGCTGCTTTATTGCATAAAATTGGCTTCAAAAATATAACAGTTAAATATTTTGAGACATCTATTCATATGAATTATGAAGGAGCAATTCAAACTTTTCAAGATTGGACCGTAGACCCCAAATTTATAGAGAAACATAAAAAAGATTTACAAACATATGGCATAGAAACTCCTATGGAACATGTAATCTTCTGTAATAAATAAATTATTCAATTGAATCTTATTATTTGTTTATAAAATTTTCGCTCTCCAGTACTTTAAAAACATGAAGTTGAATTTTTTATTTAAAAACGTCTATAAAAAGTGAATATTATATGGGTAGTGAAGCTGTATATATTCCTGAGTATGATCTATTAGTATGTCCATTTAATGAAAGATGTATACTTCCTAAAATCGATTTTTTATGTAGAAATCCAGAATGTAAGAATTGTCCTGACTATATTTCAAATGTCAAAGAACTGAAATCACGAGTTCTCTTCTAAAAATTTACAGGACAATATTTGAGTTTTCTTTTAAAATGATATCTCTATTTTAATCGCCCTAAACTCCTTTTTTAGATTTTTTTTATCTTAATAATAAATAACCAAAATTTTTAAATGGTCTAAGGTCGATTCTCTATACTATCATCTTACCTCAAATTAAAATTATTTGAAAGTAATTTAAATGTGAAAAACAATGTCAGAAGAAAAAAGTGAGGAAGAAGAAAAGAGAAAAGAACCTTTGCATGGAAGATGGGAATGGTTAGATCAATTTCGAGGTTTAATAATAATATTTCTTATTATTTCAGTTATAACATGGCCACTTTCTGGGGATTTTGCAACAGGAGACCCTTGGATAGGTCCTCCTTTATTAAACCATGGTTTTAAATATTCAAACGAGTATCCTGCGTTAATAACTATTATTGACATTGGACAACAAATATTTATGTTCGTTTTAGGACTAGGGGCTTATCTTGCCTTTACAAGCCGAATGGAAAAAAGGGGGCCCAAAGAAGCATGGAAACATGGTATCATACGGGTAGCAATCTTATATGGATTAGCATTTTTGGATGACGGTTTAATTGGAGGATTAATCGTTAGTGGAGAAATTCCTTGGAAGGAAGTGTTATGGTATGGGACATTAGCAAATTTAGCTATAGGTTCATTTGCGGCTTATTTAGCAGTCTATTTGATTCCAAAGGATGCAGATAAACGGATTATTATTAGTATTGGTATAATGGTAATACATGCGATATTATATGCACTCCCGATTTTTGATCGTTGGATTTTTACTGAAGGAGACATTGTATTTCCTTTTAATGCATTTAACCATGCAGCTATAGCGATTGCAGGAACATGTTTCTGTCAATGGTATAAAATGGATCCTAATGATCCAACTTCAGGGTTTAAGAAAAGAATTTTACCAGCAGCGACAATTTCTATCGTGGCTTTCTATTTATTTGATTGGGTTCAGCCAGCGGAGCATCACGATGCTACAACTTCTTTAGCTTTATTAGCAATAGCAGCATCAGGCTTTTTAATTGCTGTCTTCTATGGATTTGAGAAAGTGAATTTTAAAATTCCAATATTAAGCGAAATGGGAAGGAACCTATTGCTACTATTTATTTTAGCTTTTTTATTTGATCAATATGTCCAAATCTTCGATAAAACCTTCCTTGCGGATAATCTTTGGCTTACGATGATTCTTATTGGAATTGTGCCTATTGCTGTTGAAGCCGGTGTAGCAGTGTTGCTAGCTAAAAAAGATATAATAATTAAAATTTAAAATTTTTTTATTTGTATTCTTTTCCTATTTTTTATTGAATTAATGATTTTAACTAAAGACTTTTCTTTGTTAAAGTTCAGTCTAAGTTCATTAATTTCATCTATTTATATGATCTATGATTGAATAAATATAAGAATTCTAAAATAACACAAAAATAAGTAATAGGGAGTTGAAAAAGCAAGAATTTGAGGGGAACCTTTTAAGTCCATTACCAGTAATTTTAGTAGGTGCTCTGGTTAATGGGCGTCCAAATTACCTTGTAATTGGTTATATATCACCCTTTGATTTTGGTAAGTATATTTTTTTCAGTTTGTATAAAAATCGTTATACAAGCAATGGAATTCATGAAAATATGACATTTAGCGTAAATATTCCTTCAGAGGATCTTTTAGCTGAAACTAATATTTGTGGCAGCAAATCTGGTCGCGATTACGATAAAGCATCGCTCTTTGATACATTCTATGGTGTTTTAAAAACAGCTCCAATGATTAGCCAGTGTCCAATTAATATAGAATGTAAAGTTAAGGAAATTCTTGACTACGATCCAAATGAAGGAATTATTGGAAAAGTAGTGAAATCATATGTCAATCCTCAATACTTATCCGAGAATAAGCTTGATTGGAGAAAAATTCATCCGATTATATGGGTTACTGGTGGCGATTTTAATTTCTATCGTCTTGGTGAACGAATAAATCAAGATGAGAGTAATTAGTTTCAAGAAATGAAAACTTTATAATAGAGGATGAATCATGAATAAACAATTATGAGTATTAACAAAGTTAGTGAAAATCTCTATATCATCGTTTTAGAGAAAATTTTACCTAATTTTAGGTTTTCTATGAGTCCTTGGGTATATAAAGATGAAGAGATATGTTTTCTCATAGATCCAGGTCCTTTATCTACAAATGATATCTTAAAAAAAGGATTAGATAACCTTAAGATTACTAAAGATACACTTGATTTTATTCTCTTAACACATATTCACATGGATCATGCAGGAGGAACCGGTGCTCTTCTCACATATTATCCAAAAGCCCATGTAATATGCCACCCACGAGGAATACCTCATCTCCTGAATCCTGAAAAATTATGGGAGGGAAGTAGAAAAACATTTGGTCCGATTGCAGAAGCCTATGGAAAAATTCCTTCAATCTCAAGTGATAGAATAGAGTTCCAGGAGAAAATTGCAAATAATAAAATAAAAGCAATTGAAACATTAGGTCATTCACCACATCATCTTTCTTTCTTATTTAAAAAATACCTATTTATAGGAGAAGCTGCAGGATTTCATTTTCCTATAGGGAATCATGTATATCTTAGACCGGCAACTCCTCCTATCTTTAATTATGATATTGCTATATCTTCAATTGATAAATTATTAGACTTAAATTTAGCAGATTATAAGATTTGTTATGCTCACTATGGAATGAGTGAAAATGCAGAGTTAATGCTTAAGATTGCAAAAGATCAATTAACTCTATGGACAGAAGTAATTAGTAATCACATAGATAAAAGTGAACAAAAGGACTTTATACAACAAATAATAATTGAATTACAGAAGAAAGACAAATATTTTGCTAATATAAACTTGTTTGATGAAGATACAAGGAAAAAGGAGGAATATTTTGTAGGGAATAGCATTAGGGGAATTGTTGGTTATATTTCAAAAAAAAAGAAACCAATAAATAATTTTTAATTAAAAAATAACACTTTCACCAAATATTTAATTAAAAGATTAAAGAAATATTATATACTCAATTATAATTAAAATAATTTAAATAATAATAAGGAGAAATAAGGAATATGAAATTATTACGAACACCTGACGAGAGGTTTGAAAATCTCCCTGATTTTCCGTTTGAACCTCATTATGTAGAAGTTGATGGAATTAAAATTCATTATGTGGATGAAGGGCTCAAAGATGCAGAGGTTATTTTACTCATGCATGGTGAACCTTCGTGGGCTTTTCTCTATAGACATATGATTCCTATTCTTGTAAAAGCTGGCTATAGAGCAGTTGCACCAGATCTAGTAGGTTTTGGCAGATCTGATAAACCAACAGAAAAAAGTGATCATACTTACCATAAACATGTAGATTGGATAACCAAATGTGTTAAATTACTTGATCTTCAAAGGATTACTTTATTTTGTCAAGATTGGGGATCTTTAATAGGGCTAAGAGTCGCAATAGAAAATCAAGATCGCTTTGATAGAATAGTCTTATCAAATGGAGGATTACCTACAGGTGAGCAAAATATGACTGATGCATTTATGCGATGGAGAGATTTTTCCAGAAATTCTCCAGTATTTGATATTAAGTTTATAGTTCAGGGTGCAACAACCACTGAATTATCAAATGATATTTTAAATGGGTATGAAGCACCATTTCCTGATGATACCTATAAAGCGGGAGCTCGAATCATGCCTTCTTTAGTCCCGATTAGTCCAGATGATCCAGAATCCGAAACAAATAAGAAAGCAATAGAAAAATTTAGGCAATGGAAAAAACCTTTTTTAACAGCATTTTCTGATAGCGATCCAGTCACAAGAGGAGGAGATAGATTTTGGCAAGAAAATGTGACAGGTGCTCAAGGACAAAATCACACTATAATTAAAGATGCAGGACATTTTGTTCAAGAAGATAAAGGTCCAGAATTAGCAAATCTCATCATAGAGTTTATTAAGAATACATCCTAATAACATTTTTATTACTTTAGTATTCTACATATGACAGATACTGCTATATGCGGTTAAAACTATGTTTAGTAAGATTTATATGGATTAATAAATAAAAGAGATTAGGAAATTATTTACGGTGTGATATGTTTTAATGAAGAAAGAAGAAGTATATTTAAAATTAGGTGGTAAAAATCTCATTAGCTTCAAGAAACTTGAGGATGGTCAAATTGTAGGTACAGGAATTTTAAATCCTCTTCTTGAAAAACTTCGTCTCTTCGCTATGCTTTACTTACAAGCAAATTTTTATAAAAATTATAACAATCTTGCACGATGGAAGGGTAAAATGGTTACTAACACCTTTGCACCTCCAGTAGGAAGTCGTCCTCAATTTCGTGCTCTTAAAGGTTTGATCAAATCCCATTTACTTCCACATGCTTCTCCAATTGCGATGACATTTGCAATAACCTATAAATGCCAATGTAAGTGCGTACATTGTAGTGCAGGTAGACATATGAAAAAAGGTATTAAGGAACTCACAACAGAAGAAGCAAAAAAACTCATTGATGACAGCCAGAAACTAGGAGTAACAATTATAGCCTTTACGGGAGGCGAACCCTTACTCCGAGAGGATTTATTCGAACTAATCTCTTATGTGGATAAGCGAAAGGCTTTACCTATTATGTTTACAAATGGACAATTTCTTACTGATGGTAATATAGAAAAATTAGTTAATGCAGATCTTTATTCTCTCTTTGTTAGTATTGACAGTCCCAATCCTGAAGAGCATGACACTCTGCGAGGAATGCCTGGTCTTTTTAAGTCTGCTATAAGGGGACTTAAGAAAATGAGATCAAAAGGGGTGATGGTAGGAATTTCTTCCTACGCAACTCGAGCAGCTACTGAAAAAGATATGTATAAAAAGATGCATAAACTAGCACAAGAGGTTGGAGCTCAAAATGTAATTCTTTTTGACGGAGTTCCAACAGGGAATATGCTGAAAGATACAAGTATTATTCTGACTCCAGAGCAACGTGAAGAAATTCGTGATTATTCTTCTAACATTTTCAAGAAAAAGATTATCCCTCCTCTTTCATCCCAATCATGGCAGAATTCTGTTGAAGGAAATCTCTCAGGAATTGGTTGTCTTGCCGGAAATATCCAATACTATGTCTCTGCTTATGGAGATGTTGCACCCTGTGATTTTACTCCCCTCTCTTTTGGTAATATCCGAAAAGAACCGTTAAAAAAGATATGGAAAAAAATGGTTTGTCATCCTGCTTACAGTCATCGAAGTTCGTTTTGTAGGATGCAAAATCCAAAATTCCGGCATTTTTATATCGATCCAATCCCTGATAACGCTACTCTTCCTTATCCAATTTTTCGATTTCCTCAAGTAGATTATCGTGAAATGGAAACATCTTAATTAAGGATCAAATTTTTACCTGTTTTCTCCAGTGGATTCCTAATATTCTATTCTCTATTTGTTATTTTTATAGCGATTGCTCCAACAATAGATAAAATAGCACCAATAAAAGGAGTAATTATCCCAAATTGAATATTATATATTGCCCAAAAATCGTATTCTGGATAATCAGTTCTTTGAGTGTAGGTGTTAAAGCCGATATCCATCACGATAATATAAATAACTGCGACACACAATTCTAAAATCCCCATTAAAATCCATAGTTTTTCAGGATTAGCTAAGAATTTTTTCCCTCTGGTAAGAAATAAGGTATTGATTACAATTATAATTGAACTTATTAATATTACAATAGCACTAATAAAGCCAGGGATAAATAATTCAGCAGGCAAAAAATCAAATACACTACCTCCTGATGGAAAATGTTGGATAATCCCTACCATCCAAAGATTTTCCTCATAAGAAGTAGTACTATACCATGCTAGAATAAAAAGACCAATTATTGAAATAATACTCCCAATTAAAGGTAATATCAATAATCTTTTATTTACATCATTCAATTTGTTTACCTCAAGGAATTTGAATATTATTAAGTAGTGAAATGTATATTTAAATTTTTCTTGTTTAGAAATTATTTTTTCACAATATATTCAATTATACACGTTCGCTCAGTGTTAAAATACCTTCCTTTTAGGATTTGTATTTTCTCTTTATAGATTATCTCAAAATCGTCGAAATAGTTATCAGGTTCGTCATCTTCATAATAACTATGTAAAAAGACGTCCTCCCCCTCCTTGCGTATGATTTCACCAGAATTTAATTCTTCTCCCTCTTCAAACCATCTATCATCAATAGAAAGAAAATTCAAATAACATAGCCCTCCTTTTTTCAAAACTCTAAATATTTCATCAATTGCAACGCCACTATCTTTCTTTGATAAATGAAATATTGAGTTATACGAAAAAACGAACCCAAAAAATTCAGAGTCAAAAGGAATTTTTTTCATGTCTCCTTTGATAATATTCAAATCTATACCTTGTTTTTCACAAAATTTTATAGATTCATAGATTTGATCATCAGATATATCTATTCCGTATGTTTCAAAACCATTTTCACTAAATAAAGCGAGTTTTGGATCAGGTCCACCTGCTCCGCAATCTAATATTTTACTTTCTAAGGGATTAGATACCGCATATCTAAGAAAATTATATAACGAGGGTGGATAAAATTTCTTTATCATAATTCATAACCATTAAAATTAATATAATAATGTTCTCAATACAAATCTGATGGTAAAATGGGACGAGTTAGAAGTGTTTCAAAATCCTTAGGAGAGGGATGTAGTCCAAACTTCTTTTTAATTAGTGATTCACCAAAAAAATAAGTAAAAACATAGGTCGACCAGAGAGGATGGCGTATAAATTTCAATTGTTGTCGTATATATTTTTCTGAATAGAAACCAAAACTCAACACATAATCTATTAATTGATCATCAGACCAACCATCTACATGAGCATGGATAGCTATATTATTAGAAAATCCAGATAAGTTCTTCCAAGCTTGTTCTCGTAGTGATAATAACTCCAAATCCTCATTTTGAGCATTGGGACATAATTCTTCTAAACTGATTTTCACTTTTTCATGAGCTGAAAATAACACATCAATCCCAGTATTTCCTATACCTTCGGCAATTACTGCTTCAGGAGTAGGTATTAAGAGAATACTATGTTCAAATCTGTTTTCTTCCTGATAAAGTTTTTTTTCCTTAATAGCATGTTCTGTATGGTGTCCGGGATAACCTTCATGTGTAGCAAGCTTTAAAAAATTGGTCCATTCTATAGGGAGATCTGTATTTACATCAATTCTCGATTTATAATTACCCAAATACCAATTATAAGCAGACCAAGGTTCATTTTTAACTATTTTAATAGTGAGTTCTTCATCTTTAGGTAAAAGATCTGGAAATATTTCATATGTCTTTTCTCGAGAAATTTCTAATGTTCGAATAAAAGTTTGTTCTATTTTATTATTTGGAAGTTCTCGTTGTTGTTTTACTTCTTTAATACGTTCAATTAATGATCCTGAACCCTTATATAGTGTATCCAATTCTTCTGCTATTTTATAAAAAATAGAATCATCAATTAACTCTGGCTTTATATCGTAAGTTTTAAAAATTTGTTCTAAAAAAGGCATTTCTGTTCCACATGTTATTTCTAAACTGGTTTCCATAGCATCAAGTATTTTTTCCAAAAATTTAAAACGGTCCTCAGCGAATCCTTGATCAACTAACTGTTTCTTCAGATTTCGACATGTTTCTAAAAGATTCTCTGGTGAGCTAGCATGTTCATTATCAACTATCTTCTTCAACTCTACTGGACCATAGTAAGCATCAACATATCCATCAATCAGTTTATTCAAACGTAAGCCTAATAGCAAAAATTTCTTACCGAATTTGCTTAATGACATTATTTAAACATTAAAATTATGATTGAATTAAGCTTTATTTTAGTAAAAAGAATAAAAATTTTTTGTAATTAGATTCTTAATCCAACTCTTTAAGGTAAAGTTGAAATTTTAAGTAGTTTTAGAAATTGTTTCATAAATTCAGGTAAAGCCTGCCAGGATGGAGCGGTTACTAGATTTCCATCTGTATATGCTATATCAGGAGGATATTGCTCTTCTACTATTGCCCCTAATAACTTACACTCAAGATTAATCGAAGGGAATAGATATACTCTCTTACCTTTTAAATAATCGACTTGTTTTAAAGAAACATCCGCATGAGTTAATATAAAGGGACCATGACAAATCGCTCCAATAGGTTTATTTTTCTCTATAAAATGATATACAATCTTTTGAACATCTGGAAGTAATGCCAAATATTCTGGGGCTCTCCCTCCAGGTAAAATTAAACCATCATAATTCTTAACTTCTTCTTCTAATTCTTCCCAATTGAACTCATGTTCAACCCTATAAGGATGTCCAAGTGATTCAGAATAAGTTATTGGTTTTCCTTTTAGAATTAATTCCCAATCTTCTATTGCAATGTAATGAACTGCTGTTCTAATAAAATCTCCTTTTCCTCTACCAAGAGAAATAATATTTACATTACAACCAAACATCGTCAAAGTTGAATAGGGAACCATTAACTCATAATCATCAACATAATCCCCTACCACCATTAAAATTTTTGGGCTCATAATAATCTAAAAAGCATATTATATTTTGTTTTTTCTAAATTTTAAAACATAAAAATAACTTTAAAGGGAAGATCTCTCAAAATATTCTCTACTTCTTTTTTAAATTCATCAGAAACAGGCTCAAAACCATCTAAAGTATAATTACTCACAGAATAATGGTTAGGCATAACCTCTAATAAGTAATTCTTTAGATTATCCACAGTTTTCAAATTATCATTAATTCCTTTTAAAAATAAAGTATAAATTCCCAGATTACCTGTAAATTCTTCTCTGAATTTTTTGATTCCATCTAAAACATCAATATATTTAACAGATTTAGGGCATTTATTAATTTTTGAAAAATTTATTAAATCAACACTATTCAAATTTATGGCTACTAAATCACATCCATAAAAATTTTTTCTGATATTTTCCTCTTTAAAAAGTGAACAATTTAAATATATTCCAATTTTCTGATTTGGATAGATTTCTTTGATCATGTCTATGATTTCTTTACAATTAGCATATTTTAATGAGTCTCCAATTCCTTTAAGCCAAATAAAATCAGGATATCCTCTATTTTGGACACTATCTTTGATTTCTCTTATAATTTCTTCAGTTTGATCAAATAAATCAGAATCTTTAGAACATGAACTAAAATCAACTGATAATAAGGTGCCAAAATCAAAATTAAATTTTATTGTCTTTAAGAATCTATATCCCATTTAGATCACGTTCTTCACTTCACACTTTCATTGATTTTTTATTTATCCATTAATTTTCTCAGTTCTGAAATATATTTACCCGCTTCATGTTCATATAATTCTCTATAACCAGGCATCATTCTCTCTGTAAGGACTTTTCCTTTCTCATAATATTTAAGTGCATCCTCGTACTGTTCAAGCTTTTGATAACATTTACCCATTTTAATGCATGTTTGATACGCAAAATCTCCAGTTGGTTCGATTTTTAAAGCTTCTTTATATTTTGTTATCGCATTCTCATATTCTCCAAGAGCCATATAAATTTCCCCATAAGTATCATAAGAATTTCCTGACTTAGGATTAAGACTTACTAAATATTCAGCAGTTTCTATCGCTTCCTCTTTTTTATTTAAATAGGCTAAGAAAAGGGCTTTATTGTTTACAACTTTAATATCCTTTGGTTTTAATGTGAGTAATTCATCTATAAACTCTAAAGCCTCATCATATCTTTTTGTCTGAAAATAAATAAATGATTTTTGCAGATATAGAATATGTTTTAATTGGGGATATTGTCTGATCAATTCATCGATTAACTTTAAAGCTTCAAATTCTCTTTTAGCCGTTGTCAAGAGATAAATCTTCATTGTATAAAGATTAAATTGAGTAGGTATTAATTCAATAGCTTTATCAATAACATTTATAGATTCATCATATTCCTTCATTCCATTTAATATACTTGCTTGCATTTGAAGAATTATCATTTGATTGAATTTAAGCGGTTCCAGAGATAATGCTTTATCAATTAACTCCAGAAATGTATCAATCTTTGGTTCTTTAAACTTAAATTTGTAGATCAAATTATATCCTAAAACTATTGCTTTAGTGATATAAGAAATTGGATTATCTGGATAATTATTAAAAAGAATATTCACTATTCTTAAAGCTTTTTCGAATTTACCACGACCAATATAAGAAAATGTTAAAATCAAATAAACTGCCGTATCTATTTTAGGATTCTTTTTGAGAATATTAATATTAATTTCATCTATTAAAAATCTTTTAGCTTCTTTATATTTGTTAATCATACAGTAATAAATACTTTTCAAAATTAAGAGTTCTTTTTCCTTCGGGCTTAATTTGATAATAGAGTTTATAATATCTAGGGGTTCCTTAGGATCATTTACACAACAATCCCAATGAGTAAGAAAAAGTATATATTTTACTCTTAACAAACTAACATTATGAAGATTCTGTGAGATGATCTCATTAAAGTCATCTAATAATTCCTCACCTTTATGAGTTTTAATTAATATCTGCGCTTTTTGGCAAAATAAGAGGACGTTCGGAGCTTTCTTTAATCCTTTTTCAATAATTTGTAATGATTTATCATAATTATCCATCAACAAGTAAGTTATAGACTTTAATAGGTACCCAATAAAATCTTCAGGGAAATTTTTAATAAGTCTTGTTGTAACTTTAAGAGATCCTTCAAAATCGTACTCGGATGTAATTAACATGTCTTTTATGATTAATTGATTAATTTCATTGAAGTCATCCTTGCTTTTTTCATATAATTCTCTTGCTCTTGAAACCTTATTCTTATATAATAAATTTTTTAGCTTCTGAAAAATTTCAACTTGATTAAGCATATAGGTCTCTTGAACTTCATCTGTTATCAAGAAATTCAACTTTGACAGATAAAAAACATCTAACACTTCTAAAATTCCTTTATCCAATGAATAGGAATATTCTTCAACTTCTCCAATTGTGAGTGGAGTGCTTGAGGGTTCAAATGTTTGGAACTCCTCGAAAATATTCTGCCAAACAAATCCTTCTAATTTTGCTTCACTATCAATCAACTTCTTTTCAGATTCAATTTTGTAAGCTAAATATTTGATATATCCCGGTAAAAAGTTTTTCAATGAGATTTTCAAATTATCATTGAATAGATTCCCACATATATCATTTACGATATTATCTAATAAAAGTTCGATATCTATATTAGGCTCATTTTGAAATTTATTTAAATACGTTAATTTAGTAATATGTTTTTCTACAATCGCATTAAGAATCTTCTCAATAGCTTCATTTTTCTGAAAATAATATATTCCCCCTGTCTCACTTTCTATTTGAAAAAATTTCACAGGGAAGAATTCCTCTTCTACAATTTTATCAATAATAAATTTTAGATGAGTCTCTTTAATTTTATATTTGAATGCAAATTCCTCTGTAGAAATTGAATTAGGATAATGATCAGGATGATTTATTGACAAGAAAAGTAAAATTTTATCAAAATCCTCTTCATCTACGAGTAAATTTTTTGCCTTACTATAATCTAACTTCAACGCATTATTCAGAAAGCGAAACTTCAATTCATCATCCTTTATTTTATACTGATTAAAAAATTTCCGTGTTTTTTCCGTAATATCTTCTATTCTAATACTTTCTTCTTCTAAAATTGATTGACGATCCATATCATATTGTTTTAAAATCCTAAGATATTCCGATCTCCCTTCGGGAGTAATCTTATATTTTTTATTTTCATTAACAACAAGCCCATTTTCTATAAGCTCTCTTAAATTCTTTGATAATGATGATTGATTGATTGATAAAGGTTTTTCGCGAAAATCTGACCATCGACAGGAATTATTGTTGCTAAGCATCCATAATATCCAATGATCATAATTTCTTCTTCTTAGGATCACCTTTGGAGGATATCTTAGTCTCTTAACTGAATCTTCAGGAGTAGTTAACTTATTTAATCTTTTTCTACCTTTTGAAGTTATCTTATATTGATTTTTTTCAGGTTTCACTACATATTGACCTTCCATTAGTGAATTAAGCTTCATTGATAAGGTTGAAGAACTAATTGATGCATCTTCAATAAAATCTGACCATGTACAAAAATCATTTTTATCCAACATCCAGAGAATTATATACTCGAAATTTTTTCCAAATGGAGGGTCTAAAATTTCATCAGGGGGTAAAATAAGTTCATTTGAAGTACTCATATAAATACCTTAAAACTAGTTATAAACCTTAGTTACATATTATTCATCTATATATTTAAGCTTCACTACTCAGTACTAAGTAATGAAGTTCAGTGAAGTTCAGAACCATGAACTAAAAATGAATTGATATTATATTAAATTATAAGCAAAAAAAAAATTAAAAAAAAGGTTAGAAAAATGGTTCAAGTATTAGAAAAAAAAGAATTAGAAAATTTAGTGGAGCAAGAAGAAATTTTTATCGTTATTCCAGAGCAGGAAATAGAGATTGCGGAGAAAGAAGAACAAAAGCCTGAGAAAAAATCACGATTATTTAGAAAACATAAAAAAGCAGTTTGTATTGATAAAATTAAGAGAAACCTTGATTCAAATGTATATAGAAATCGGTTTATAATGCGTTGAATTAACATTTAACAATTTTTTTTATATTTATTTTAAGAGGCAGCAAAATGAGTAAAGTAAAGACAAAATGTATTGAATGTGGTAAAATGACAAAATTTAACAATTTTACTACGGTGACAATTTGCAAGAAGTGCCTCAAGAAAAATGGAGAGGTGTATTCTCCTAGGAGGTTGGATGATGTTTCCTGGTAATTTGATATTCATTTTTATCAATTCACTTATTTTATTTCCATATTGAATATAACTCCTAGAAGGAATAACCTTCTAGGAGATTCTACTTTTTAGTTTGAACGAAATATGTAATTTAAATAATTCATTGTTAAATTTTAGGAGAAGATGGGAAGAATAGAGAAGTATGATGAAAAGGAGAAAATTTCATAATAATGACAAATCTCGAGAAGATTTAAAAAATAGAGCCAATTTTAATGAGACTTTCTTAAAGTTGTTAAATAAATCGCATTATTATGGGAAAAGAATAACATGGTAGATAAATGAGAGTAAGAAAGCTTAGACTTAGTTAAATAAATTTTTAAAATGTAAAAATCTTGTATGTATTTTTTTTTGTTAAGATGTGAATTTTTTCACATAATAACCATCTTTAAATATTGTAGTTAATTTTAATATAATAATGAAAGTTGTGAAAAAATCTTTCATAACTTAATTTAAAAAATATAAAATGTGAATTTTAATGGAACAACCAGAAGAAATAATAGAAAATAAAGAATTCTTTCAACAATCTATGCCAGAAAGTATAGTAGAATTTCATACTCCTGAGGACTTTGAGAAATTATCTAAGAGCTATCCAGATAAAATCATTATTTTTGATTTTTGGGCAGTTTGGTGTGGACCTTGCATGTTCTTTGGACCAATATTTAAAAAACTTCAGGAAGAATATTCTAAAGATTTCGTATTTGCTAAAGTCAATGTAGATGAAAATAGCTTATTAGCAATGAAATATGGGATAACAGGTATTCCTACAACCTTATTTATCAAAAATAAGGAAGTTATTAATAAAGTGGTAGGCGCTATGAACTACGACGCTATGAAAGAGTTGTTAGAAAATTTAAAAGAATAAGTATTTATTTGTCTTCTTTTTTTTATGAAAAAAGGTTAATTACATGTGAGAATTAATGGAGATAATTGATAACCAGCTAAAAGAATTTGTAGAAATTGATAGATTATTAGATCAAAAAGATATTTTCTCAAGTGAACGATTATTTAAATGTATTCTTGGTTTAAATAAAACAGAATCAAAAGTTTTTGGATATCTTCTAAAAAATAATGATGTTGGAACTTCTGAATTAACAGAAACATTAGAAATGGACAGAAGTTCAATTCAAAGAGCTGTTCAGGAGTTATTAGAGTTAAAACTTATTAAACGTAAGTCAATTTCAATGAAAGATTATATAGAAGCCAAAGAGATAAAAATTAGTAAAAAACAAGGTTATCTTTATGTTTATAATGCAAAACACATGGATTCAATTAAAGTTCAATTTAAGAAATTATTAGATAAATGGTATAACTCTATGTTAACCTATATTGAAAATCTTGAAAATCTATGCGAATGTTGCGATTTCAAGTTTAAACCTTGTTAAAATTATTTTAAAAAAAAAGTTAGTTAAAATATTAAAATTATTAAATTTATTTCGCAGATTCGTCTTCTTCCATAATTCCAAGCTTATTTCCTTCTGTATCCTTAAACATATAGAAGTATCCGACTCCAGGAACAGCAATTTTAGGAGATTCTATTGATCCTCCATATTTTTCGATCTTAGATTTTACTTCTTCTACTGATTTTATATGAATATAATTAAAAATATGGTCAGTAGGAGCTTCTCTTTTTTGTAAACCTCCATTTATACCCTCTTCATCCTCATCTCCTGCTTCGATTAACCAATATTCTATAGGACCTTCCCATTTTTCAACTTTCCAACTAAAAGCTTTTTCATAAAAGGTTTTTGCTCTTAAAGGATCATCAGCATTAATTTCAAAATGATGTATTTTTGGCAAGTTACCACCTCGGATAGGTTAATTTCAATCATCTAATATTAATTGAATTATGAAATAATTAGAATAGCTCTCTATTTAAAATACTACCCCGTGTGGTAATATAAACTTAATTTTATAACAAATAATATCACAATATTACGAGGATTATCTCTCAATATATATATTAAATCGTGAAAGCGCCCTTTCACGATCATTATTATGGTTTAAATTTTTGATATTTTGATGATAGTAGAAAAGTATGCTCCCGATAGTCCTGATTCTTCAGGTTTATCCAGAGTAAGAAAATTTACATTTGTATGTTCATTATTTGCGAAAGGTAACCCTGAATATATTAAAGCGGTTCCTGGTTTTAAAGCATCTTTTTGATCTAAGAAATATTTCGCTTCACCTAAATCATTGGAGACCAGAACTTCTTGGTTAGGCTTTAATCGAAGTGATTCGATATCAATAGGATGTAAGAAAACTTTACTAAAGGCTTTTTTGAATTCTCTATGAATTTCACCAAATTGAGAGTGGATAAAATATTTATGAGAGGGTGAGAGCAAGTAAAATTCATCTTTATTTCGATGTAGCCGAAAGTCAAATTTTGGGTCAAATAACTTGACATGGGAACGGGAGATTTGAATTTTACCGTTAGATGTTGGGAATTTTAAATCATTGAATGGGATATCATCTCTATCAAATGGGATATGATACCCGTTGGTTCTTAGATGATATCGAGTTTCCTCTGGTAATAATTCGAGGCAATGTTCCACAATTTCTTCTTGAGTTTCTTGAAACATTGCATTATCTGACCATCCAATTTTTTTAGCTAATAATTGGAAAAACTCATAATTTGAGAGACAGTCAGGATATGGGCATGGTCCTCCTTGATTTATTGAAATTCCTGGCATAAAATAAGAGGTAATTAAATCATCACATTCAAGGTCGAATTTAGCGGGGATAACGATATCAGCAAATTTTGTAGTTTCATTTAAAAATATATCTAATACAACTGTATATAAATCGTTCTGGGATAATGATTTTCGTACTATGTTTTGATTAGGAAGGGAGCTCGCTAGGTTAAGATTATAAACAAATAACATCTTATATTTATCTGAATTTAAGGAAGATCCAAGGCTTACAAGAGGAATTGTCATATTAGATGAGTAATCTTTTGATAAAGTTATATATTCAATAAGAGGATCCTGAAATTCTTTAGTAAAACCACTCTGAGAATAAAGAAAGCCTGTTCCCGGTTTAGCCAAATTCCCTAAGATGATTTGAACTAATGCAATCGCATTTAATATTTTTCCCCCATAGAAATACTTTTGGATTCCAAATCCCGCTATGATAAGAGTTTTATGTTTATATTTGATGAGCAAATCTATGAAATCTTGAAGAGCTTCCCGATCTACGCCTGTTTGAGAGATTAACTCATTATCATCAATTTCTTTAACTTGTTCGAAAAGTTCGTCGTAATTATCAATATGTCGTTTAATGAAATTTTTATCATATTTCTCTAATGTTATGATTTTATTCAATATCAATTTAACAATCAAATGATCGGTACCAGGGAATGGTTGTACAAATAAATGAGCATTATCTGTAAGGGGAGTCCTTATCGGATTCACTACAACTACAAATGAGCCATTTTTTATTGCTTTCTTAACAAAGAAATAAGTGTGTATATTTCGATCGGATAAATTGGTACCCCACACGATAATTAAGCGATTTTTAGGATTAAGAATTTGTAATGGATTTGTAGTAGAATATGTACCAAACAATTCTTCTAAAGCATAACAACCCGCTTCATTACAAATGCCCTCACTTGTAATTGTAGCACCAAGTTTTCCGAAAAATCTAAAAGGAGCATATTTTGATACTAAACCGTTGTTTCCTGCATAATAAGCAGCTATAATAGATGAGGGACTAAATTCATCGTTAACTTTTTTTAATTTTTCAGCAATAAGATTTAATGCATTCTCAAGATTAGTTGATTTAAATGAATTCTTTCCTTTAGGACCTGTCCTAATTAATGCTGTTTTTATTCTTTGAGGATGATAAAGTAACTTTTCTCTCTGATTTAATTTCGTGCAAAAAAAACCTTTAGTGAAAGGATGGTCTTTTAAAGGTTTAGCAGTTAGAAACTTCTTCTCAGAGGCATAGTCATTCCATTCTCCTATAAAAACACATGACCCGTAACAATCTTTAGAACAAGTTCCGCGCCTTCTTGTAATTTCTATCTTATTTCTCAACCTTTTAAACTCCAAATTGAAATTTCATATTTTTTCATTTTTCTCTTATTAAAAGTGAGATAAAAATCTTAAATATTCTTTCTACAATTAATTTTTCTATAAATAAAAAAACCTTAAAATCCTTAATATCTCAAATTAAATTATGAACTATTTTACAAAGGAAACGTTAATATCAACTATAGGAGACTACACAACTCTAATAGAGTTGGGATCAGGCGAAGGTTCAGTTATAATTTCAGAATTTGGGGGGCGTCCTTTAGGAATATTTCCTAAAAATAGCTGCTATAATTTACTATGGGTTAATCCTAACATTAAAGAAATTATTGAATCGAGGAATTGGCAGATCGGGGGTGACAGATATTGGATCAGTCCAGAAAGAGACTTTTTTTACAAGAATCCAGAAACTTGGGAAGAGTGGTTTTGTCCTAAAGGATTAGATCCTGCAAATTATGAGATTTTAGCGACTTCAAACAGTTCTTGCACTGTTTCAAGTAATATATTTGTATTAAATCAAAAAACAAAACAAGGTTACCAGGGAGAAATTACCCGACAATTTAAGCTCATTAAAGAACCATATTCAACGGGAGTTAGCAGTTGTGGAATTGAGATTTTAGATGATTGTGTTTTCTATAGACCTAATCTTAAAATTAATGGATGGAATTTAACTCAAATAATTTCTGGTGGTGTAGAGAATCCCGGTACTGTAGTAATTCCAACTAAGATTAATCCTAAACCTCTCTCATATTTTACTCCTATTCCTAATGATCGATTAAAAGTAATGGATAATTATGTTGCATTTAAACTTGATGTGGACAATATTTACAAATTAGCAATTCGGCCTGAAGATATTGACTTTGATAGAACGGCTAAGATTGGTTATGTTTTAAGGATTCCTGACTTTGAAGAATATGGATTTATAGTAAAATTATCAAATGATATTCCAAGAAGTCAAAATGAGTGTTTTGATGTTTCTAGAGATCATCCTGATTCAGAGATAGGAGTTATCCAATCATATAATTCTGAATCTCCAGAAAAACCATTGTTGAATTTTGGAGAAATTGAGCTACAATTAAATACATTTGATACATTTAATAATACATCTCATTGCAAAGCTAAACATCAGTTCTTTGTGTATATTGGGACAAAAGAAGAAATTTTAAATATAGTTAAGAAATACCTTGGAATAAATAATCTATTTCTATTCTAATATTTCGAACAAGAGAAAAAAAAGAGTAAAATTAACCTTAGATTTTTAACTTACTTCTCCAGAAATTTATTTTATTTATTAATGCTTCTTTTTCAGAAGTGCCTAATAAACCAGGATTACTTTGAAGAGGAGAAATACTCATTCTTATTTGTCTTAGAACAGCACTAAATCCTTTGGTTTCAAGAATATCATCTTGGAGTTTTTGTAAACAAGAAGCTATGTCAAATCCAGTCATGTTCGCAAGATTATTTAATAAACTATCAAATTGGACTGAAAGACTTGCATCTGCAGAAATTAGGGGCTCCTTAGTCATGATAGGTTTAGGTTCAATAGTTGGAGTTTCAATTGTTTTGGAAAATTCTTCAGGTATAATTGAAGGTTTTTGTAAAGGCGGAGAGGGAAAAGGTTTAGTTTCTTTAGGTATTTCAGATGGGATAGATGGTTTAATTTCTGATTTAGGTAATATTGGTTCAGTAGTTCTTTTTAATCCATGAAGGAGCTCAACTTGCTCTATTTTTACGCTTTGTATCCACACATCTTCTAAAACCGCTGCAAATAATTTTACATGCTCTTCCAACACGGATCCCATTCCTGCAATTTGGGTCTCACCTTGTTCTGTTTCAGATACAACGCATACTACAACTTCTTCGAAATCTTTATTAATAGACCATAAATTTTCTCTTGTATAGTGTCTTATGACAATATTAGTGAAATCTTTGATTTGGTTGAATCTCATTTGATCATCTGGATTAGTTAAGTCAAAATTTGTAGATATTCTTATGTTAATATGTTTTTTTAATCTAGAAAGTGCCAGAAGATCAATATCTCCTATCTTGGGAGCGACAATATGAACTCGCATTTTTACTCGTGTTAGGGATTCGTTAATCTGTGCTTTAACACCCTCTACACTTCTTATAAACCATACATCTTTAAAACTTAATAAAGATGCTTCCTTAGAGCGTTCCCAGAACTCATTCATGGTTAATTCTGCACCGTCTAATTGCTTAACAATGTTGTTTACAATATCATTTTGAAGTGTTTCAAAAATCTCTTTTCGAAACATTTCTTTTAATTCTTCAATACCTCCAATGATATCATCATAGACTCCTGAAACCCTATTTTCCAAGTCTTCTAAAGTGCTTTTTAATCCACTTTCTATATCAGTAAATACTGAACCAAGATCGGTGCTAATCTCACCAGCAGTATCTGTAAGACTCCCTAATTGTTCCATTACTTGATCAAGCATATTTTGAGTTGTTTGGGCGAATCTATCACGGAAGAAATTTGATATTTCTTTAAATTGCTCAGAAATCACTTTCGAAACAATTTTTTCAGCCATACTTTTCAAAGCGCCAATTCGAAATTGTTTTTCGAATCTACTTGATATTTCAGTTTTCATCATGTCTAAACGACTTTCCAAAGCTCCAAATTCTTTGGTTATTTCAGACGGAACAATTTCTTTTAGATTCGCAATAAACCTTCTTACATCTTGGAACCTCTTAACTTGCTCAAGTGCGTTTTCAAATCTATCAAATTGAGTTTTAATTTGTGCGGGTAATTTTGTTTTCATAATTTGGATATATGACCTGTAATCATCTAATTTTTTAAGTTTTGCTGAATGTGTTCCTAAGGAATCAAACCGTTTCTGTAAATCCTGAGGAGCAACTTTTTGAAATGTTGTGATAGTTTCCTTAAACTGATGAATTTGACCTAAAAGTGCAGCATAGGGGGGTAAAGCTTCATAAACCAGTGCCTTTCCGGGAATTTGTTTAAGAAGACCTTTTTGGAACAAATTATCAGCAATAACTTTTGCTCGTTCTTCGGGAACATCTGCAATAAGAGCAATCTCCCCAACCATTACAGGACCTCTTCCTGTAATCTTAAAATAAGTATTTACTTCATCATGAGCTAATCCAATAAGTTCTAAGACTTGTTTGGTTGCTGAATCTTGATCAAATGACAAATTGAGTTCAATCACCTATTTTTTATATGCTTCTTCAAGAAATTCCAAATGTTTTATTGCTACACTTTTCTTTAATATTCCATCCATTCTATACTTTCGTATTTTTTCTATTAAAAATTCAGGATAAAAAGTGTGAGTAACTATATCTGTTAATAAAAATATCCATTGAGTATCCTTTTCGTCTTTAATAAATCTAATAATATGATCATTTTCTAATGATTTTAGAAAATCCCCTATTTCTTCAACGCTTTCTCCTGGACCTTTTGGTATTTTATTCAAGGGATATGCTCTTTCTCTGAATAATGTTATAAAATCATATTTATCTGGATTAATCATATCTTGAGCAATAAGTAAATTATCTTCTAACGTCGTTTTATACCCTTTGAAGAATTTTGTTACTTCTTCAAGATATTTTGTGGCCAATTCAGGAGTAGGAAGTAAGTTTTTAGCGTCTTTAATTAATTTAGTAACGGGCGCTCTCATTATCGCAAAGTCTGATTGAAGAAATAAGGTAATATCAGTATCCCCTTCAACCCAATCTTGTTTTATTAATCCTGTTTTGATAAAAGGATCTAAAGTAATTTCAATATTAGAAACTATTTTGTGTAATTTTTCTTCCAAAATAGCTTGTAATTCTCTTCTGGACAATGCTCTATCTTGTAATAGTTCCAAAATTGTCCTACTTTTTTCATTAAAATAAATTTGCGCAAGCCTTTGTTCTTTAGTTAAATTTTTTAACCGTTCCATAAAAAGTAGTGAAGTCTTTAAATAATCCTTTAATTCTTTTACAATTTCATATCTTTCAGAAATATCTGTTCCCATTTGATTTAAATATTCTAATATCGTATTATTAATTTCTTGTATTACGGCTTCTCCGAACATATCCGGATCCTCTCCTAACTCCAGCATTAAATTTATCATTAAAGGTGTCGCAGATTCCATACCTGTAAAGTAACTAAACACATTAGAATGTGCTTTTTCTAATCTTACTAAAACATTACCCGCTTCTCCAGCACCGGTAATATGTGCATAGAAAATACGCATCATATCATCTAAATCAATATCTAACGTTTCTGGATGACTTAGCTGGACCTTTAAACCTTCATCCTCCGTCCATTCAGTTATTACATATCCTTTTGGCATTTACAATTCACCTTTGTCTAAATTCTGATTGTTTTCTACTTTAAAAATTTTATCTTCTACTTGTTTAGGTTCAATTTCTATGGCATTAATTTGGTTTTGAAATTCCCTTTTAATAATGTCTTCTCGTTTTCCTATTAAAATTGGTTTTATTTTCTTTTCTTTCCTAATTTTCTTTCTTAATTTTCTTATCTTCCTAACCATTGGAGGATATTTATAATGCGTTTGATAGAGTGTAAAAACCGTAACAAGACCAACAATTCCACCAACTAATACGTATATAAGCCAACTCAAATCAGGTCCAGGTCTAACCTCAGGGCTGGTTACAATTAAAGTTATTTCTTTGCTCTCAAAATCATATTCATCTCCCGCAAAGGCAGTTATCGTTATAGTATAAGTTCCCTCTGGAACATTTTCCAAAACTATCTGATAAGTACCATTATTATAAATATCCACGAGTTTTCCTTGTCCATAAGCCCATGCATATGTTACTGTCGCATTTATTACAGTACCACCAAAATCCAAATCATTTAGAATTACTATTAACATAACATCATCCCCTGGTTCAACATTTATTTGAGAAGTTGTATTAATTAAGGTATTTATTCTATTAATTGTTATAATCGTTTTTATAGTTTGAATCTCATAATTCGTAGCACGAGAAATAATTGAAAATAGATTAACCCCAACCTTCAAATTTAATGTATTTAATTCTATATAATATTGTTTGAATACATCATCTCTCGTTAAATTTATTAATATTCCTTCTCCTATTAATTGTATAGTTGCTTCAGGAATGTACGCCCCAGATTGCTCTGTGTACTTTATAGTAATATTTAATAATTCTCCTATTGTAAGATTAAAAACAGGATCAAGAGTTTTATCTTCGCCATTCAAATATAATTGTAAGATTGTTACTTTTACAATCACCTCAACAAAAAAATTAATTGATTGAGGTTGATAATTATCTTTCTGTGCAAATACAGTTAAAACAGTAATTCCCTGATCTAAATCATTTGCGTTAATAATAATAGTATATTGATTGTTTGTTTCATTTAAACTATCCCAATTTAATAAATCTACTGTTGCGTTGATAAGGTGATCCCCTGTTTTATTATCTCTATAATATACTGTAATGTTAATAATTTCGTCAACTTCAACTATAATTGTATCGCTATCATTCCTGAGTTCACCATTTAAAAATAATTGTAATTTTGTTTCTCTTTCAGTTACTTCAATGAAAAATCGAATTATCTGCGGTTGATAATTTTCTTTTTGTGCGAATATGGTAAAGATAGTAATTCCTTGCTCTAAATCTTTTGCATCAATTGTTATATTATAGTATTGATTGTTTGTCTCATTTAACATGCCCCAATTCAATAATTCTACTGTTGCATTGGGAAGGTGTTCCTTTGTAACATTGTCTTTATAATATAGTGTAATATTAATGAGATCATCAATCTCAGCTTGAATAGTATCGCCATCATTTTTTTGATCACCCTCTATGTATAATAGGATTTCTGTTTCTCTTTCAGTTATTTCAACAGAAAATTGTATATTCTGAGTTTGGTAGAGTGTCTTTTGTGCTATTATATTTATAATTGAAACTCCAATTCCTAAATCAGTTGCATTTATTTCTTCAGAATAAAACTCTAAAGTCTCATATTCCGTCAAACTTCCTGTTAGACCCCCTCCTATCTCAATATAATCCAATGTCGCATTAGTAATGTGATTTTCAGTTTCATTATCTAAATATTTTACTGTTATATTTAGAGTTTCAATAATTGTAA
This sequence comes from uncultured archaeon, assembly GCA_964435435.1. Lineage (GTDB taxonomy): Archaea > Asgardarchaeota > Lokiarchaeia > Sigyniarchaeales > SOKP01 > Loki-b32. The sequence goes on from CAYSZJ010000013.1 coordinate 43,042, forward strand.
TATTTATAAACGGATTAAGAGTTAAATCAACATTATTTAAAAGCAATTGATACTTAGTCTCTCTTTCATATACACTAATAAAAAAGTTAATTGAATTAGTTGTGTAGTTAACCAACTGTGCAAATATAGTAAAAGCATTAATCCCTAGATCTAAATCTTTAGTATTTATAGTTATATTATAAAAGTGATTGTTTGTTTCATTTAATTGATCCCATCCTAATAAAACTACTGTTGCGTTAGGAAGGCGCTGCTTTGTTTCATTATCTCTAAAACTTACTGTAATATTGACAGGTGTATCAACCTTAACATTAATTGTATCACCATCATTTTTTTGATCACGATCTAGATATAATAATAATTCCGTTTCTCTTTCAGTTACTTCAACAAAAAATTGAGTCTTATTAGTTTCATATAGACTTTTTTGTGCTATTATAGCTAAAATTTTAACTCCAATACCTAATTGGTTCGTATTAATAATAATTGAATATTGGTCAAAAGTAGGATCTTTAGTTAGATTGTCAGTAACTTTTCCTTCTAATTGAACTAGTGCCCCTGGTATATGGTCGCCCGTTTCATTTGTATATTTTACTGTTATATTTAAAGGTTCATCTAAAGGAAGTGCTATAACAGGATCATTAGTTTTATCTTCCCCATTTAAAAATAATTGTAATTTTGTCTCTATATCAGTAATCTCCTCCGTGTATGTAATATTTAGATACACGTCATCGATCGAAAAGGTAATAGTTCGGTTTAATTCGAAATCATCAGCTAAATAAACTTCAATTGAGACATTAATATCTTTATCTTTATCGATTAAACGTGTGACATCAAATCCATTTGTAGACGCGTTCTGAAATGTAGTTTTTGCTTTCTCTAACTTAATTGTCTCGGTATGTTGAAATTCATTAATCCAAATTCGGACTTCTGAATTTGGAGATGATGTTTTAGGCCAAGTATCATTAGTTTTATATTTAAAGTTAAGAATTGCTTCGTCAATAACAAATGGATTAGAAATAACATCACTGGGTTTATCCCCTTGTTGATTCCAAGACACGGATGTTTGTGTGTCAATCTTTTTCTCATAAGTAAAAGTGAGATTAAAGAAATTTATACGTAATTTATCCCAAGTATCTTCATCAAAAGTAGGATTATTATCTTCACAGAAAAGGTCTATTCCCAGAGTCATTGTGAAGGTAGTAGAATTAACTCCTAATATTAATTCGAGATAGTTAATTAATAGGGCTTCATCTATATTTGTTAATGACGTATTATCTATTATATCAATAGGAGGAGGACCATCATCTCCTAAATATTTAGTTCTATTATTTGCTACTTGAAACGGTTGATAGACATTTTCTATGTCTGAAATTAAAACGTAAAACCTTGCGTAATCTCCCACTTGTAATGGTGAATTATCATCAAAAACATCAATACCTCCAGGGTCTTCAGCTGTAACTGTTGCATTAAATGTTACATTGAGAGATGCTGAGGTTATCTTATAATCTGACATGTTAACCGGTAAAGTAATATTTCTTTTCCAATGCACACTGGGAGTACCTCCTGTTTGATCGTCACCTTCATTCCACGTATAACTAACCCAACATCCATAATTATCACTAATTCCTCGTTCAGTGCCCTCATCCATACCAACTCCCCAGTCAGGGTTATCGAAAGCTGTCCAAGTAGAGTTAGGAACTCCTGAAATTGAATATATTCCCGATTCACCGTTAATAGTATAATTTGCGGTACCTCCACTTATAGCTGCATCAACATCTTCAGGATGTCCGTATGGACCCTTTGTTGAGGTCCAATTATCTGGAGAAGAAAAATTACCATTTATTATCCATTGTCTTGTATGTGTTACTTCTCCTGAATGGTCTATTTTTCCTAGATTTTTCTCAATTATTGAATTATCTTTTAAGTTCAAAAAAGAAGTTTGAAATATAAATGAAAAAGCAATTAGTAATATTATAAAAAGCCCAACTTTTTTTCTTTTCTCTCTCATCTTTAATATCCTTATGTAATTGTTATCAATAAAATATTCAATTTACAATTATTATTAATTTATATTTAGTTTTTTACTAAATTTCAAATAAATTATTAGATAAATTTAGGTTAATAATAGCAATCTGATATATAAAAATCTTCTTTTTATATTTGTAATTAAGATTTATATCTTTAACTTATAAAATTCTGAAATATTTAAGCGATATCTGGAAACAACGTTATTATTCAAAATGGGCTTTTTACAAACCCTCCATCAACTTGAATTACAGTTCCAGTGATATAACTAGCCTTGTCTGAAGCTAAAAACACGACTAAATTTGCTAATTCTTCAGGTTTGCCAAAACGTCTTAATGGTATAGGTCCTATCCATGATTTTTCAACTTCCTCTATTGATTTCCCAGTATCTTTAACTGTTTTATTGATTAATTCTTTCATCCGATCAGTAAGAGTTGGCCCAGGACATACAACATTCACCAAAATATTATGTTTCGCATATTCATTAGCAAGGGTTTTAGCAAAACCTACAACTCCAAGGCGCGTTGTGTTAGATAAAACTAAGTTTTCCAATGGTTGCTTTACAGAAATCGAAGTTATAGCAATAATCTTACCATAATTCTGTTTTTTCATAAGTGGAATGACTAAATCTGTTATTCTAATAAAAGATAAAAGGTTTAGATCTATTGAATTGGACCAATCCTCTTTAGATATTTTATCAATAGGAGCTGATAACGGACCCCCTGCATTATGGACCAGAATATCAATTTTTCCAAATTCTTCGACAGTTTTTTTCACAAGATTAATTATCTGATTTTCGTACATTAAATCAGCAACGATAGGAAACACGCAACTCTCATTACTAAGAGAATCTGATCGTTCGATTTCTTCCTTTGCTTTATCAAGATTCCCTTTAGAACGACTACAAATCACCACATTAGCGCCCTCTTCATAAATTCCTTTAGCACAAGCAAGTCCTAATCCCTTACTGGACGCTAAAACTAAAGCAACCTTATTATTTAGACCTAAATTCATATTCAATTACCTGTATCATTTTTTTTTAAAAAATCTTGACTGAAATCATTATATTTAGAGCACTTCTCGTAAAATTGATCACATCTGGTGCAATTTTCAGCACTATCACAGTATTTTGAGTAAAGGCATTTAACATCCCTTCTATCTAGCTTTATCATAACTCTATGAAGACGTTTTTCAATATTATTTTCCATGTGTCTATAACTCAATACTATTCATTAAAATTATTAGGAATTTATTATAAGTCTTTTAAAAATACAGCAACTTAAACTAAAATTTGAATTTCTTAATTCATATCGTCTCTCTTTCATAAGATATAATAATTTTTTCAATGATTTCTTCTGCGACATTTAAAATTTTAATTATTTCTTCTTTAGAGTAAGTAGAGACTGGACCTGGAGGATATCTTCCTTCAAAGTAAAATCCTGTTAATTTTCTACCAAAATCAAGATATTCTTGAAAGGAACCATCAGATTTTATAACTTCTGTAATAAGAACTTCAAGATCGTGAATTTTCTTTAACGTCCACCCGTGAGAAATAAGAAAACCTTTAATATATTTTTCAACAGCTTGATGAATATGAAATAGAATTACATCAAAGTACTCAACACTTGAAATTAATATCTTTGCCGTCTCTAAATCTCTTTTACCTCTTTCTAACCACTCATCAACTAATTGATTCTTCATATAGAATAATTCCTGTATTTAGTATTTCTTTTATAAAATCATCTTCTATTCTTAGGCGTTCATTTAATTCTGCTGGGGAATAAATTAAAGGAGATATTGGGATACTTCGATCTGGATTGTATATAATTTTTTTTACTTTTACAAATCTTTCTACCCTTCTTTCATCAGTATCTTTCAAAATCAATAGATCGATATCACTATCTTCTTTAGGATTACCATGAGCATATGAACCATATAAAATTATTTTAATTGGTCTATATTCTACTTTTAATTTCTCTACAATTTCTTTTAATATTTCTTCTATTTTTCCTTCCATTATATACAAAATACTCCAATCTTATGATGAAGATACATTATATATTTTTAAACATATCTGAATAGATTAAATGAATTTTATTATCGTTTAACTCTTTATAAAAACGTATTTTTATCTCTTTCTTATCTTATATAATTTTCACCGAGTGTCTATGACTCAATAATATTTATTAAAATTATTAGGAATTTAATATAAACCTTTTAAAAATCTACTCTCAAATCCAAATTTTCCTAATTCTTCTATAAAAGATTTTAAAAATTTGATATTTAACAGCTCAAAATTTTAATCTAACCTAATTTAATGGGAAAAAATATATATTTAATTTTACTTATCTCTTATAGAAATAAAATGACTGATAAATTGTTTTCCATACCAGAAGATTTATATGAAAAAATGAAAAAGTTTCCTCAAGTTAATTGGGATTCTATAGCTCTTTCTGCATTGAAAAATTATATTAAAATGTTAGAAAATAAAGAATATAATCAAGAAATAAATGCATTAACAAAAATCTCTGAACATTCACTAAAAGAATTTCTTGAAAATGAACCAGATTTGTATACTGATGATGATTTAAAATTGAGGTATCAATGAAGGGAAAAATTGTTCTAATACCTTTTCCATTTACAGATTTAAAAACATTAAAAAGACGACCGGCTTTAGTTATTCTTGAACGAGATTATGATGTGATCGTAGCATTTATTTCCTCAAAAATCCCAAATAGTTTAGGTAAATGTACAATTTATATAAATAAAACACACCCGGAGTTTAAACTCACTGGCCTAAAAGTTGATTCCATTATTTATTTAGATAAACTTGCAACTATAAAAAAAGATTTAATTATAGGCGAAATAGGTGAAATTGGCACTCTTCTAAGAACAGAAATAAATGAACGGTTTAAAGAAATTTTTCATCTTTAAAAGAGTATAACATTCAGATAAGAAATCGCCCTGATATCTCTCATTTCTTTTTACATTATTCAATATATATAAAATCCATCATCATAAAAATTATTAGGAATTTAATATAAACTTTTTAAAAATCTACTCTTAAATCCTATTTTTCCTATTACTCCCATGAAAGATTGTAAAAAGATAATTTTATAAATTCAAATAATTATAATAGTTTTAAAGATAGAAGAATATATTATATTATTAAATATCAAATTACTAAAAATTAGTAAAAAAGGTGTGTTACAATTAGTATTGATACCAAAAGCTTCGATAATATCCTCAGCAAAATTATAAAAAGTGAGAGCGGTATCAAAAAAGTAATCCTAGTTGATAGGACAGGGCTCACTATAGCAAGCGTCTCTAAATTCTCTTATTTTCCTGCTGATGTTGATGGGATTGGCGCAATAGCCTCAGCCGTTTTTTGTGCCAGCGAAGAACAAGGTAAGAACCTTGAACTCGGTAATTTGGAAATAGTAACTTCAGAATTTGGCGGTGGTAAAATTTTTGCGTCATCATGCGGTTTAAAAGGGGTACTAACATTAATCTCTGATCCTGAGATCAATATCGGTTTGATAAGACTTATTCTAAAACGTTCAGGGGACGAGTTAAAAGAAATATTAGACGAATTCTTATCTGAAGTTCCAGAAACGTTAGATAGTGGTTTGGACTTATCAGATCTCGACTCACTTACACCTGATTAGTATATTGCAACAAACCTAATTTCTCATTTTAATTAATGTGTTTGGTTTTAATTCGTTGTAAATTTATTTTTGTCTCTTGAGTAAAACTCTCTATTCCTAGTAATATTTAAGTCTTTTTAAAAGTCAAAAATATCCTCATTAAGTTAGTATATAACTGGATTTTTGAGGAAAGTATCTAAATTAAACGTGGACTATAACGTTAAATATTAAGTTATAATCTTTATACTTAATTATTATTATTTATTATTTAGGGAGCGGAGCCTTGAAAAAAGAAAAACTATTAGGTTTAGGATTTCTAATTGTGGTAATTTCTCTTGTTGGGATCCAAGGTTATATATTTTTTAGCCAAGGATCTGACTACGATGGATGGGCTAGTGATGTTTATGTTGATCAAGACATTGCTTATTTTACTGATTCGGAAAAAGGTTTGATAATTATGGATGTCTCGAATCCTTCAAAACCCTTAGAGCTTGGTCGGTTTTCTGAAGTTTTGGAACATTATGGTGATGAAGAAGTTTATGTTCATAATTCTATGGCATATTTTATTAATGAAGATAGGCTTAAGATAATTAATGTCATAGACCCAACTGCTCCATTCAACGTTAGTGAATTAGGATATAATAGGATTGGGAGGATGTTCGTTGATTTTCCATATATTTATCTTACGCAGTCTTCTGAAACGTTGATAATAGATGTGTCTAATCATTCAAGTCCTACTCAGATCGGTCAAATTGATTCAGGTGGAAGTGATATTTACGTTCGTAATAATTTAGCATATATTGCCGGTAGTAATGGTCTAATAATTTTTGATGTTAGTAATTCAACAAATTCTACTATGCTTAGTCAACTTGATTTTGATAAGAGTTATTATAGATGCGTTGTTGATGAGAATACTGCATATTTAATGGGTTGGCCAGGTGACATTGACATCATAGATGTATCTAATTCATCAAATCCTTTTAAACTTGGGCAATATGAATATAAAGCAGGAGTTAGCGTTGAAGGAATCTGTATTCATGATGATACTCTATATACTGCAAATCTAGATGATGGTATTGAGCTATTAGATATTTCCGATCCATCAAAACCATCTAAAATTGGTCAATTTCATATGTTAAGTGCCTCTGAGATATTCATTGATTTTCCATTTGCATATGTTGCATGTGAAAATAATGGTTTCAAAATTGTCAATATCTCTAATCCTTCTATATGGCGTGATAGTATTTTTGTCATAAATTTCATCATTACTATTATTGGCATAGGGGTTGCGGTTAGTTTTATTCTTTTAAAATTAAAAATAAAGAGTAAAGAGGGGTAAAGGTGATTATAATGGAAAAGAATAAAATTAGTTTTAGGGTTGGAATAGCAGCGGGATGTACCGCATTAATTTCTGGTTTTTTACACAACTTTCTCAGCGGAATCTTCACTATTGCTATTGAATTGTTTGTAATATCATACGTAATTATAGCTGTATCAATCTTCTATTCACTGTACTTATCAGATAAAAACATTATACTTGCATTAATTCTAACGATAGTTGGTTTTATATTGTCAATTATTAATGATCTGCTGTATCTTTTTTTTTACGCCTGGGAATTTTGGGATGGATCATTTGTGTTCATTCATCTATTATTTATTAGCAACTTTCTCCTAATAGGCATTACTATAAGTAATCTGATAAAAATTTTGAAATCCAAATGATCAATATATTTAACACTTTTTTTTTCCTTCTTAGCAATTTAATAATATTTTTATCAAAAAATCATATAAAAAGTAAAAGAGCAGTGAGTAAAACCCCCTAGTAATTGCTACTAGGAGGTTATTTCACTTTTTTTGTTTAGATATGGAATAAGGAAATGGAAATGAAAAATTTATGAAATAAGCGTGAAACATAATAGAAAAATAAAAAAATTATTTGATTATACTTTTAATGACAGGATGACAAACAATACCTTCCTTGATTATTCCTTCCTTAGCATTTTTTCTCATTTTTTTGACCTCTTTTTTTGAGTTTTTTTTCTTAATTTTAATATGGATAAAATTTCATATATAGTTCTTGATGTAAAACTTTCTATGAAGTTCGAATTATTATGAAAGCTTTAGAAAAAAATAGGAACAAGTCTCTAATTCATTGATATTACAGCTTAAAAAGGAGATTTGAATTACATAGAAAATTAATATTGTATACCTGAAAATAGGTGACTAAATGATAAAATAATCGTGATAAAAAATAGAAAAAAAAAAAATAGATAATTAATTATAGGTCTTTCCATCCAAAGTTG
>CAYSZJ010000014.1:0-6948 GCA_964435435.1 uncultured archaeon
TAAAAGATTTAAAAACTCAGTAAAAAATTATTTAATAATTATAGTGAGAATGTCATAAATTTATAAATCTCTTCTTGTATTTTTTATTATAAAGTTTAAAAATTATTAAATAACAAAACATAAATTTTTTTGTATGACTGTAGAAGAAAATTCACACTCTAGCGTTGAAAATGTGGAGAAACCAATCTATATATTTAAGGTCTGCATTTTGGGGCAAGAGAGAGTAGGGAAAACTTGTATCGCAAAACGACTATGTTTCGATACATTTGATGTTAATACAAAAGAGACATTAGGAATCGAGTTTTATGCATATGATCTTCCAATAATAGTGAATGGTGATGATACATATGTACGAATTAGTATCTGGGATTTTGGTGGACGTGAACAATTTAAAAAGCTGTTTCCCTATTATATTAATGGCGCGAATGGAATTTTTATGGTTTTTGATTTAGTAGATCTTCAAACTCTCTTAAGGTTGGATTGGTGGTATGAAAGATTAGGAGAATATAATCATGGTGAAACACCAAGAATGGGTATTGGCACAAAATTTGATCTTGTCAAAATTACAGATGAGAAAGCAAGAGTAGATGACTTAGTTATAAATCGATTTATGAAACGACATAAAGAAGTAGATTTTTATAAAACTTCTTCAAAGGAGAATTATAATATCGATCTTATTTTTAAAGAATTAGTAATTAAGATTTTGGAGAAAAATAAATTGGATTATGACGAAATTTCATAAAGTTATGTAATCAATTTATTATTTTTTCATATTAATTCTTCAAAATATTCCTTAAACCAGAGGTATAATAAAATGGTAAATATATATCATGAGAAAGATGGAGATCTTTCTATTTTAAAAGAAAAAACCATTGCTATGATAGGTTATGGCAATCAAGGAAGAGCTCAAGCACTTAATTTAAGAGATTCGGGGTTAAATGTAATTATTGGTAATAGATCGGATAGGTTTAAACAAATCGCTATAAACGATGGATTTTCTACATTCTCAATTGAAGAAGCTGTCAAAAAGAGTGATATAACTTTTCTTCTTATTCCAGATGAAATTATAAACGAAATTTTTGAAACTCAAATTAGACCAAACTTGAAATCTCAGAGTGCTTTAGTTTTTGCTAGTGGCTATAACATAGGATTTAATCTAATTAAACATCCTAAAGATGTGGATCTATTGTTGTTAGCTCCGAGAATGATTGGTGTGGGTGTTAGAGAAAATTTTCTAAATAATAAAGGTTTTTTTAGTTTTATTGCTATTGAGAAAGATTTTACTGGAAAAGCATTAGAAATATTACTTGCTTTAGCAAAAGGAATCGGAACTTTGAAGAAAGGAGCAATAGAAATGACTTTTAAACAAGAAGCAGAATTAGACTTGTTTAATGAACAAGGATTTGGACCTGCATTTGGTCGAGTATTATTATCAGCTATTTATACGCTCATAGATGCCGGATATCCTCCTGAGGCAGTATTAGTAGAAATATACATGAGCAATGAAATGTCCTATACGTATAAAAAAATGGCTGATGTTGGATTAATAAAACAAGTTGATTTCCATTCACAAACAAGTCAATATGGAGCGATGAGCAGAGGAATCAAATACAGGAAGCTGCCTGTAAAACCAGTGATGGAAATAATTTTAAAAAATATTCAAAATGGAGAATTCACAAAAGAATGGGAAAAAAAGATAACAAAGCTGAAATTTAAAATGATTAAATTTTTTGCTACTAAACAAAAGATTAATAAATTAGAGAAATTAGTCAGAAAGAATTTAAATTTAAAGATATATGATATTTATGAAGAAGAACCTCCTACTAAAGAAGAAATGGAGAAACTTAAAGATATAGAACATGAAATAAAACTCTTTGAGCAATATTTTGAATAATTAGTTTATATCAAGATAACAATTACACCTGCAATAGTTAAAATTACGCCAATAAAACCAAACTTAGAAATTTTTTCCTTATTTACTAAGTAAGTCAACGGGAGTGCAAATAAAGGGCTTGCACTAGCAATCAATGATACAATATTTGCTCCTGCTATATGTACGGATTCAGTATATAGATATGCTCCTAGTGAAGTGCCAATAATTGAGGCAGTTATTAATAAAATCCATGTATGAAGAGATTTCTTTTTATTGAGCAAATAGTCATTATTTTTTTTTAAATAATTTTCTCTTAAAACCATTGAGCCCAAAATTAACAATGCAAATGGGAATCTGATTACATTCCCTATAAGAGAACTTAATTCTTCTGTATGAATAATCTGATCTATTTGAACAGTTGCAAATTCAATTATAACTGCCCCTATAGCCCACCCCAGAGATGCTATAAAACAAAAACCTATTGGTTTATAGATATTTTTTTTAAAAATTTCTTGAGATCCAATTCTGATAGAGTGGTTTAAGGCAGGATCTTTTTCCTTTTTTAAATTTTCAGAATTAATCTTGGAATTTCCGATAATGGTTATCCCAGATCCAATCAAAATTAGTGATAAAACCAAATTGAGTTTAAATGGGTGATTAAGAAAAATTAGAGATAATATGAAGGTAAAAAGGGGAAAAGTCATCGAAATGGCAAGGGTTATAGTAGTCCCTAACTCTTTTTGAGCAGTAAAATAAGCAGTGTCCCCGATCACTTGACCAAAAATGAAACTCAAGATTAATAGAAACCATAATTCCCATGGAATTATAAAAATAAGATTTAAACGATTCAAAAATAAGACTATAAGAATAAATGTTAAAGTTCCTATACCTGTTCGAAAGAAGTTTATAAAGGTTGGACTAACTTCGCGCTCAGTTTTGCGAAATATAACATTAGATCCAACAAATGTTAACACAGCTAAAATTGCAATAAGTTCTCCTAGCATTGAATGTGTGAATTAAAAAATAGATAAATTGTTTTGTATTATCATATCCATAAATGTGAAAATTAAATGAGAAATAAATTAGTTATCTGCTTTATATAATATTTCTAGTTTCTTACCAAATTCATATAATTTCAAGAAAGATTTCGCTCCCCTTTCAAGAGTAGGATAGACAATAAAATCATGATTGATAAGAAGCTCATAATAATCATTTCGATATTGGTGTGGTGTTTCGGCTAAAATTAAAATTAGTATTTTGCCTAAAGACTCGGCATGATCTCTTATTTGCTTTAGATTATTAAAATACTTTTCAAATCTTTTCTTATCTCTTCCACCCCACGCATTAGTATGCATTATTACAAGGTTTATATTTTCCGTTATTGCAGGTTTACATAAATCTAAATATTGTTGAGATCGAGAAACCCAAGGTAGATCTAGCGGATTATTAAGAGACCCAACACTAATAGGATAAACCTTTCTTAATCTTTCTATGGTATTTTCATCAAATAAAGGCAAGTTAATCCCAATTTTAGTTAAAGTATCTGTATCTAGTATTCCCAATCCTCCTGACCATAAGATAACTAAAGCATCTTTCCCTTGAGGATATCTTTTAATTTGCTCTTTTAATGGTAAATCTCTATACTTTTTAAAAAAACTATGAAACATAAACATATCATCAACCATCTCATCTAAAGAACTTCCAACTTCAATTAATGGGGTTTGTTTATATACTCCCTTCCAAACTCTGTCGCTTGTTCCCAAAGAACCTGTATGTGATAAGACAGCTGTTTGTGCTCTCTTTGTTATTCCTCCTCTTAAGAACAAAATTGGTTTTCGCATAGATTTCGCGAGATTAAATAGTCTTCGTCCTTCAAATTCTCGATATCTAGGGAAACCTTCAAAATATATGCTTATAATATCAATATCTTCATCTTTATTATAATAATCTAAAAAATCTGCAACTTGCAAATTAACACAATTACCTATGCTGGCTCCTTTCGAAAATGTGAGACGGTATCTACTATATGCATACCTAATAACTCTCGAATGCAAATCTCCAGAATGAAATATTAACCCAATATTTCCATCATCTGTGGGGAACATCGGTAAATATGCACTATGCCCTGTTGGACAATAAATACCCATACAATTTGGACCTATAGCACGTATTTCAACATGATTATCAAAAAATTCCTTTAATTGAAATTCGATGTTTAATCCAATTTCATCAAATTCGCCTGTACCAGCGGTAAAAATATGAATAAAATTGACCTTCTTTTTAGCTGTGATATCATTTAAAGATTCAATGAGATATTCTCTTCTTATAGCTAAAATCAAAAGATCAATTGTATCAATAGGAATATCATCAATAGATTTATAGCATTTTATCCCAAATATTTCATCTTTAGAGGGAGAAATTAAAAAAAACTTATCCATATTGTATCCTTGCGATCTAAAACCTCCTATAAAGTATCCTAACTTTTCTTTTGCTTCAAATATTACTACATTTCTAGGTTTAAATAAAAAATCTAAAGATTTTCCCTCTTTAGCTTCAGTCATGAGCAATACAACTATGATTTTTATTAGAAAGATGTTTTAATTATTTTCAAATTAATCATTTGTTTTAGATTTTTAGATTATATTCTATATAACTATGATTGCTTTGAAAACTAACTATTCAAAAAATAAGGAGTAAAAAAACGAAGACTAATTTTTTTCAATCATTAATTTTACGTAATATTTCTTCGATTTCATTACTTTTTCCCCATACTCATATAATTTTAGGAATGATTTAGCCGCAGCTTCAAGAGAAGGATAAACAAGAAAATTATCTTTAAAAAGCATATCACTGAATATTTTTCGAGATTCGCTAGGATATTGATGTAAAATAATAATAAAAATTTTGTTTTGGCTTTCTACATAATCTTTTATTTCTAAAAGATTGCTATAATATCCTTTAAAACGTTTACCCTCGACATCCTTCCAAGCATCAGTTTCTAGTAATACTAGATTAATATTTTCATCAACTGCGACTTTAGTAACTTCTACAAGTTCTTTTTGGTAAGTTACAAAAGGTAAATCTAAAGGATTGGATAAACTTCCTACTCGAATTGGATAGATTTTATTAAGTTTTTCTAAAGTTACATCTTTAAAGTGTGGTACTTCTAAACCTAATTCTATAAGCATGTCAGTAGCTAATATCCCAAAACCGCCTGACCAAAGTATAATCAATGATCGTTTATTCTTAGGGTATACAACTTTTTTTTTAAATTTCCTAAAGCGATTAAAATAATTAGAAAATAAATAAACATAATCAATTAATTCGTCTAATGAGGATGGAATTTCTATGATAGGCGTTTGTTTATATAAAGCGTTCCAGATGTTCTTTTTTGTTGCCATAGATCCTGTATGTGATAAAACCGCAGTTTGACCTCTTTCAGTTTTTCCACCTCTCATAAATAGAACTGGCTTTTTCATACTTTTTAAAACCTTCAATAAATTTTTTCCTTCATTTTTATGAAAGGGAGAAATTCCTTCAAAATAAACGCAGATTACATCAGTATTATCATCTTCATTCAAATAACTCAAAATTTCAGAAATTTGAATATCTACACAATTACCAATACTTACACCAATAGAAAAGCAAAGATTATATCTGCGAGAACCAAATTTAATCATTTTTGAGTGTAAATCTCCAGATTGAAAGATTAAACCAATATTTCCGGGTTCTATAGGAAAAGATGAATAATAGGCGGTTTTACCTTTTGGGCTATAAATTCCCATACAATTTGGGCCAATGCTTCTAGTATTACTATAATCCTCTATTATTTTTTTTATATTCTGTTCAATTTCTATGCCTTTCTCATCAAATTCTCCTGTACCGGCAGTAAAGATATGAATGAAATGTACCTTTTTTTTTGAAAGAATATCTTGTAGAGTTTGAATAAGTAAGTCTCTTCTTATAGATAATATAAGAAGGTCAATCGTTTCTGCTGGAATTTCATCAATAGTTTTATAACATTTAAGACCTAAAAATGAATCTTCCTTGGGGGAAATCAAAAATAACTTTTCTAAGTTAAATCCTTGTCTTTTAAATCCTTTTACAAAAAAATCAACTGCCTTGCTCACCCTATAAATTACTACATTTCTAGGTTTAAATAGCAATTCTAAAGACTGTATATTTTTATTCGATTCCAACATTTTCCTCTGTTTCTTTAATGATTCTTATATTACAGTTATAACAAAATTGAGGAATAGAATTAAATTCAGTTCCACAGTTTGGACATTTTGTTTTAATCCTATTTGTAATAATTTGTAAATCTTCTAATCTTTCTTTAGATTTAGGCTTTCTGATTTTTTTTAAAATTAAAGAAATCTCAATAGATAAAATTGTAATTATTATTCCTGTAATGTAGGTTTTTGTAAATATAATTGAAAAATTTTCTCTAAAATAATAATTTACATGTCTATATAAGAAAATATATAAAAAGTAATTAACAAATAGAAACGTAATTAAATTCATTTTGAAAGCTTTCATATAATCATCATAAATAAGAGCAGGAATTATTGAAATTAAGGACCAGCATATATATATAAAAAAAGCATCAGTTGAGTCTTCATACATTAAATAAGTTGCTAAAAACTCAATAATAGCGATTTGTTCTTCAGTAGTATCGGGAGTAGGGGGATACAATTGAAGATTTAACACATATCTATAATTAAATATATATATTAATAGACTTAAAATTGCTATTTGAATAATAAAAATAACAATTTTACTCCTAAAAAAATCAATAATCTTCATTATTATGTAATTAAATATATCAACAAATTAAACTATTTTCGACTCTTATTTTAATCCAAAACCAGATTCCACCATTTTATAAATTTCATTAAGGAACCTCGTTATAACACCACCCTGCATGATATCATGATCAAAAGTAATTGTTACATTAAGAATTTCTCGTTCAACCATTTGTCCATTTTCCATCTTAAATCTTTTATCTAAACACCCTATGGAGAATTGGAGGGGCCACGGCTGGACAGGAATTGGCATTCCAATAGTCCTTATAT
>CAYSZJ010000014.1:7048-19916 GCA_964435435.1 uncultured archaeon
GAGAATTGGAGGGGCCACGGCTGGACAGGAATTGGCATTCCAATAGTCCTTATATCTTTAGTTAACATTCCTACAGCAGTAACGCAAACAGTTCCTATATTTTTTCTCATCATTTTAGGTTTTTTCAGCATTCTTTTTAAGATTCTTTTTCGTAAAAACCCAGGAAATGAGCTAAATAGCTTTTGCAGCTTCTCTCTTCTCGTTCCACGTCCTACTAACCCCTCAATACTTTGCTCTTGAGCATTTCGGATTTCATTATGAATTTTGAGGAGAGACTTACGGTTAGCTTGACGAATAATATGACTTGTTGGAATTAATTCACCATCTTTTGTCTCTCGTTCCACAATAGTGTGCACATCTACATCATTAAAAATATACTTTTTAAGACCAACACGTATAGCATGAGCATCCTTATATTTTTCAATTGCTCGAGAAAAGACATAAATAAGATACCCCGTAAAGGAAAGTTTTTGACCGTGAGTCTCCTTATATTGTTTTAAGAGTCTTAAAACTAAATCAACATCGACTTGTGCAATTACATGAACGTGATGGAGTTGTAAGCTTAAGTCTAACATGTCAAACATCAATTTGTGAGTTTTTGGAAATTTTTTAACAATCAAATCTTCATTTTCATTATTTCTTTCCATTTTTCCTCAAATTGATACTTCACTTTAATAGTATTTAAATATTAATGAATTAATTTTTAGTTTGAAAAAATAAATAATTGATTTAGAATTAGATTGCTAATAACAATATTAAATAAGCCGAAAACAATAAAATTTTTATTATTTGCTATCTTATCCTATTTACAGTGGAAGACTTGTTATCTTATTTTTTAAATGTTGTATATTATAACCAATATAGAGGATGTTTTCTCCTATGACATACCCTTCTTCTTCACTGAAATTGACTGAAAATATAAATATAGAGGTATATAACTTATGAGTTATACATTTTCTCGAACTAAAATGATTGAGAAAATCAAATTTGGGTTATTAAGCCCAGATGAGATTAGAAAAATGTCTGCCGCAAGAATAATTACTGCTGATACTTATGATGAAGATGGATTACCCATCCCATCTGGATTAATGGATCAGCGATTGGGTACAATTGAACCAGGACAACGATGTCAAACATGTGGAAATCTTGTGAGTAATTGTATGGGGCATTTTGGACATATAGAGCTTGCTAGACCTATTATTCACGTAGGATATGCGAAAAAAGTATTGAAAGTGTTAAGATCCATTTGCCCTGAATGCTCTCGATTATTACTTACTGATGAAGAAAAAGAAAAATTCAGACAAGATCAAATTAAGCATCGAAAATTGTTCTTCGAAGGTGATGAAGATGCCGCTAAAATAGTGTTCCAAAGGGCAAGAAAAACTAAAACATGTCCATATTGCGGTGCTAAGAAAAAGAAAATAATTATAGAAAAACCTACTACATATTATGAGGAAGAAGAAGGAAAAGGGTCTCGTCGAATAACGCCTATAGAGATTATAGAGCGTCTTAAAAAAGTGAGTGATGTTGATCTTAGGATTTTAGGAATTTCACCTGAAAACGCAAGACTTGAATGGGTAATATTTACAGTTTTACCTATACCCCCTGTATGCGCGAGACCATCAATTACTTTGGACAGTGGTATCCGTTCTGAAGATGATCTTACACATAAATTGGTTGATGTAATCAGAATAAACCAAAGATTAAGAGAAAATATTGATGCTGGCGCACCTCATTTAATTGTTGAAGATCTTTGGGAGTTATTGCAATACCATATTACAACCTATTTTGATAATCAAGTATCAGGAATACCACCTGCAAGACATCGTTCAGGTCGAGCATTAAGGACTCTAACTCAACGATTGAAAGGAAAAGAGGGTAGATTTAGGAGCAATTTAAGTGGGAAGAGAGTTGATTTTTCAGCAAGAAGTGTAATCTCACCAAATCCATATATTAGTATTAACGATGTTGGTGTCCCAATAGAAATAGCAAAAATATTAACTATTCCTACTAACGTTAATGATTGGAATATTGAAGAGATGAAACAAATGGTCTTGAATGGACCCTTCAGACATCCAGGAGCTAATTATATTATCCGTAATGATCGCAGAAGAATCGACCTACGTTATGTAAAAAATCGAAAAATTATTGCTGATATGTTAGCCCCGGGATTCACTGTTGAAAGGCATTTAAATGATGGAGATCTTGTGTTATTCAATCGACAACCTTCGCTTCATAGAATGTCTATTATGGCCCATGAAGTAAAAATTATGGATGGAAGAACTTTTCGATTGAATTTAACTGTATGCCCTCCATATAATGCTGATTTTGATGGAGATGAAATGAATTTACATGTTCCTCAAAGTGAGGAAGCTCGAACAGAAGCAGAATTACTTCTTAAAGTGCAAGCGCATATTTTATCCCCTCGATTTGGAGGACCAATCTTAGGAGGTATCCAAGATTTTATATCAAGCGTATTTCAATTTACAAGTATAGATTCTATATATAATAAAAAAGACACGTTAAAATTATTATATGCTGGTGATATCTTTAAAAATAAACCTAATTTTAAATTAGATCAATTAACACCTGTAGTCACTGAACCAGAACCAATGTATTCGGGAAAACAAATATTTAGTACACTATTTCCGGATGATTTAAATATTAAAGTAAAGTCGAAATTCTGTAAAAAATGTGATATATGTACAGAAGACGATTGCCCTTATGATGCCTATGTTGTTATTAAAAATGGAAAATTGGTAACCGGAACCATCGATGAAAATTCATTTGGAGCTATGCAATCAAACAGTATTTTACAACGTGTTATTAAAGATCATGGCAATGCTCGCGGACGACAGTTTTTAGACAGTGCTACTAAAATGCTACTTTATATTATAAGAAAAAATGGCATGACTATGGGCTTAGATGAAGTTTATGTACACGGTCATGCATATGAAGAAATCCAGAAGATATTAAAAGAAGCAAATGAGGAGTCTGAAAGACTCATTAATGCATTTTATGAAAATGATACAAAAATTCTTAAGCGAGCACCTGGACGGTCTATGAGAGAAACATTAGAATTACGAATACGACAAGTATTAGCCGAAGCACGTAAAAAAGCTGAAGAAATTGCTGCTGAATTTATTGGTGATGAAGCCCACTCTGTTATTATGACTAAATCAGGAGCTAGAGGAAATATTTTGAATTTAGGGCAGATGTCTGCGGTTGTTGGACAACAAGCGATTAGAGGTGAAAGAATTAATAGAGGCTATAGTAGTAGAACCTTACCACATTTTAAAGTAAATGATTTAACGCCACATGCTAGGGGTTTTGTTGAGGCATCTTACAGAAACGGATTACGACCAGTAGAATTCTTCTTTCATAGTATGGGGGGCAGAGAAGGACTTGTGGATACAGCAGTGCGAACCAGTACTTCTGGATACATGCAACGTAGGTTAGTGAATGCCCTACAAGATATGGTGGTAGAAAATGATGGAACTGTTAGAAATTCAGATAAAAATATCATCCAGTTTTGCTTTGGTGATGATGGCATAGACCCGATGCACACAGATCACTCTTCTTCTGTGAATTTAGACGTTTTACTCCTCAAAGCCAAAGCACTTGATGTAGACCAAATTCGAGAAGAAATTAAAAAACAACCTACCCCTAAAAAAACGCCTTCAAAAGCAAAAGAAGTAAAAGTTAAAAAAACAACCCCGTCCAAAGAGAAACCCAAAAAAGAAAAAATAACAGAAGAAACTTTTGATGAGGAGACTTTACAAAAGCAATTCGAGGAGGAAACAGGTAAAAACGCTATATGGCGAGGGAAAGAAACAAAAGCATATTTAGATTGGAAAGAAGAAAGAGTGTAAAAAGGAGTTAAAAATTATGGTAAAAGTAACTCAACAAATTTTAGAGGAAAAATTAACAGAACTTCAAGATGATGGGATACCTAAAGATTTAATAAGTAAAGTTCGAGAAAAGGTTAAAGATGAAGATTTAGAGGTAGAGCAATTAGAATATCTATTTAACAAGATTTATATAAACTTTAATAATGCTATTGTAGAAACTTCAGAACCAGTAGGAACCGTAGCTGCACAATCTATTGGTGAACCTGGAACCCAGATGACCCTAAGAACCTTTCATTACGCAGGAGTTGAAGAATTCAGCGTTACTCAAGGACTTCCGCGTCTAATTGAAATAGTAGATGCTAGGAGATTTCCGTCAACCCCTGCTATGGAAGTATATTTAGATAAAGAATATCGAGAAGAGGAAAAAGAAGCAATTAAAGTTCATAATCGTATTGAACAGATACGCATAGAGCAGATAACTTCAGATGTGGATCTTGATTTTGTTAACTGGCAAATTATTGTTAATCTAATTCCTGAGATCTGCGAAAAAAAAGGAATAGATATAAATGAAATCCCTGAAGTATTAAAGCGATATAAGAAAAAAGGTACAATTAAACGTGAAGGAAGCTCCATTATAATTGATCCAGGAATAGAAGATTTACAGAGTTTACAAAAATTAAGAGAGAAAATTCTAAAAAAGGTTGTAAAAGGTGTTAGAGGTATAAAAAGAGGATTATTAACTCCCTCAGATGATAGTTCAGAATGGGTAATTAAAACGGAAGGCACAAACTTGCAAGGAGTAATTCAAATTGAGGGAGTAGATAATAAAAGAACAGTTTCAAACCATATTCATGAAATTGAAAAATTATATGGCATAGAAGCTGCACGGCAAATGATAATCCTAGAATCTCAAAAGGTTCTTGATCAACAAGGTTTAGATGTGGATTTAAGGCATCTACTTATTTTAGCTGATTTAATGTGCTATTCAGGTTCAATCCAATCAATAGGACGACATGGGATCTCTGGTTCAAAATCGAGTGTTTTTGCTCGTGCTGCTTTTGAGGTCACTGTGAATCAACTACTTGATGCAGGGTTATACGGAGAGGAAGAGCGCCTTCTAGGAATTCCCGAGAATGTTATTGTGGGCCAATTAAGCCCGATTGGTTCGGGGCGCGTAAGTGTAATGTTTGATTTAGATGCAAATCTGGCCATATTGAAAAAGATGAAAAAGAGTACTGAATAAACTATTGAATTGACTTGGATTGCTATTTAATTTTAAAAACATAAACTTATAAAAAAACAAATAATAAAAGAAACCAAAAAAAAAATTAAATATTAAATTATCATTATAATTTATTATATAAACACATTTTGAAAAGATCATGGCAAAGAAGAAAACTAAAAGCGTTGCAGAAAAACTTGATTTATCTCGTAAAAAAACAAAGGAGTATGACATTGATACCAACATTAAAGTTGCTTATAAAACAGGAAAAATAATATATGGTAAAAATCAAGTATTAAAATACTTTAGGCAAGATAAGCTTTTTAAAATGGTAATTATAGCCAATAATTGTCCCAAAAATTTAGAAAATCAACTTAATCATTATAATACTCTTATGAATGATAAAATATATATCCATAGATATAAGGGTTCTAGTTGGGATCTTGGATTAGCATGTGCTAAGCCATATATGATCTCGGTAATTGCTGTTTTTGATGAAGGAGACTCTGATTTATTAGGTTTGAAAAGATAAAATTCAAATTAAGAATTAAATGTCATTTAAAAATGCTAAAAAAAAACATTAAAATCGATAGAGAAACAATGGAACTTATTTCACTATTCAATAATATTTCCGGCGCTATAATAAAAGATTGCCTGATATTTAAGAATCCTGAAAGTAATGCAGAAGTGATCATCTTTTTAGTTAAAGATGAAGATGTAGGAAAAGCTATAGGAAAAGCGGGGGAACATGTTAAAGACTTAAAATCAAAACTACAAAAAAAGATAGATGTAATAGCCTTCTCTGAAAATCTTACCCAATTCATAAAAAATATTTTGCAGACAACCAAAAATTCTATTGTAGTTCAAAATATTGAAATAAAGGAAAGTAGTCGAAACCAAAAGAAAACAGTTATTATAACCGTTCGCCCTCAAGATCGTGGAAAGGCTATAGGTAAAGAAGGTTCTATGATAAGGAAAATTAAAGAATTGGTTATAAGGTATTTTGAAGTTGATAATGTAATTATCAATACTAAAAATATCTAATTCTATTCAAATATCTTTAATTCATGTTATTTGCTTGTTATTTATAACTTTTCTAACGAAATAAGATTATAATCATTAGAAATAAATATAATCCCCTTTTTCTACTAATAATTAATATCTAAATTGATTAATATGTCAACGTTGACACTCTATGACGAACAAGCAGCATTAAATCATGTAAAAAATCTAGCTTTTAGAAGACGGGCAGCAACTGAAGGTGAAACTAAAGGTATAAATTATATTGTGCGGGAATTAGAAAAGGAGAAGATTAAACCTTCTGTAGAGACTTTTGAATGGTACACTTCATTAACAATTTTAATGAAATTTGTATTCGTATTTATCTTTATTTATATGCTTATTTATGTAATAATTTCATTTTATCCCAATATCACTTGGATTTATTTGCCACTGGATATTCTATTTTTTACCATCATTTATTTCGGGGTGAAATTTTTATTCGCTAATACACGAATTTTACAATTTGGCAAAAAGCAAGAGTCTAAAAATGTAATAACAACAATAAACGCGAAAGAACTATATCCAAGAAGACCTGTTATTATTTTTTCAGCTCATCATGACACAGCATCTCAAAGGTATTCGATGAAAATGAAGATGATTTTATATATATCCACGTTTATTCTCTTTTTAGCATATTTTATTTTAACTTTAATTCTTTCAATATGGTCTCTTTTAGCTCTATTTCCTATCACTCAGATAAGTAACATTTTTTATTGTTAAGGAATATCTCTTTAATTAATGGAGGCCTACTTCTTATATCCATAGTTTTAATTCTAGGGAATAAAAAATTAGATGAGTCAATAGGTTCTATCGATAATACAAGTGGAGTTGCGATTTTATTAGAAATAGTGAAATTAATTAAAAAAAATCCGCTTGAGAAAACGGATATCATCTTTCTTTGGTGTGGAGCTGAGGAGATGGGCTACATGGGTTCAAAACAATATTGTTTAAAGCATTTTGAAGAATTAAATCATGACTATGAATTAAATAACTCTTATAACATTAATATCGACATGGTGGGAACTTACGTGGGTCTAATAGATAAAGCTGGATTATTTAAGAAAAAAAAAATAAATAAAAATCTAAATAGTGTTTTGGAAGCATCAGCCAATCATCAGAAAATATCATTTAAAAAAGAAAATATGATATTAAGCAATTTTAGTGATCATAAAATCTTTCAAGTTTTTGCTAAAAAAACAGAGAAAGATGGCTTTCAAGTCAGTGCCTTTATTTCAGATAAAGATATAAAATATATTCATTCCAAAAGAGACACTCCTGATAAATGCTCTGCAACAAATCTAAATGCCTGCATTGATATTTGTTATAACGCCATAAAAAGTCTTGATTTAAGAGTAGAATAAATTGCTAAAAAATAATAGACCTAATTTCTATACGTAAATTTTAAGTTTAAGGATGTATTTTTTCACATTATAATTAATAAAATATTGGTGTTAAAAGAAGTGCCAAAAGGACTTTACTCAGCGAGAAAACTTAAAGCTAACAGAAAAAAATTTCAATGGTCCAAAACTAAATATAAAAGAAGAAAACTCAAGCTAAAACAAAAAGCAGACCCTTTAAAGGGAGCATGCCAGGCTTTAGGCATTGTATTACAGAAAGTGGGAAGAGAGAGTAAACAGCCTAATTCTGCAATAAGAAAGTGTGTAAGAATTCAATTGAAAAAAAATGGAAAAAGTGTGACAGCTTTTCTTCCAGGAGATGGAGCGCTTAACTTCATAGAAGAACATGATCGGGTTATAATTGAAGGAATTGGTGGTGCAAAGGGACGCTCAATTGGCGACCTTCCAGGCGTAATTTAAGAGAAGTATCTTCTCTCAAGCGTAGGATATAAGGTCGTCAAAGTTAACGGCGTATCACTTCAAGCATTGCTTAGCGGAAAGAAAGAAAAGCCATTGCGATAATCGACGGGGTATGTAAAAATGAGCAAAACAAAAAAAGAAATAAAACTATTTAATAGATGGTCTTTTGATAATATTGAAATCAAAGATAGAACACTTGAAATCTATATCAACTTAAAACCTATCATAATTCCTCATTCTGCTGGAAGGCACGAGCATAGAAGATTTTGGAAAAGTTCAAAAGTTTCCGTTATTGAGCGTTTTACAAATAGATTGCTTTCTCCAGGCTTTATCGGAAGTAGAATTAAGGGTCATAAAAGCTCGTATCATTCAGGAAAGAAATCAAAATTATTAAGAAGTATACAAAATGCTTTTATTTTAATTGAATTGAATACTGGTCAAAATCCGATTCAAGTTTTAATTGATGCGATAGTGAATACAGCGCCTCGAGAAGAAACCACCAAAATCGCTATGGGAGGTATCTCATACGCTTCAGCAGTAGATATCGCGCCCCAACGACGAGTTGATTTAGCTATCAAATATATCGTTCAAGCAATTGGTGCAAGATCCCATGTAAGTGAACGGATGTTCGAAGAGAATCTAGCACAAGAGTTAATTTTAGCAAGTAGAAATAGTCAAGATTCTCGAGCCGTTAAGCGAAAAGATGAAATTGAGAGAATTGCTGTTTCTGCGAGATAAGTTTCTAACTAAAAATACTAAATTTCTTGATTCTAATTTTCTAAAAAGAATAAATAAAAAAGAAAGTAATTATTTTTGGGGAGCACCACAAAATCCGCAAAATTTAGCTTCTGGATTTGCAGGGCCTCCACATTGATGACAAAAATTAGCTTGATTCTGAACTTTGGGTTTCGTAGGAGGTCGAAAAATTTGTTCAATCTCAACTTCGCTCAAATTTGTTCCACATTTATGACAGAATTTAGGATTTCCCTTAACTTTCATACCGCAAGACGGACAAGCCATAAGAACTCTTGCGCCACATTCTTGACAAAATTCCCATTTTTTTTCAAATTTTTTTCCACATTTAGGACAAAATCTAACTTCTCCTGAGATGTATTCTAAGATTGTGGGGATAATTGCTAAAATAAATAAAGCTCCGATTGGAATCATAGGAATCCAATATTCACTAGGCGAGAAAACTTCTCCTAATATAAGAGCGGCCATTACAGTTGCGGTTATTAAAAATATAGTCCATGCTCCAATAATACCCACTTTAACTCTCTTTTCAGTTCTAAGGTCTACAGCAGTAGCCATAACTGCTAAAACTAGTAAAACCCCAATTGGGATCATAGGGATCCAATAATCATAAGACATGAAGACTTCTCCTATTATCAGTGCTGCCATTACAATGGTGGTAATAAAGAAGATTGCCCATAGCCCTATAGTTCCCACATTAAATTTTTTCTTAATTTCATTCAAACTCATAAAAAAACACTTTTCAAACTTAGGAATTTTAAAAAATTTGTTATTTAAAAAAATAATAAATTATTATTAAAGATATTAATAGTCCAGTTTTTAAGAATTGTTAAAAAAAATGAGAATTATATAATGGTTTATTTTCTTGGAATGTAAGCTACAACCGTTCCTATTATCGCAAAAATAAGGAAAACTCCAATAGGAATCAATGGGATCCAAAATTCGCTACGTGGAAAGACTAATACTTGAAAGACTAATATTATGAAAGTTACCAATAAAAGAGAACTCCAGTATCCTAAAATCCTTGTTTTAAGTGGCTTTTTAATAATAAAGTTAGTAATTAAAGCTATAACCGCATAGCCAAGGATGATTAGAAGTGGTATCGGTATCCAGAAGCCTTGAGCCCAGAAACTCAAAAACAACAGTGAGGCAAATATGATGAAAAAGTTTATATAATAAAGCACACGTCTTAATAGATCCTTGTTTTGATCAATTTTATACCATAGGATTCCGAATGAGATGAAAAGGATCCAAGCAGTTATCATGTCAATTATTTTATCAGGCCCAAACCCAACATCTATCCCATAATAAGTACCCCAATAAGCAGTAATCATGCCATATCCTAAAATTTGTGTGAGTAAGATATGATAGGTCGATTTCCCTATCAGTGTTATTGCTCGTGAGATTCGCCTTTCTGATTTTTGCGGTAAAAACCTCATGGCGAGTAAAAACAAAAACGCAGAATATGGAAAAATTAATAAATGATAATCTCCCCGGAGAAATGGAATATTACCTATTATGAATCTAAAACCAAAGAATTGATATGTAATAATAATCGCTAAACTAATCGGATACAAAAACCACATAAAGAAGTTTCTATTTTCCTCAAGCTCATGTCCAAATGAGAACCACATCCCTAAACCAACAGCAGAAAGATAGAATAAGATACTTGTCGCAAACATGTTATAGATATGAACTTCTTGCCATGATGAAATTTCTCCTATAAAGAAAAACACAGTTATTTGCATAGCAATTTCTACAAGAAAACATAGAATTAACGTTAGAACTGGTTTTTTAGTAAAACCTTTATAAAGTATTGGTAGTATTAAAATTGATTGGAAAATTATTGGAATAAACCAATTTCCTGGTCCCCAAAAAGGTAATATTCCTATAAATAAGTTCATTAAACCATGGGAGGGATAATATTGTCCTTGGTACATTGCGGTAATATCAAATCCATACATAAACAAACCTATGAAAGTTGATACTGCATATAGAATAAGAAATGGGACAATATATCGCAAAATCTTTCTTTTGAAGTATTCTTTGGAATATAATTGCTTTAATGTTTGATCCCCTTTCCGTTTAAATGAAAGTCCCATGTTAAATCCCATTATAACTAAAAATACGGGTATAGATATTCGTTCCCAAAGTGCTACACCAATATCGCTTTTTACACCCCAAGATACCATATGATCAAAAATTACTAAAAAAATCATCGCTGCTTTTAAGAAGTCCACCTGAAAATAATGAGAATCACTTTCTCTCTCCAATTCCTGTTCAAGATCTAAAGAATATTCATCATTCAATTTATTCATCTTACTTTTTGTTTTTTCATACTTAAATAAATAATTTATATTTTGATTTTATCTCTATCCTATTTAACCCATAAAGAGCCCAATTTTTTATAATCATAATAATATAAAAAGATGAACTTAAGAAGTTAGATTTCTTTTAGATAAAATTAATTTAACTATAAAATTAATTCTCTTAAAGTAAAGTTTTATATCACCCACATATTATCTAAAATCATTGACTATTTAGAAAATTCCTAAATTTTTATATAACTGTTAAACATATTATTTAGTTAAGCAGATTTAAAGAAAGATTATTTAGACAATAAGAAAAGTGGACGCCGACAAAAATCAAACAATTCTAGAAAAACAGCTTAAGACATTAGGTAAAAAAATTAGAATTGATATTTTAAAAAAACTTAAAAAATCTCAAAATCCATTATCATTTTCAAAGCTGCAAAAAGAAGTTTTAGCATATAATCCTACTTCTGTCAATTTCTCATTCCATTTGAATACCTTAAAACAATCTGATTTAATTTCTTCTTCGGAAGAAGGGTATATTATTACTACTCTAGGAGAGCAAATTTTAAATAATATTTTATCAATTGAGCAAATTCTTGCTAATCAAAACAAGGCAAGAATGATTAGAACTTCAAAATATTCTAAAGAAAAGTTCGATATAAAGAAAATCGAAGAATATTTAGTAGATGAAGGAGAATTAGACATTTATTTAGCTAGGCAGATTGCACAAGAGGTTGAGGAACGATTATCCAAAACTAATGTAGAATATTTAACTGCTCCATTGATGCGTGAGTATATTAATGCTATTTTGTTAGAAAATGGTTTAGAAGAAGTAAGACATAAACTTACTCGATTAGGAACCCCTCCATTTGAAGCTTTTAAATTATTCGATTCGGATATTACCAAGATTACTCCTGAGAAATTTATTACTAGATTGGGTTCCGATGTATCTGAGCAATTTTTACTTTTAAATCTCCTTCCAAAAAACTTAGCAGATTTATACTTGACAGGAGAAATTGCACTCTTAAATTTGAACTATTGGAGTCTTAGACCTCTAAGTTTGTATCTAAATACAAAAGACCTTATATCTTTTCTTTTCAGGAAAAATCCTATTCTTTCCAATAAAATAAAAAAAAGTAGAGATTATTCATATCTACTTCTTAAATTTTTCAATCTTTTATATCAATTAAAACAATATTTTTCTGAAGATCTTTTATTAGGTGATTTTAACAACCAATTTCTTTCACATTTTGATCTACCAGAACACAAATTATATTTTTTCGACTTATTAGCCTTCCAAATGTTTAGATTCAATAATTTTCTTGATGATAATAAAATTCATCTATCGTTAGAATTTTGTTCTAACGCGGATTCATTTAATGAGAGTTCTCTTCAATTTAAAATTAATAATAATATTCTTAATTCCTTAACTAAACAAAACAATAACCATAATAAACCTTTAATATTGTTTGATTATTCCAAAATAACTCAATCAGATTTAGAAAATAGTTCTGTTAAAAACTATCTTTCAAAATTATTTGAACAAAATTTAATATTTTATCATAAAACTTCTTCTGATTTATTAAATTCGACCTTAATTAAAATAGAGAATCCTAAAGAAAATAGGATTATACTAGATAAAATTTTAGTAAATTTACATATGATTTCAGTTGAATCAAACCACAATGACGACTTATTTTTTGAGTTATTACAAGAAAAATTAGTTTCTATTTTTGAATTATTTAGGATTAAAGAATCACTGGTAAGAAAGAAATTAAAATCTCTTAGGGAGTGGAATTCCCTAACCTCACAGATTTTCGAGAAATCTGAAGAAGAAATATATAGTCA
>CAYSZJ010000014.1:20016-50540 GCA_964435435.1 uncultured archaeon
ATAAGTGCTTTTACATTAAATAATTACTCCATATAATAAAGTTAATCAAAAACTAAGAGAATAATTAATTTTAATCTGTCATCAACTCTGCTAAAATTGCTTTTCTCATAGGGATGCCGTAATATGTTTGTTTGAAATAAATAGCTTTCTCAGAATTATCAATATCAGGAGATATTTCTGTAATTCTTGGCAACGGATGCAATAATCTAAAATTATCTTTTGTATCTTCAAGATCATCTTCTCTAAAAATATAAAACTCTTTAACTTTTTCATACTCTTCTAAATCAATGAATCTCTCCTTTTGGATCCTAGTCATATAAAGAACATCTAATATATTCAAAATTTTACGATAATTTGTAATTTCCTTATATTTAACCTGCCGGGTGAGTAAAAAATCTTTATCGCGATTTCTCATAGTTAATGCTATGGGGCTTATGAAGTAAATATTTACATCAAAATTGGATAAAAGAATCGAAAGAGAATGTACAGTTCTACCATACTTAAGATCTCCCATTAAACCTATATTTAATCCATCTAATGAGCCAATTTCCTCATTTATTGTGAGCAAGTCCAATAATGCTTGAGTGGGATGCTCTCCACTTCCAGATCCAGCATTAATTATCGGAACTTTTGCAAATTTAGCAGCCATTGTAGCGGCGCCCTCGAGCGAATGTCTGATCACAATACAATCACTATAGTTTTCTACTGTTCTAATTGTATCTGCAATACTTTCTCCCTTTTTAATAGAAGACACATCCCCCGAATGAAAACCTATTACATTACCTCCTAGTCTATACATAGCAGATTCAAAACTTAGACGAGTACGAGTTGATGGCTCGAAAAACAAAGCAGCTAGAATTTTTCCCCTTAGGAGATCTGAATTTTTAATATGAATCATTTCTTTACCTTTCTTTAAGATATATTCAATATCCTCCCTATCAAATTGCTTAGCACTTATTATTCCTTCACTAAATTTCTCTTTGAACATTTGAATTCTAATTGAGTGTGTTATTATTAACATTATGAATATAAGATTTAAATGGTTTTTTATTAAACCAAGGTTATTCAAAGAAAGAAGCAGAACTAATAAAATTTATAATTTATAAATAATTACATAAGGTAATTAGATATTGGTGGTTTGAAAAATTGAAATATCCCAAGACTATTAATCGCTACTGTCCGAAATGTAGATCACATACAAAACATAATGTTTCACTTTACAAGAAAGGGAAGGAGCGGATGTTGAACCAAGGACGCAGAAGGTTAGAACGTCATAAGAAAGGTTACGGAAGTTTCCCAAAAGAGATTTTTAAAAAAAATTCAAAAATTAATAAGAAGAGCCTTCCCATTTTAGAATGTACTGAATGTGGTAATAAACATTATGCCAAATCTTATCGTATAAAACGTTTTGAATTACAAGAAGTATAAATATAATTAAAAGGGAATTATAAATGCCCCATTATAAAAAACCAAAAGAACTCATTCCACAACCAAAAAGTAGATTTTTACGAGTAAAATGTTTAAATTGTGGAAACCAACAAATAATTTTTGGGTGTGCTGCAACTAATGTGGAATGCTTGGTATGTGGAAAGACTTTACTCCAGTCAACTGGCGGTAAAGCACGAATTCTTACTAAAATTTTAGAAGTTTTATCCTGAAATTCGATTATATTTATTAAATCAAAAAATCATACATCTTAGATCTTCGTGAAACCATCCTTTCACGATAATTTAACTATACTAGGGTAATATAATCTTATTAAAACAGAAGTTTTTAATTTTCACGCCACGTATATTTACATTTTAAACATTTAAAAAAATGAGTCATTGGCTCATCGGCACCTCTTATTTGAACTTGCCAGGTTTCAGCCTCCGTAAAACCGCATTTAGGACAATTTTTTTTAGTCTTAAGATGCACAGAAACTTTATCTTCCTCTGAAATGATGATAAGATTTTTTTCTAAATCTTTTTTTTTCTTTTGAATGACTGAATTAAATTTCTCATTATTCTCTTCTAACTCTTTTTGAAAACCGCATTTGCAGACCAAAAATATTTTCCCATTTTCATTTATCTTTCGGAGTAAATTATCACACTCAGGGCAAAAATCAGGCATATTTTATACCCCATTACTCAAGTTCCTTTTTAAGTTCACATAATTTCTGATAATATTCAAAGTTCAATTTATTCATATCTTGAATAAACTGGGCAATGATTATCTTTTCTCCGTCTGTCTGTAATTCCAAATCCCCGATAACATTAATTAAATCATTTACATCATAAGTAAACTTTTCAATTTCAGTTATCTTTACCTTGATTATTCCCGTTTTATCATCAAGCATAATATACTCATTATTAGTTTTATCTTTAATATACCCTGTAACTTGGATCCTTTCGTCGTTGTTTTCGATATCTTTTATCATTCTTTGTTTTGCATACAGATTTGACATTTTTTCTTTACATAAAATTCATTAATATAAATTTGAAAATTTAAGATAAGTATAAATAATTGATTTAATACCAAACTTTAGTATTATTAAAACACTAATATTAAATATTATTAATAATGGCAATAAAACATAATTATCTTAATTATTATTGAATATAGTTGCTGAAAGAATATGAGTTTTACGTTAAAGTTGGAAAATAGTCGGATATTGAAAGGAATTGTAGAAACTCTTGCGAGTATTATAGATGAAACAGAATTTCGAGTTACTCCTAAAGAATTTACAATATCAGCAATGGATCCAAGTCGAATATGTTTACTCAAACTCTCAATTAAAAAGGAAAATTTCGATGAGTATAAATGCACTAAAGAATCTAAAGTTGGTCTGAATTTAGATGATTTAGATAAAATTCTAAAAAGAAGTGCTCTTAATGACTCAGTTGAAATTGATTTTAAAGAGGCAGATCAAAAAATAAAAATAAAAATGCAAAGAGAAGGAGTTTCTCGAACTAGAACTTTTAGCTTAGCTCTATTGGATATAGATATTGAGGAAATTCCCATGGATAGGTTATTAGAAATAGAATATCCCTCAAAATGGGTAATAGAACCTGACTTTTTAGTTGAAGCTATTAAAGATGCAGAGATTTATTCGGAAATTCTCAATATAAACGCAACCGAAGGACAAGGGTTAGTTTTTAGCTCCTCAGGTCAAATAGGAGAAATGGTCTATGATCTTAATGAAGATGATTTACTCGAAAGCAACCTGAGCGGCTCTAGCACAGGAGCATATTCATTGACTTTTCTAAAAGCCATTTTAAAGATTGCTTCAATTATCGAAAAGTTAGAGGTATCATTAAAGACTGATCATCCATTAAAGATGGATTTTGATCTTCTTGAGGGTGGTGAATTAAATTACTTCCTTGCACCACGAGTAGAAGAAGAAGAATTTGACGAAGATATGGATGAATTCTAATCGCTTTTTTCTTTACTTTTCTGTAACTACGACGAAATAATGAAAAAAACGATAAAATAATGAAAAAAACCGAGTTATAAATAATTGAATCTCCTACAAGATATTGGTTCTTTCTTTAGAAATATCATCCAATTTTGTATTATTATAAATCTTTCTAGCTTTTATCAAGAACCCATTATAGACTTCAAAATTTTTAAAAAACCCTTGCGAAAAATAAAATACAATTAATAATCTAAAAAAAATCTCAATCTACGATTAATAAATCAAAAAAAATAATTTTATTGTAGAAATGGAGGAGAAAAAATTCATCAGAAATAGTTTAATAAAAAATTTCGAGGGATTTTTATCTCAAATTAGCCAGAAAATCGAGGATTCTAGTACAACTTTATTAAATTTAAAAATTCCAAATGGACATTTCCAATGCTTGAAGTGTGGATGGTGTTGCCTTCATAACTTATCGATGAAAAAAGGAATTAGTAGTTTTGATTATAGAGGTAAATTCCTCATAACCTAAAGAAATCTACGCTAATAACTTGGTTTGAAAAACCGAGCGGACAAGTAGTAACCATTTGATTGGTGGAGTTTCCATATTCATTCCAGATGTATGGGGATCTTATCCAACGATCGGAGAGATCATGCATTTTTCTCTCTATTGTAGGGAGCTCGGGATACGACAATTTACCGTGAAACACCAGAAGAAGTTTCCGTGAAATTTCGACCATATATACGCATATTGGGGAAGATACCAACAGTTCGTAGACAAGTAGATGATAATCTGCCCCGTGAAGAGCTCGAAGTAATTGCTAGGGAAGTAATTAAGGATATAGAGGATTTCACGGGGAATAAGATTTCTAAAGATTCCCCCCTTGACCCAGATGGCCTATAAACACCATATAACTTCAAAAACAATGTAAAAACGCTATTGAAAACAAGATTACGAACGAAAACTCGATGCATATGTACATTATGCTAATCTTTGAATCCATCGGGGTGGATATACATCACAAAATCGGTTTTTTTGAATAGGACTATCTTTTTCTTGCAATCGTTCCGCTCCGCTTTTTTTTAATTTTATCAACTTATATCATTTTTAATTGAGGTAACAAAGTCCCAGTGATAGTTAAAGATATGCCAAAGCGATCACTGGATTCACCCGAAATTTTTTCCTTTATATAACGCAAATGAGTTCAAATAGATTTTAAAACAATATAATGCAAGAAAATTCAATACTCTGATTTAAATAATAATAAAGACAAACATAATTTGAGAAATTAAATATGTTTCCAAGTCATTCCACCACAGTTATATTTAGCGACAATATTGATGTAGAGAACATTAGAGTTTATTTGACGATTGCAGTTCCTTTTAGGTATAAAATTGAAGAAGGGTCTGTTTACGGCAAATTTCACTATAATAATCACGAAATTCAATGGAAAGTTTATATTAAACATAGGTGTTCAATTGATCTTTTTCAACCACAAAATATCTCTAAAATAAAAACAGAGGAAGCTTTTAAAACTTTCTTTCAAGATCCTAAAAACACCGATTTAGTAATTCAACTTGGCCCCAACCTAAATTTCACTAGAAAAGAAAAAGAAGAACTGTTAACCAAAAAGGAAAATAACCAAATAAGAGAGATTATATCTAAAAAATATAGACTTTTTATGGATAGTGTTTTACTTTTTGAAACAGCACTTTATCAGGCATCACACGAATTTGGTAAAAAGACAAACGGAATCATTAGCATATTTCAATACGCTAAGGATGCTTATATTGTAATTACAGATGGGGAATTAGATTGTGACACGAAGTTATTTCCTTACATTAAGCACATCGGGTATAATTCCAAAAAATTCCTTTTCCCAACCATACTGAATGAAATTGAAATCTATAAAGTTCAAAACATTATAAATGACAAATTATATTTGTTTGACATATTCCAGTACAAAGGAGCTTGCTCGCTAGGTTTCAACGATAAAGAAATGGCAATAATTTACTTTGCAATGGCAATCGAATCAGCAACTTTTATGACTATATCGCCCAAATTAAATAGGCTGAAATTTGATAACTTATCAGCGAAATTAGGATTATATCAAATGTTAGAGCTTTTATCTGACCTATGTTCATTAAACGATTTACAATATAAAATTATAGGAAATATTCAAAAATTCTTGAACTTAAGAAATAAACTTGTGCATGTTAATGAACGAAATAAAATTTCATATGTAGACATAGATTTAGTCAGATTCCTCTCAGATGTTAGCGAATTCTTAGCCATGATTCGAGAATTATTAAAATAGAATAAGTAAGTACGCCCTCTCTTACTAAATAAGTTGCATATTTATCCATTTATTCAATATTGTAATTATCAAAAATGAGTGCGATACATATTTGTGTTGCAAATGTGTTGCAAATACCAATATAACTCAAAGATATTACTCCATCTTTTTTACTTTTTTGTTTTCTTATACTTAGTATTCTCTTTAAGAACATCTATTAGAACCTGTCTTTTGACAACCTTTCTTGTGTAAGGACAATATTTCAATTTGATTTCGATTAAAATATCATAAGGAATCTTGAGCTTTTCTGACAATGTTTTAGTTCTAGCTATTCTCCAGTTTTTTCCTTCTAGTTCCATTTCATTTTTATATTTTATAAAAATCGGTTCATACCTTTTAGCCTCATCTGATAACTCTTCAAATCTTCCCTTCTTAGGCAAATACGATTTCAATTTTTCTTGAACTTCTTTTTTTGCTTTTAAGATGATTTTTTTAAGATGAGGTTTGTTTCTAAAGAAGGATTTATGACAATTTAGTTTGCGACATATTTCATTTATAGAAATTTGTAACTGTTCATTCCTAATTAATTCAATTGCACTAAGAATATCTTTTTCAGTAAAAAAATATTTTTTTACAGGTGCTTTTGCAGTAAGATAAGGTTTTATTATCCTTACAATTTCAGGTCTTTTTTTTAGATTCCAAAAATTTTCATTTATTAGAGTGCCAATTGCTTTATAGGTAATTTTTTTATTTTCTCTTTTCAATTTATTAATTGCATTAATAACCTTATTGGGGTTAATATTAATTTCATTGGATGGCTTTCTTTCTCGATTTGAAACGAAAACCTCGGGGAACTCCTTTTTTTTGGTTTCTACTAACCGTTTTAGATGAGGATGAGACAGATAAAAATTATGAGCACATTTAGCTTCTTTAGCAATATTTTCATACGAAATATGTTTCTTTTTTTTTACTAATCGCATTATCGCTTCTAAAATACGCTTTTCATTTAATTCTGGATTATTTCCTTTCGAGTTTCTAAATTTTTCAAGCAGTTTAGGACATCCTTTTTGTGTTTCATAATTAAATTCAGTCTGATATTCTGATACAAATTCCTTAATTTTAGTCGGATGTCCCACCAAGAAAGAATAGGCAATTTCTAAGACCAATTGACTTATCTGCATATTTTCAAAAACATAGTCCCTTCGAGAGAGATAATCTCTTTCTCTATCCAATAATCCAGAAGCTATTACGATATGATCAGAGAATTCTGAATCCTTAAAAGGTAAATATTTTATGATAAAACGACATAAGAAATACATAGCTTCAAGAAAGAGAAGACTTGATAATTCTTCACCAGAAAAGATCCACTTTCCTTCTCTAAGAATTGACTTTAAGTTTGTAATGATTCTAATATAAGAAGAATTTTCGGGAATTTTTATTACATCAGAGTTTGATAAATCAGCTCCGCAATATACACATTCTTTTATCGATTTTTCAAATTTAACTAAAGAAATGTTGAGAGGTCTTTTGCAGTCTAGGTTTGAGCATCTATCATTTAAATAAATTTTATGTTTCTCACAACAAGTTGCTAATCTAGTTCTCCAAAATTTACGAAAATATGGGATTTTATCTTCTTTCAAACATAATGGACAATAACGTAAGGCCCCTAACTTTTTTGATGAGCTAGAACCTTTTCTTGTGAAGAAAAGATGATAAATAATATCTTCCCATTCTTTTAATGTCAATTTTAAGATTTTTTCCTTAGAAAGACCTGTTTTTCTTGATAAAGCGTTTAATAGTTCCAATGGTATTTTTTTATCAAGATCGAACATCCAATATTGCTTATTGCTCATATTCTTCATAATTTCATAGTCGATTTCAGTAAAATTTCTTAGGAATTGAATATATGAAAAGAAATTTGCTTTAGCAAGACGACATAACCATGACGAAAAAAGCTCATCGGGAAATGGTTTTGGATTCATAGAAAATAGAGTAGGGGTATAGTTAATTTCTAAAGTAGATAACTTATGTGTTTTACATAATTTTGGCGTATTTTTTTTCTCTTTCTCGATAAATACCAACTCTTTTTAGAATTGAAATAATCCCTTTTTTCTTAAATCTTCAATAATCTTTAATGTGATTTTTTCTGTTCCTCTTTCAATGGCTTCAAGTGCAGATTCTTTCACAATAACTGCCACATTACCTAGAACACCATAACTAAGCTCATATATTTTATCAAGTATCGGCGAAATGAAAATATTTGATGCTTTTCTTAAAGGTAATTTTGATTCTAATGTATATAGGAGTGATTGAAACTCTTCATCATCTTTCTCCCAAGGAGTTAATTCGAATATTGGATAACGATTTCTTACCTGTGGGTCACCATCCATTACTTCTTTTGCATCTTCTGTTCCAATTAAAATAATCGGGATTTGAAGTCGGTTAGACAACCCTTTGAAAGCATTTCGACATTGTGTTAATATTCTTGTACTTTGAGCAGTTAATAAATTATGAATCTCATCAATAAAAAGCATTTTAACATTTTTATCCTTTAAAACTCTAATAACTCTTTGTTTTAATTGCTCTGCTGTACCCCAACTTGCTTGTATATTAAATCTTGATAAAATCTCTAAATACAATGCTTTAATACTCGGTTTCTCTGGTGCCTCAACAAATAAATACTCATATTTCTTAGTTTTATCATTCGGATTTGAATTTGAATCAATAAATTCTTGTATTAGAGAGGTTTTTCCTATATTTGTTTGCCCAATTATCATTGCACCTCTCATCCTAACTGATTTCTTCTGTCTTCTTGCTCTATTTAACTCTTTAAGAAATTCTTCAGCTTTAGGATATTGAACCCATGTCCAATCTAATATATAATCCATTCTTTTATATTTTTCCGCACTAAGAATTTCAATAACTTCTTCATCTAGATCATGATTTTCTGTTAGAATTTTTATTTCTTTTTCTTCTTTTATTTCAACCATTTTTAATAACTCCTAGTTAATGATTTTTTTGGAAAAGATTTAGTAGTAAATTTTTTCTCTCTAAGTCGTTTTTTTATTTCTTCCAAATCAACTTCCGTTTCCCCTTCATTCATAATATCCTCTCCTTGAACAACTTTTTTCATATTATTTTCTCGAATTTGAGTGGATGTGGCTTTTTCACTATAAATATTTAATTTCTCTTTTCTTTTTCTCATTCTTTTTGCATCCTTTGTCTTTTTCATTGCCTCATCTATTAATTGTTGCCGTTTTACAAAACCTTTTACATACTCATGTTTAGAAACACTTTTTTCCTTTCCAAATCTCCTATCTTCCCGAACCTCTTTTTTAATTGCTTCCAATTCCTTCATACATAATGGAATATCATTTGGATCTAGGGGATTAACATTAAATCTTGCAGAATAGCTAGATTTCATTGGAATAACATAATAGATTTCTTCTGACTCAACCCATAAATAAATTTCTCTAATATCTCTTGGATCATAACGAACAATATATTCTTTTTTTGGATCTGGCTGATTATTGAATAATTTAGCAACTTTTAGAGAATGGTATTCAATTGCGAATGTTTTAATTCCGTATCTGTGAAGTTGTCGTCTCTTAAAAGGTAAAACATCAAAATATAATTGATCAATATTTGAAGGTATCTGAGGCAATCCAACAGTTCTTCCATTTGATTGAAAAAGCCCTTCATTATATTTCTCTAAAGGAGTTTTTTTAATACCATCTGTTTTCTCAATTCCACTATGAGGTCTTGTATGATAAGTATCAACAATCCATTGAACAAACCATTTCTCAAATTCGTTAAATGTCATTACTGCTTTTTTTTCGGGATTATATCCTGTTTTTTTCCTTTCTACTAATTTCAATCTATAACCTCCAATCCCCTCCTTATTAATTGATTCATTGAGAGTTCTGAAAAATCTTTCAACAAAAGGTTTTCTTTCAGGTCTTTTTATAGGATTAAAATCCATTATAATATTATTACTCAAACAAAAATCCTCGAAAGCATTACCAACGAATTCTTTAGCATTATCCCCAGTAACTCTTTTTGGAACACCATAAATAGCCCAAGCATTTTCTGCTTCAAATTTTTCAACTAATTTATCTTTTGGTAATATTCCAGTCTGTAAGGTCATTGCTAGTGAAAGATAACTAGGTTCATCTAAACTTAAATAATATCCATAAATCATTCTGGAATTAATATCAAATCCAATAGTCAACCATGGACTTCCAATTGATATCTTGCGGTCTCTGTCAAGTAAAAATATATCAAGCTCGGTATGATCAAATTCTATAACATCTAAAGGATGTTTCCCAAATGGATGCTCTCCTAAAAGTGGTCTATATTGGTCTCTTGCTACCTTCTTCCCTCTTCTTTTTGAAGTTCTTTCTTTATGAGAAATTTCGGATACTCTTTTTCTAAAAGTATCATAATGAAAGGGTTCAATTTTTTCTCTATCACATTCAATTAGATATTGTTCATATGCCCCCATAATGGGAGGTTGATTCTCAACATTAAATCTCTCTTCAATAATTTCTTTCGCTAATTCATCTCGTCGAGAATAATCCTCCTTCTTTTTCCCTCTTTTGTGATATTGCGGAATTAAACCGACCCAACCTTTTTGATTGAACTCTCGCTTCCATTTATAAAGCGTTACATATCCTACATTATTTATCTTAGCAAATTTTTTGAGTTCTTCAGTTGTTAAATCCTTTTCTTGAAAAATTTTTAGTAAATTTTTCCTCTTCATAATCTCCTTTCGGATTTTTTCTGGTAGTGCTAGAAATTCTTTTCTATTCTTCTTATCATAATTAGGATCTTTCGGATTTAATTCAAAAAAGGTTTTTAACCTTGGTTTTTGTACTTTTTTTTTAGGAATTCTTGGAAAAAATTCATACAAAGGCTCAATTAGTGAATCACTATTAAGTTTTAAACTTAAAACTGTTTCCTTATCTATTTTTGTTTCAAAATCTAACAAAAAATAATCTTGATAAATAAGATGATTTATTATTGGCATTACTTCTAATATATCAATGCAAAATTGTTTTGAAACTTCAATAGCAAGTTTAATACAGGTTAATTCTCCACCACCTAGTATTTTATCAATAAATGGTTTAATTACTTGTAAGTTATTTGGCTCAATTTTATTGATTCTAAAGAATTCAACATTATCTTGTCTAATGGAATAGAGCTCATTATCAGTAATTATTTGGTATATATAACCATATTTTTCACAATAATCTTTAATGGTTTCTTTTCGTTCTTCCCAACGCTTTCTTTTCTTCGGATTATTTTCTAGTTCCTCGAAAAATGTGTGATGCTTTACATCATAGAGAACTCTTTTTCCATTCTTAAATTTTGCTCCTAAATCAATAGTATAAGGTTTACCAATCCCACTCTTATTAGGAATTTGAATAGGTTGGGATTCAATATCGAAACAATTTGGGTCTTGGTCGTGAAGTAGAATAAGTGTTGCTTCCCCTAAACTCTCATATTCTACATATCCATCAATTTTATTTTTAGTTGTTGGAATTTTACCTCGTTCAGTATAATGAGTATATCCTATTCTTCTTTTTTTTGAATAAGATTGAGCATCTTTTTCCATATCCTTCTCAAATTTATATTTGATTAAATATTATGAGGGATAAGGGAATTTCTAATTTTTTTTAATTTTTTAATCTTATTTTCAGATTATTTTCTATTTAATAATCTTATAAGATAACTTTTTTTCATTTATTTCACAATCATTTTTTAATTTAATTATCGTATAAAAATTATAGATCATCAGAGAATGCATTGAACATCGAAATTTCGAAGATAACTTTTTCATTATTTCATCGTAGTTACATTTTCATTTATTAGATAATTAATAGTTTCATTAAAATTATCATTAAATCTTTTTACTCTTAATTTATTAAAGTTTAATAGCATCAAATTTTTTAGAAGCTAAATAATAATTCTTAAAATTTGGTAATCTTTTGAAAAATGAGCGGTCTTTTTGAGTTAGTTAAACATTATCCTTGGCTTCCTTCTTTAAAAGAATATTATTCTGATATAGAATCAAAAGACCCCATCGACTTTATCAACGAGATATTCTCATCTGATAATTATCATGAAGTAAACAAAAGAATCTTAAACTTATTCGAATTATCTTTTGAAAATATAGAAATTTTTCCTAACTATACCCAAGATGATATAAATATTTACTTATACTTATTGTTAAGAATTCTATTATATGTTTTAGATAATAAAATCATTGCTAATAGAATTGCCAATCTATACTCAAAAACTACTTATAATGAACTGAATAAAGAAAGTGATTATAATTTATATTATATTTACCAAGATTTGAATTTAGACGTTATTTATGAACAAGAGCCAATCATTTACAAGAAAATTATATTAAAAGATCAAATACAGATAATACAAACAAATTTCAAAATTTACTTTATTGATTATTTGAAATTATCATCTCGTTTGAAAGATGAATACCGCAAATTAATAAATAATCCTGTTTCTAACGGTTATGTGCTTATCCAACCTAAAAGTCTCAATAGATTGATTCAAGAATATGTACGAAAGAAATTTATAATAAATCGTAAGGTAAATAATCAAAATTTAAGTAGGTTTAAAGATAAATTATTTAAAAATCAAAACTTTAAAACTATTTTTGAAAAGATAAATGCAATATGGGAGTTAAAGAAAGAAGAATTTGAATATTCTTTTGAAATTGGATTTAAAAAAGGAGAAGATATTTCAAAAGATTTTCCACCATGTATTAAAGAGATTCATACTAAAATTAAAGAAGGGCAAAATCTAATACATACTGAGCGACTTTTTTTAACATGGTTTTTAAATGCTCTTAAATATCCTGAAGATGAGATAATTAACGTTTTTTCATCTCTCCCTGATTTTGATAGAGATAAAACAGCTTATCAAGTTAGGTATGCAATAAAAAAGGGATATACTCCTTATTCATGTCAATCTTTAAAATCTATGAATTTATGCATGGCAAAACAATATAAGGATACACTCTGTTTAGAAGGATATTTTTCTAACAAGCTAGCAGTCCAAAAGCAGATTTCACATCCTTTATTTTATGTCCAATTTAATCAATTTAAATCATCGAAAAGAAATTTTGTAAAAAATGAAACCCTAAAGAAAAATGATTGATAAAAAGTATTTAAGACGCTTATTTCAAGCCTTTTATAAAGAACAGCAATCTAAGCTTCCTATAGTTAACCTTTTTAAACAACGAGAGTTTGGTTTTATCCCTTGGGAAAAACATATTATGATGAGGCATATTGGTTTTAATTCTCAAGAAACACTAAGAAATTATTTTGTAATTAATTCTCCACGTCATGCTTATATGAGTGGTTCTTTATATTCTAACCCCGAAAATCAAGATATGGAATCAAAAGGCTATCAAGGATGTGATTTAATTATTGATATTGATGTTGATCATTTTTATACACCGTGTAAGGAAGATCATGATCTTTGGGCTTGTAAAGAATGTGGAAAAACCGGGATGGGAATGCCAAGTGAATGTCCATATTGTGGTAAACTAAAATTAATTAAATTAAATTGGATATGTGAAGAATGTTTAAAGATAGCTAAGAATGAAATTATAAAATTAATTTATAATTTCTTAATTCCAGACTTTGGAATTGACATAGATCAGATGAAAATTACATTCTCTGGTCATCGAGGATATCATTTAAAGATTGAAAATGAAAAAATTAGAACTTTATCTACAGAAGAAAGAAGAGAAATCGCAGATTACCTTACAGGAGAAAATGTATCATTTGAAATTTTAGGTTTCCAAGAGAAAGGAGGTCATATATATGGCTTTTCAAAACAAAATATTGGATGGAGTCAAAAAATTATTCAAAAAATTGAAGAGATCTTAAGAAAACCTGATTTAGAAATTCAAAATTTATTGTTAGATAAAAGAAAATTTCATTTTAATCAAAATCTAATAAAAAGCTTTCTTAGTTCTAAAAATGATTTCTTAAAAATCATTAATAGTAATAATAAAAATATATGGACAATTGAAGGTTTTGGATTAAATATGTGGAATAAATTTTTAACTGGTATAGTTCATGATATTGGAATAGAAATTGACACACCAGTAACTATTGATATTCATAGACTTATTAGATATCTAGGATCATTGCACGGCAAGACAGGATTTAAAGTTCAGGACATATTTCCAGATGAATTTGATGATTTTAATCCCTTAGATGAAAAAAATGAAAAGTGTGATCCAATTGTGTTTAAAAGTAATAAATCTCAAAAATTAGAAATTACAGAAACTAAAGTACCAATGACTAAAATAAAGGGAGAAGAATTTGGCCCTTACAATAAAGGTGAAATAATCGAAGTTCCTCATCATATTGCTGTGTTTTTATTATGTAGAGAAGTAGCAAAAACTATATGAGTTAAAAATTTAATAACATTAAAACTTGTTTATAATATTAATATGACTAGATTCGATACTCATGGACTTAAAAACAGATTATGAGAATCTTTATCAGCATTGGGTTAATGAATTTCGACAATCAGAGCTTACTAAATTAAATCAAGCGTTATTCGATTCTTATAAAAAAATTGTTAGTTTTATTAATAATTATAAAGAAGAGCAAAAGGATGATTTAAAAGAAAAGATATTAGAATCATATAAAACGAATATTAACTATCTTTTTAATGATCTTTTAAAGATTCGAGAACGAAAAATAATAAATTGCGCTTTAGCACTAAAAGAAATAGATTTGAATGATGTAGTAGAATCTGAAAAGCTTTTATATCAAAATCTAATAAGTTCTATTAAAGGGTATAAAAAAGTAAAAGCTGGCGCAATTTATGGAAGTATTGAGAGTTCAGAAGACTTTAAGCCATTAGAAACTAAATCTGATGAAAAAATTGATGTTGAAAATGCTATTCTATCAGTCAAGGAAGATATTTCTGTTATTTCAGAGAAATCTACATTAGAAAAAAAAGAAGAAATTGAATATATAGTAGTACGATTTTTAAAGGAAACCCCTCCTTTAGTAGGTATTGATCTTTTAAATTACGGACCTTTTGAGGAGGAAGATATTGCATGTCTTCCTTATCAGAATGCTATAATCCTTGTTAATGAAAAATTTGCAGAAAAAATAGAACTATCTTAAATTTACTCAAACTTTTTATGAAATTCTTCCTTAAAGTATTGTAAACGATACTTACCATACTTATCTGTTAAAGAAAATTTAGGAGGTCTTGGATTTATTAATTGTCCTCCACAATAACGACATTTTGATTCAGAATTCAGTAATCCATATCGATTACACTCCTTACACTTCATTAAGTATTTTGGCATTTTTTTACTCCCTTATAAATTCAAACGTGCCGTTATATTCATCCGCTTTTTGCTCAATAATCTCCAATGCATCTGATAAGATATTTTCGGCATCTAAATAATTCTTAGATACAATCTCTAATCTATAAAATGGAGCAGCTATATAACTTATGTTAATATTGCGCGTTTTTTTTGGTTTAATAACCTTTAAAGCTTCTAATAATGATTCTTTAATATAATCTACCCCGTTTTCTGCATTAAAGGATATTTTCACTTTTCCTGAAATACTTACAGTGGAAATCTCTACATTTTCATTTACTATTTTTAAAAATGCTGATTTAACCTGATCTGATACATCTTTTAAATTACTTAAAATTTCTTCTCCTGATTCTTTTAAACTTTCAATAGCTTCTTGATAAGAATCAAAATATTCTAATATAGGAAATCCAATTAAATTATATGCTTCATCAAGTGTCATATTAACGCCTTCTGTTTCTGTTAAAAACTGTAGGAGCATTTCGTATTTTACAGCATACTTCCATTCCTTTAATCGGTTTTCTCTCTGTGCGGAATTTACTCTTCTTAATGATAAATCTACATGGCCTTTGGAAGGATCAACTCTTAA
The DNA here is from genome assembly GCA_964435435.1 of uncultured archaeon. GTDB lineage: Archaea > Asgardarchaeota > Lokiarchaeia > Sigyniarchaeales > SOKP01 > Loki-b32. The sequence continues at coordinate 35,685 of CAYSZJ010000014.1, forward strand.
TACTCGTAATACAACTCTTTGTCCAATTCTAACATAGTTTCGGATATTCTTAATCCATCTAGAACTAATTTCTGATATGTGTATCATCCCTCTAGCACATTCCTCAGATTCTAAACCTTTAAAATCTATTAACTCTACATAAACATATTGATTTTGAATTTCAGTTGCCTTAGCAACTACAAACTCGCCTTCCTTAGGAAATTTTGTTTTAGTTTTAACCATAATAATAATTAAACTATTGTTAATTTTAATTCTTTTTTCGAATGCTTTGTATAATTAAAGATCTATAATTTTTTATTTTTACTATCTTTTTAACTAAGAAAATATCTTTAAAGTGATTTCATAAAATTCCAAATTGGTTTATCCATAATAAATGGGCCAAAAAAGCAGGGATCTTTGAAGATATTGCTAATTTAGTTAATAGAGCAGTAGATTATGGATTTAATTGGATGCTTTATGAAGAAAAAGATATTAAAGTCGAGGAAAATAATGATAATTTAATCTTTCAGCAAATAATATTTTTTTATGAAAAAGGTAAGAAAAATAATGATTATATTAAAGCTCTCTTTCTACATCATTTATTAGATTTCTTTAAGGAGACTTACGTTGATATTAACGATATTGAGCTTGTGTTTGAAAAATTTCTAGAAGATAAAATTCCATTTAGTATTACAGATTCAGAAGGAAAAGAAGTAAATTTTAAAGAAGAACTTAACGAAATCTTTCACTTAATAAGAAGAAATAAACAAGAGCTGTTATACGATATAAAAAGCTAATATATTATAATATTAAAAACTCGAAAAAAGAGCTACCAAATATTCTTTTAGTTTAACCAATAAAAAGTATTGGAGAAATATCATATTAAATATATAGCTCAATACCAAAAACTCTAAAAACTCACCACAAATTATAGTAAAAAATATAAACTCATCAACATTTAAAATTAACATCTAATAAAAATTATGTTTCATTAAAATAATAAAATAGATTAATTAAATTATAAATAATTGAGGAAATTGATGAATTATGCCAGTTGAAAAACCTCATTTGAATCTAGTAATAATTGGGCATATAGACCATGGGAAAAGCACTATGATGGGTGCTCTCCTCATCGAGACTGGAGCAGTAACCGATAGAGAGGCTCGAGAACTTGAGAAGTTAGCAAAGGAATACGACCGTGATTCATGGTCTTATGCTTTCGTCTTTGATAAATTAAAAGAAGAAAGACAACGTGGGATTACAATTGATCTCGCATTCAGAAAATTTGAGACGCCAAATCGCTATTTTACCATTATAGACGCACCAGGACACGCAGATTTCGTCAAGAACATGATTACCGGCGCGTCTCAAGCTGATGCAGCTATTCTCGTCGTCTCTGGTAAGAAAGGTGAAATGGAAGTTGGAATTGCAGCTAATGGTCAAACTCGGGAACATGCGTATTTAGCACAAACTTTAGGTGTAAAACAAATAGTTGTAGCTGTGAATAAAGCGGATATTTACGATTATTCTGAAGATAGATTTAACGAATGTAAAGAATCGGTTGGAGACCTTCTTAAAAATATCGGTTTTAAGCTAAAGGATGTGCCCTTTGTGCCAGTTTCAGGTCTTAGCATGGAGAACTTATCAAAGAAAAGTGATAAAACGCCTTGGTATGATGGTCCAACATTAATTGACGCAATTGATAAGTTTGTTATTCCTGAAAAACCTCTTGATAAACCACTGAGATTACCAATTCAAGATTCCTATAGTATAAAAGGAATAGGAGTAGTTCCTGTTGGTAGAGTAGAAACTGGAATACTTAAAAGAGGTGATAAAATAATCATCATGCCAACCGGATTCGAGGGAGAAATTCACTCAATTGAAATGCATCATGAAGAGATTCCTCAAGCTGAGCCAGGTGATAATATAGGCTTTGCTATAAGAGGTATCACAATGGAAGATGCTGGTCGAGGTGATTGTTTAGGACATCCTAATAATCCACCAACCGTTATTACACCAAAAGGAAAATGGACTGGTCAGATAATAGTTATATGGCATCCTACTGCTATAGCCCAAGGATATACACCTGTTATTCATGCACACACTGCTCAAATCGCAGCAAAATTTACTGCTTTATCTAAAAAATTAGATCAAAAGACTGGTGCTGTGATTGAAGATTCTCCAAAATTTCTTAAAAGAAATGAAGCTGCAGTAGTTGAGTTACAACCAATTAAGAAAATGTGTCTCGAAAAGTATGAAGAGATTCCAGAAATGGGCCGCTTTGCTGTACGCGATATGGGTCGTACCGTGGCGGTGGGCATTGTGAAAGATATTGAAACTGGGGCTTAAGTAGTTTCTATTTTTTGATTTTTTTATTTTAATTATAATTAAATTTAAAATTTATTTTTTGATCTCCTTTTAGAATATTATACAACTATAAGAGAAATATTTGGGAGGATTTTTTCATGATACCATTAGTAGATTTGATTTATTAGAATTTTTCTTTTGAAATTCCCATGTCATGTCAATATTATTTTAATTTTTGAACAATTTTTTGCCTTTTCTAATTAACGTAATTCTGTATTAGAAAGGGTTGACATAAAGTTTATACAACAAAACAAAAAGTTTGCCTTTTAGGAGTTTCTGGGGTCGGTAAATCATCATTGGTATCCTTGCTTCAAGGTCGAAAAATGATGAAAGAAACAAATCCAACAGTGGGATTGGAAATTGAGAACTCAACACTTAATGGGAAGAAGGTTAATATTTGGGATTTTGGTGGACAAGATCGCTACCATTTTATGTGGCAAGATTTCCTAAGAGGTGCCGGTTTAGCTGTTATAGTATGTGATTCTACCGAAGATAATGTTGAGAAGACAAAAGAGATTTGTGATAAATTTTCGCGCTACTTAAACTCTAAGACTATTGCCATAGCGAATAAACAAGATCTTCCAGGCACGTTAAGTGCAAAACAAGTTCAAAAAAAATTGGGGATTCGCACTTATGGGATGTCAGCAATAAGATTAGATTTAAGAGATAGGATGCGTGATATTTTAGAATATGAAATAGATACAGATTAAAAAGAATCTTATAATTTTAAAAGATTTTCCCAATTAGATGCGCCATTCTCACCGATTCTGGTATTTTGGAATCAATACAGACTTTTTCTAAAAGAGCCCCTACTTCCTCAATTATAATACCTTTACAATGAAAATATAATTTTGAGATCCCACCTGCTGTTTCAATTTCTGTTTCATACAAATTTCCGGCATCAATAATATTATTCAACTTACTTATATATGTGTCTGGAAACTTATTCTGCAGAGCTATTTTTACAGAATCAAAATCCACTTCTTTTTCTGTTATAGCAATAATAGGCTTTTGTATTTCAGAATAAATCTCATTTAGATTAATAAGATTAAAACCACCAAAAGTTATTGTATGCGTGATAACATATTGTATATGCTTTACATTTTGTTTAACCAATTTTATTAGTTTTTCAGTAGCATCATACCCGTCAATCATGATTTTTTCTCGAATAACACGTACCATTCGTGCTCCTTGACAGATAACCCCAATTAATTGAGTGTATTTTTTCTCTGAGTGCAATTCGAAGGTTGCATCATCAAATCCAATAGTAATAGGATTATCTTTCATATTTTAACTCTCTGGTAGAAATTGCTTAGTATGATTAAGTAGATTAGTAAAAGCTTCTGTAGCACTTTCTATTTCCTCATTTCTAAGAGTAAGATCTCCCGATAAACTACTAGATAAGAAATCAATAAGTTCATGTAAAGACATGAAGTTGCTAAGCCACACATAGGCAACTAAAGCTTCAGTAGTATCAGCGAGATCATGTGCATCGGCTCTAGTCTTTGCAAAATTTTTCATATTAGCATTTTTTAATGCATTTGCTAATATTTTTTTGTTAACTTTAACACCTGTTCTTACAATTTTTTCATTTGAGCTGTTTTTAGTTAAAAATAATGATTTAGCAATACTATATGTAAGATTTACAATTCCATCTCCAATTTTAGCTAAACCCTTATCAGTCCCAATTTTTTTTTGAGATCTATTAAGATTTATATCCTTAATTAAAAACTCATAATCCATTATTATAAGTTGAATTTTAGGTTCTTATAAATTTTCATAAATAAAGAGAATAATGATTTAAATAAGTTTTTGGAAGAGTTTTTGAACATCTAGAACTTCTGCCCTTAAAGATTCAATAGCTTTAAGCAAAATATCCTTAATTTTAAATTTTTTTGAATCTTCTAGGCGAATAAATAATTTTGAAGGTTCTATTTTTGTTACCTTGTAGGCTGCAATATTAACACCCTCTATATTTAACAAATGATTAACAAGGATGTTAAAGAAACCATGGGATTGACCCTCTATGGACAATTCATAATCATTTTTACCAGTACCTTTATTTAAACTTAAATCTAAGTGTTTATACTCAGGAAACCTAGCTTCTTCTAGTTCAAATTCTAATTCTTCTTCGGATGTTGTATCAGCTTCTTCAATTGCTGGAGAACTTGATAAATCTCCTTCTTTCACTTTAGGATATTCGATTTCAATTTCATCATCCCCAAATAAGTCATCCGCTAATTCTCCTAATTCCTCCTCTTCATTTTCTTCTGGTTTGACTACTTTTTTCTTCACCATTATTAATACTCTTAACTATGAAAATTTGAAAATCTTAAATAAAAATATACAAAATAAAATAAATTTTTTATGGTTTTGTTAAAAACAGTAAAGTGTCATAAATACTGTTGAGCTAAATCTTTTAATCTTTCAATTGCTAGAAATTGGAGATCTCGTGAACCAAATAAAGTGACTTTTATAGTTTTTCCCTCGACAGATACATTTAAATTTATGTAATCTATCTTTTTTTGAATACTTTCGAGAAAATTAATTACATTATTAATTGAACCCTTAGAATTATAAAAATGAATGATTCTTTTCCCGTGTTTCTTCAAAATTAAATCCGTTATACAATAATATTTTGAATGTTATTAATATTTATTAATATTTATTAGTTTATTTGAAGAAAATTGTTAAAATCTTAAAACCTCAGAAAAATTCCTATAATTAGAAGATAACTTTCTAGATTCTTGGTTTCCACATCTTTGACATCTTAATTTATTATATCCTATTTTGTCAAGAGGCGTTCCACAAATTACACAATCAGCATAAATAACCCCTAGATTTTTACCAGCTGTTGTTAATTCAAACTCATTATATTTTTGTTTTATTACACGAGCCCGGAGTATATCTGTTATCTGGAATGCTTCACTGATTTTTTCAACATATCTATCAGCAATTTGAGATACATGGATATTTCCAAAATAATATGAATTAAAATGTATTTTTCGATTAATTGTATAGAAATTTATTCCAATAGAGTATTGTCGTAAAAATAATACAGTACCAATTACAATATCTCCAATTTTTACAATCTTTCTGTCTTTTTCTTGATGTGTCTTAATTTCAATTTGTTTTTTTTGATTATCAAGGGTAATCAACCCAGATTTAGTTGCATAAATTTGTCCATCTCTGATATATGTGGACTGTTTATCAGGGAGATATTCTTCGACAACACCAAGATACTGACCAGTTAATATAATATCATTATTTTCTATAGATTTCTTACTCATAAATATCAACAATAATCTTTTAATTTCTCATACTCTTTCTAATTTAAGTACATATTATTAAATAAAATAATTAAATTTAATGTATTAATTTTAAAAGAGAAAACATTTTTTCGGATGAATTTTAGCAAAAAGAAATTGATTTCTATAATACAAAACACCGAAACATTTAAAAATCCTAATATCGAATTAGAACAATATTGCATTGATGCGAAATGTGCTGTTGATATTATCTATTTTGCTGGTTTTGAATTTAATGATATTTGCAATGCTATAGTTGTTGATTTAGGAGCGGGAACTGGCAGGTTATCTTTAGCTAGTGCTTTTTTAGAGGCGGCTTTTATCCTGAGTGTTGACATCGACCGAGAAGCATTGAAAATTCTTAAAAAAAATGTGAGATCACTTGATTTAGATGATATGATCTTCCCAATATGCTCTGATATCAAATATTTTGAAATTTCAAAAAAAAATCTCCCTAAAAACATAAAAATTACCACTATCATGAATCCACCTTTTGGTGTGAAAACTAGATCTGCCGATAGAGCTTTTTTAGATAAAGCTTTTTCATTTTCAGACGTGGTTTATTCTATTCATTTAGCTGGTGAAAAAATTCAACATTTTATTATTAATTATGTTACCAGATTTAAATGGAAAATAGATAATATACTTCCATATAATATGATTTTGGAGAAATCTTTTCCCTTTCATACTAAAAAAACAAAAAAAATTGATGTAAATGTATATAGATTTATCAAAAATACAACATGAACACAGTATAATGAGATAATGAATTATTATTGAAACTTTTTCCAAGAATCTAGATTCTTAGGATATTTTGCATCATCTCCTAAAAGTTCTTCGATTCTTAATAACTGGTTATATTTACAATTCCGATCAGATCTTGCTGTGGCACCCGTCTTTAATTGTCCAGTACAAAGACCAACTGCTAAATCTGCAATAAAAGTATCTTCGGTTTCTCCAGAGCGATGTGAGACCATAACATTAAAGCCATTATTAAAAGCTAATTTTGCAGCTTCAATTGCTTCAGTTAATGAGCCTATTTGATTAACTTTAAGCAGTAATGCATTTCCCGCTTTTTCTTTAATAGCTTTTTCAAGGATTTTAATATTAGTTACTGTAAGATCGTCATCAACAATTTGGATAGATTTATCAACTTTAGCGGTAATATTTGAGAAATTTCTAAAATCCTCTTCATTAAAAGGATCTTCGATTGATTTAAAGGGATAATCATGAATTAAATCCATATAATATTCTAATAACTCTTTTTCGTTTAATTTCTTCCCATCTATATTATATAGTCCATCTTTATAAAATTCACTCGCAGCAGCATCCATCCCTAAAACAAAATCAACACCTACTAAGAATCCAGCAGATTCTATTGCTTCAATTATTATATCAACTGCTTCCGATGTTAAGGAAAGGTTTGGAGCAAAACCTCCTTCATCGCCAACATTCACAGCGGGTTTACCATATTTTTTTGCTAAAATTATTTTTAAATTTTGGTAAACTTCGCATACATTTTGGATTGCTTGAGAAAATGATCCAGCACCTATAGGCAACACCATAAATTCCTGTATTGCTAGATTATTACCTGCATGTTCTCCTCCATTTATAATATTACAACATGGTAAAGGGAGCAAAAAATCCTCTCTTGTTTTATTGTAAGCTAATTTATGAAGATATGCAAACAATGGTGTTTCTGATAACTTTGCAGCTAACTTTGCGACTGCTAACGATACTGATAACAATGCATTAGCACCTAAATTACTTTTATTGTCAGTCCCATCAATAGATATCATTTCTTTATCAATTTTATTTTGTTCTCGTACATCAAAACCAATTAATTTCTTTCCAATTATATCATTTACATTTGATATAGCTTTTAACACATGTTTACCTGAAAATTCTTTTCCTCCATCCCTGAGTTCAAGTGCTTCCAATACACCAGTTGAAGCACCAGATGGAACTGCTGCCCTTGAATAGCTTTTATCAGCAAATACATCGGTCTCTACCGTAGGATTCCCTCGTGAATCTAAAATCCAACGTGATTTTATTTTCGTTATTTTGAAATCAGTCATAATCATCTTTTAGTTTTTTTTTGATGTGATAAGTTAAGATATTAAAAATATTAATATTTACCATTCAACTATGATAAAACTTAGTTTAATTATAGAGTTATCCAAATTTAAAAAATTATTAAAAATTTCCTATGTCATCCTTTTTTTATAGTTAAAATGCATCAAAACTATAAGAATGAAAATAATATACAAATTTAGGTATCGTTCAACAGCTCATATGGATTTATTATGTCATATATCAAAGAAGCTATATAATCAAGCGAATTATTATATAAGGCAAGAATTTTTTAATTTAGAGAGTTGGTTAAGATATTCTAACTTAAATTATATCTTAAAGCCTTTTGATAACTATAGATTATTAAAATCTCAAACATCTCAACAAATCTTACGTGTTTTAGATAAAAATTGGAAAAGTTACTTTAAATCATTAAAAGAATGGAAAAAGAATCCCAGGAAGTTTAATGGAAGACCTAGTCTGCCAAAATATAAAAAAGAAGAATATTTTATACTTATTTTTACCAATCAAAATAGTAAAATTGTAAAAAATAAAATAGTTTTAACTATGTCTCACCTTTTTAACACATACTTTCCACAATTTAAAAATCCAATAGAAATTCGAATTCCTAAATATAAAAATAAAAAATTTGAAAGGTTTAATCAAATCAGAATTATACCAAGGAAGAAATTTTATGAAATAGAGATACTTTATAATCAACCTATAAGAAATTCGAAATTAGATAAAGAGATGTATCTGTCCATAGACTTAGGACTTAATAATTTAGCAACATGCGTAGAAAATAGAAATAGAAAGCCCATCATTATATCAGGGAAAGTTCTAAAGGCGATCAATCACCATTGGAATAAACAACGTTCTAAATTATATTCAATAAAAGATAAGCAAGGTATTAGGTGGACATCTCAGCTAAGTTGTATTGATCTTAAGAGGAATTCTATTGTAAAAGATTATTTACATAAAACTGCAAGATTTATCATAGAATATTGTTTAAAAAACAAAATAGGAAATATCTGCTTAGGACAATTGAAATATATTAAAAGAAATATTCAAATGGGAAGAAGAAATAATCAAAATTTTTTAAATATCCCCATCACAAAACTTAAGCAATGTATAAAATATAAGGCTAAATTAGTGGGAATAAAAATTTATGAACTAACAGAAGCTTATACTTCTAAGTGTAGTTCACTTGATTTAGAACCAATTAAAAAACATAAAAAATATATTGGTAAACATGTAAAAAAAGGCTTATTCAAGGGTTCAGATTATCTTTTAAATGCAGATGTGAATGGAGCCCTTAATATCCTTAGAAAAGTAATCGGAAATGATTTTATAAGAAATCTATCCGATAAAGGTTGCTGGTTTCAGCCTGTGCGAATAAGGAACTTGTTTCAAACTTCACATGAACAATTTTTATTAAGATCTACTGCTACTATTTAATGGTCTTAATAAAATTGATAACCTGAATATTAATAAAGAATTAAGAAAGTTTATACCTTAATATATATATCAGTAAAAAATTAAAATTTCGTTTTTAAATAAAAATGTCAGTTGAGAATAGACCTTTCGTAGAGAAATATCGACCAAGGCATTTAGATGATATTGTTAATCAAGAAGGTATTATCAAGCGTCTAAAACAATTTATAAAAGATAAATCTATGCCCCATCTTATTTTTGCAGGTCCTGCTGGAACAGGAAAAACCACATCGGCATTAGCAATGGTCCGAGAATTATATGGGAGAAAAATGGCAGTGAATAGAACATATTTAGAACTAAATGCCAGTGATGCTAGAGGAATTGACGTAATTAGAACATATATTAAAGATTTTGCAAAAGCAAGACCACCATTAAATATTCCATTTAAAATATTAATTTTAGATGAAGCTGATAATATGACAGCTCCAGCGCAACAAGCATTAAGGAGAACTATGGAAAAATATACAAAAAACTGCCGAATGATATTGATATGTAACTATTCAAATAAGATTATTCCTCCTATTCAGTCTAGATGTGTTGTATTTAGATTCTCCAGCTTAAATAATGAAGATATAAAAAAAAGAATAAAATATATAGCTCAATTAGAATCAATATCACTGACCAATGGTGGCTTAAACGCTTTGGTTGAAGTTGCTAGGGGAGATTGTAGAAGAGCAATTAATTACTTGCAATCATGTGGAACAATTTCCAAAAAAGTAGATGAGGAACTCGTCTTTTGCGTTGCTGGAGAAGTTCCTCCAGAAAAAATAAAAGAAATTTTAGATGCTGCCTTAAAAAGCCAGTTACAATTATCAATAAAGCTTTTAAATGATTTAATTAATGATTATGGGCTTTCAGGACTAAATATCATAAAAAACATTCATAGAGAAATCTATGATCTTGAGATTTCTGAAGATTTAAAAATTGAATTGACGAAGATTTTATCTGAATTTGAATTTCGCTTAAGCCAAGGCGGAACAGAGGAGATTCAGCTTCAAGCATTATTAGCTAAAATTGTTATGTTGCAAGATTTTGAATAATTGATTTTTAAAATTAAATAAAATTTCTTTATTTCGGAAAAATCCCTCCATTCTTTCTTTTGATTTTAGATCTTCATTAAATTTAATTTTTTCATCAAAAATTATATCCCATAAAATCAATCCATTTGGATTAGCTGGTTGATATGAAATAAACTTAGAGGAATCAAATAATTGGAGAAAATCTTCATACTCAATCTTTCCCTTACCTATTTCTAAAAGCTTTTTAACCATTCTTCGAACTTGTTGCCTTAAGAATGCTCTACTTTTAAAATGGAACATTAAAAAACCATTATTTATTGTTAATTTAACTGATTCCATATCTCGTACAGTTAATTGTAATTCTTTATCTCTTTTTGAGAAATTAACAAAATCATGCCTTCCTTCTAACAGCCTACAAGCTTTTTCCATCAATGTTATGTTAATTTTATATTCCTTCTGAAGAATTGAGAGTGGTGTAGGGACAATATAGATATAATAGCGCAAAATAGCATTGTATCTTGAAAGGAAATTTGATTGTACTTTTGTGTAAGCCCATACACCTATTTCCATCGGTAATGCAGAATTAATTTCCATCAAAATTGGCTTCTTTTCTGATATATATGAGAAACAAGCACTTCTAGCAGAGACAAATCTATCAGTTCTGCTTGCTGTTTCAAATTCAGAATTCTCGATATCATTTATATACTTCGTTCTTACTAATACATTCAGAAGACATTCTTCAATAGTTAGAAAATTAAGTTGCCTTTGAGATCCAAAATATTTTTCGGTTCCTACATAATACATTTTAAAAAGATATCTATTTCTTACCATAAATTTTATAACATCTTCTTTAAAAGTGTTTTCTAATAGTAATAATGACTCTAAAATTCATATATTCTCCTTGGATTATTTTGGATTTTATAAAATGTTAGATTAAAGAAAAACATTTTAATCTTAAGGATATTTTTTATAATCTAAATTTAATTATGGTATTTTAAATAATTAATTTATTAAAATTCCGCATGTAATAATTATGGTAAAAATCATTGCTTCCCTAAGAAATATATATGATCGCATTAGAACGTCTATCTCTATAAAAGCTCGAAATGTTTTATTTTTTACAGCAATTTTTTTAGTAGTCGTATTAGCTATTTTAATAAGAATCTCTCCAATTATCAGAGGTCCTGCTGTAATTAAAGCTTTTGATCCATGGATTCAATGGTATAATGCAGAATATTTATCAACTCACTCTCTATATGAATATTTCAATTGGCATGATTTAAAAAGTTGGTATCCCGAAGGCCTATACAGGGGAAATTTACGCCCAGGTCTTACTTTTACTGTTGTTATTATTTATAAGATTCTCCATTTTTTTAGAATACCAGTGTCATTGTATGATGTTTGTTTTTTCTTTCCTGCATTTATGGGGGGTATTACGGTATTAACTATATATTATTTAGGAAAAGAAATCCTTGATCGTGGAACTGGGTTGGTTGCCGCATTCTTCTTGGCGTTTAATCCAGGATTTATGCAACGTACAATGGCAGGTTTTTTTGATAACGAAACAATTGGAGTTTTCGCTTCTCTAATGTGTTTCTTATTTTGGCTAAAAGCAATAAGAACGGGTAAATTCTCTTATTCAATACTAGGGGGTATTTTTTTAGGATATTTATCTCTTAGCTGGGGAGGGTATCAATTTGTTTATTTAATTATTCCTTTAATTAGCATAATATTGATATTTTCTGATAAATTTAATGAAAATGTTTTGATTTCTTATGCTGGTGTTGAAGGAACGGGGTTACTTATTTTTTCTTTATATATAGCATATAATCATGGTGAATTATTTTCAAGTATAACTACAGGAGGACTAATTCTTTTTACAGTTATATTAGTGTTTTTTCACATCATCCAATCAAAAAGGAGTGAACATCCTACCTTTTATCAAGGATTAATTAACTTTTTAAAATGGGTTTTTATTCCCGCAGTAATAATTTTTGCTATAATTATCTGGGTAGCTCCTGAAATGCTACCTTTTGGTTTTGGTTCAAGATTTCAAACCATTCTTAATCCTCTTTTTCGTGAAAAAATAGCCCTTGTTGCTTCAGTAGCAGAACAAATGCCTAGTTCATGGAGTGTGTTTTATTATAATACATTGATTCCTTTAATCTTAATTCCATTAGGTTTTTATTTTTGTTTCAAACGGCTCATAGCAGTAGATATTTTCTTAATAGCTTTTGTTATACTTATGTTTTACTTTACAGGAAGCATGATTCGTATTATTTTAATATTTGCTCCTGCTGCAGCTTTGATGGGGGCATATGGATTAGTAAGTGTTTTGAAAATTTTTGGAAGCTTTTTCGGGGAACGCAAAGTTGGGATAAGCAGAAAACGGAGGAGACAATTAAAAGGAACTATTGGTAATTCAGAAATATTTGCTATTTATCTCATCGTAGGGTTTTTAGGCATTGCCCAAATTGTTCACTCAACAGATATTTCGGTTAAGCAATTTTCTTATAGTCAAATGGTACCCGCAGGTGCTATTACAGATTGGCAAGAATCTCTGAGTTGGATGAGATCTAATCTAAAGGGAACAGATGTAGTTGTTTCATGGTGGGATTATGGCTACTGGCTTACTCCTGTTGGTAATGTTACAACTGTTAATGATAATATGACTAAGAATAGTACTAGGATTGGTTTAACAGGAATGGCATTGATGCAAACCAATGAGATATATAGTGCAAAAGCGTTTCGTAGGTTAAAAGCAGATTATGTTTTAGTGTATTTTGGGTTCTTATTAACTGGTTTAGGTGGAGATGAAGGGAAGTGGAATTGGATGGTAAGAATCTGTAATGATAATTACGCAAAATATAAAAAATGGGGGATGGAAGAAGATAACTGGAAAGAAGATGCAGTATTCGATGAAAGTGAATATCAAAATGCTACAGATGGAAGAACGGGACCGTTATGGTTTCAAAGTCAATTAGCAAGGTTAATGTTCTTTGGGCAGTCTACTAATATTGAAGAATACGGTGACCAAGACTTTAGAAGAAATTATCCCCAACAAATCAATAATCCAAATAGAAAGACTACCGATGGAAAACTATGGGCAGATTATATTCCTCCTAATGGAATGTATGATTTTAAGGTGTTTATTCCAACATATATATCAAAGTTAGGTTTAGTCAAATTATATAAAGTTGATTATACCGCTTTAGAATCCAAATTTTTGATCAAAGATGCTGAAGTTTTTACTGATGGATATGCGACATTCGAAATGAAAAATACTGGTACAAAAGACTTATTGCTAAATAAAGTAGAAATCAATGAAGAAGAATATGATTTTATTATGAGTAGTGGAATAGGTAATCAAACAGTAGAGAGTGGCGAATCTGAAGTTGTTTATGTCAACATAAAATCAAGTGGAAAAACATTTGATAAAGATGACGTTGTTAATATAAAAGTTACAGCACAATCAGAGGCTTTAGAAGGTAAACAATACGAATTTTCAAACTCAACAAGCAATTTCTTCGTAAAAGAAAGTGAAAAGGGATCTATTAAAATCAATAAGGAAAATAGTAAAGCTATTCAAATGAATAATACTTCTACTGATATACTTCTTGAAGTGAAAAATGTAGGTAATACAATTGAAATATTAGAAAGATTTTATGTAAATAATGATACAGAAACACTTCGATTCCCTTATACATCAATAGAATATCTCAGTGGTTCTGCAATATTAAAACCGGGGGAAAAAGCAAAGATTTATTTACAAAATGCGAATGCTAGTTTTTATCCTTTGAGTACATCTAACAAAATTGGTGTTGCTACGACAAACAATCTTTATGATGAAATCCTATTTTCATCGAATAAAGAGAATTTTACACTTTCTATATTAAGTGAAGACCGCATTATTTCTCCAGAACTTTCTTTAATATCCGATAGTTATTATAGAAAACATATACCAATAAGTTTCAGTCAAACTCATGCTTATACCTATGATAATGGGAGCACTATTCTAGAGATTAATGTTAAAAACACGGGGGAAATTATATTCGGAATAGACTCTATTTATCTCACAGAATCATTGTACAAAGTTAATTTTCATGATTACTATGTTAAAAGTGGAGATTATAATCTCGAAAAAGGTGAAGATGAAACTATTGTAATAGATGCCACTGATACTCTTGCTGAAAATGATATAACTCTCGGTGTGAATGATGAGTTGTTAATTTGTGTAACGGGAAGTTTTATTGGTGATACCGTAGCCTCAGATATTGGATATATTCATACTGTTAAAAATAAAGCAGATCTTAAGATAATAGAAACTGTTGAGGGTAACACAACCTCTTTTATTTATGCTAATGAAACAGGGAGTTTGTTAATTAAAAATACGGGTAATGAAGAAGTAACAATAGAGTCCATATATGTTAACAATACTCTAGCAGAAAATGTTGTATATCTCTATGGGAATGATTCCTTAGATATACAAGAATGTGCAATGGTCTCCTTTGATATTCCAAACTTAATGATTAATAAATCAAATGAAGTAAACGTAAAAGTGGAAACTAATTTTCCCTCAGTTGAAGCGGTTGAAATATTATATGGCTATGTAGATT
>CAYSZJ010000015.1:0-50035 GCA_964435435.1 uncultured archaeon
AGAATTGATTTATTATTCTGATAAAGTTGGAAATGCATTGTCTATTTTGTGTGTTAAGAAAGGAGATTCTGTCGCTATAATGTCAGAAAATTGTGCTGAGTTTATCTTTTGTTGTATAGGGATTATGGAAACTGGAGCCACTGTTATCCCTGTGAATCCATTACTCAAGGAATCAGATGTAATTCATATTGTCAGAGAAGCAGGAAATGTAAAAGCTTTTTTTGTACATAAGAATAATTTTAGAACAGTCAAAAGAGTACGAAAACAAGTTAATTTTGAAAATGTAATATTAATTGGTACTGAGGAAGAGAAAATAAATACAACTCTTTTCAGCGAATTCATAAAGGATGTGAGACCCACTCCCCCAGATGTAGAGATTGATCCTGTAAATGATATCGTAGCATTAATGTTTACAGGTGGTACCACTGGACTCCCAAAAGGGGTAATATGGACACATGATGGACTGCTTCATAGTTGTATTTCTTTAGCTTATGCATCAGGCGATACCTACGAAGATAATGTTGGAAATTATGTTAATTTATCAATTTTACCATTATGCCACGCTATGGGATTCGGTATATTGATAATTGCATTATATCTTGCTGCTATGCTAGTGATGTTTCCTTTCAATCCCTCTGAAGTATTAAAAGGAATAGAGTATTATCAAGTTAAGCTATTTGTAGGTGTTCCAGTAATGTACCAAATGATAATCAATTCTCCTGAATTTACAGAAACAGATTTTTCTAGTCTTGAATCTGCAGGATCTGGATCTGCTGCATTGGCTCCAGAATTTAATAAAAAATGGGAAAAGGTTGTTGGATTTAAAGTAGGGCAAGGTTATGGTCTCACAGAATCATCCGCATTTGCTACATCAGCTGCATCATGGATGCCTGAAATTAAACCAAACAGTATTGGTGTTCCTAATATCGATACTGATGTAATTATTGTAAATCCAGATAATCTAGAGGAGCTTAAACTTGGAGAAATTGGTGAATTAATAGTTAAAGGTCCAAACGTAATGAGAGGATACTGGAAAAATCCTGAAGCTACTAAAGAAGATATTGTTAATGGGTGGTTAAGAACAGGAGACTTAGCAAGAATGGATAAAGATGGGTATTTCTATATCGAAGGTCGTACTAAAGATATGGTGAAATATAAGGGTTATAAAGTAATGGCCAGAGAGGTTGAAGAAAGCCTCGTTAAGCATCCAGCAGTTCTAGAAGCAGGAGTAGTTGGTGTTCCAGATCCAAATATTGGTGAAACTATAAAGGCTTATATAGTAATAAAGCCAGAATATAAGGATAAGATTACCGAACGTGAAATTATTGAATGGTCAAAAGAAAACCTAGCGGGATACAAATATCCTCGACAGGTAGAAATCATAAATGTATTACCTCGAACTGCTGTTGGTAAAATTTTTAGAAGAAAACTAAGAGAAAAGGCAATCGAAGAACAAGAGAAACAGAAACCTTTAACCCCCTTATAATGTTTAATAAAGAGATAAGATTTTTTCAAATAAATTTTTTTTTTAAAAAACCTATAATTTATGAATAGTACTTTGTAAATCTTTTATGTATTTTTGTTGATGAACTATTACAGTTACTTTTCTGCCATTACAAATAAATGATAACTTCCTCCAAATTTGGGCGATTCTAGCACCAATTTTGACCAGATGATTTTAAATCCACTATCATGAATCATTTTTAAATTAGTTACTTCGTCAAAACCACTCCAAAACATTTTATTTCCAGTTCCAAAAAAATCTTCAGCATAAGATTCAGGGTCATCCTGACAATGGAAAGTTAAAAGAACAATGCCATTAATTTTTAACATACGATGAAAATTTCTTAATAGTTCATAATGCTCTTCTCTTGGGATATGAATTATAGCATAGTAGGACAATATTCCATTAAAGTGTTCATCTGGAAAGGTTACTTTTATCATATCTTGACAAATAAATTTAGCTTTAGGAGTATTTTGTTAGCTAACTCAATTTGCTTTTCTGAGATATCCACATCAATTACTTCAAATTTCTCGCTTAAAATACGAGAATACGCACCGTTTCCACAACCAGCATCTAAAACTCGACCATTTAAAGGTATTCGAGAAGAAAATTCAGATAAAGCTTTTACTTCTTCCTCTTCCTCTATACCAAAGATTTCTACCAAAGTTTCGGCTGCTTCATTATACCCTACTCTAACCATTTCTTTCTTATCCATATGAAAACTAATTCTTTTTAACTAGTTTTGAAATATTGAATTGGTTGATGAATTGTCATGTTAATATTACGCTACTAATCCTTCTTTGGCAAACTTTTGTTCAGTAATATCTTGAATTATAACTTGGATTAGAATCTCATTGTATAACTTAACTAAAGTAGCAGTTGCATGAATCCAAACAATATTACCATCTTTATCATAACTGGGAATTTCAACTGGTCCTAATTTTTGACCTTGAGTTATATCTTTAAATGCTTTTTGAAGGATTTCTAAACTCTCAGGAGGAAATATGACAAGTTTTTGGAAGTTTTTGCCAATTAAATCATCTCCATCGTACTTAAATAACTTTACTGTAGCAGGATTAATTTCTCGGATTACTCCTTTAAAATCAAGAACAATAATAGGATATGGCGAAGTTTCAAATAAATGACGAAATTTCTTCTCTGATTCCTTAAAATTGATTGTCTTTTCCTTTAATTGTTTCTCTAAATCTGAAAGTAAGTTTTCTAAATATTGTAATTGAGTTTCCAATTTTTGTTCATTCGACGCTTTTCTGACAATTGCTACAATTTTTAGTTTTCCTTTCTCCAAAAATATACTTCCTCTAGCAAAAATAGGTATATAATATCCTTTTTTATGGCGTGTACGACATCTAATTGTTTGAACTTCACCTGTTTCAACTGTTTTTTTCATTAATTCTGAAATCTTAGGGACATCATCTGGATGGATTAGATTGAAAGCTCTTTGCCCCACAACTTCTTCTGGTTTATAACCAAATAAATCAAAATATTTTGGATTTACTAAAGTATATTTTCCTTCTGAGTCAATTTCAATAATTACATCGCTTAAGTTATGAATGATGTTACGATATTTTTCTTCGTTTTCTTTTTTTTGTTTTATAATTTCCATATCATTCTTTTCTTCTGAACTCAAAACTAATCCCTCCTAATATTTTCTGAAACTAAAAATATATTTTTTTTACTCCAAAAATACCTTATTAAACCAATTTATCTCATCGAATATATAAAACTTTTTCTTTATTAAATTATCCCTTATATCTTGGTTTTAATTCTATTGGTTATTTAAATCCTTGACAGAATGATTCTACATTCTTAGGTAATACCTCATGATTGTAACCTCCTTCTAGTAGAGCATATCGTCTTCCTTTACATAACTTTTCAGAATAAATTTTCATTAGACTGCCCAATTCATAATAATCTGCAGGGTATAATAAATTACCCCAATCTTCAATCTCTTGGTCGAACCTTGCGCTTGCTGCAAAAATATCAATCCCTTTTAAATCTTTCATATAAGTTTCAACTTCCTTGATATAATTGGTATGGCCACTTGAAGAAGGATTTAATATCCTCACTCTGAAATCGTCTATAAATATCTTTCTATAAATAAACATAAAACTTTTTCAGTCCTATCAATTTTAAGATAATAAATCTTTATTTATAAGGAAACAAGAGATCTATAGTGAAAAAATTGACTGAAGAAAAAGTATCTTATAATACTGAGCAATTAATCCATGATTTACGGGAAGAATTACGACTTCAATCAGAGGCTTTGGCTAGAATATTTCCTAGGAGAGTCAAAGGTTATAAGGATTATTGGTTATCACGTTTATGGGGTTATAGTAAAAAATACGTGAACACTCTCAAAAATACTTTAAAGATAGACTCTAATAAAGTGGTTGCTGAGGTTGCATTAGTCAAGTTAGAAGATAATTTGGTAGAAAGGTTGGGTATTAAAGCATGGGGTTGCAAAGGGATTATTAAATCTTATAGGGATGGAAAAATATCTTCGCTACAGTTTCTAGATAAGTTAAGTGATGAACTAGGGAGAGTAAATGGTGAAATTCCGGTCACTCTTGAAGAAGCCAGTCAAACTTTAGTGGGTTCCAGTAGATTTATAAGTGCTGTTTCAGAAAAAATAAGAGGGGCTGATCCCAAACATTATTACCCCAACTATAAGTTTAATTTAGAGAGATTAGGTCAGTTTAGAGACTATTTATCGACTATTTTAGGGGAGAAGGCTCAGAATTGTCTAGATTTGATAAACAAGTATGAAAGTAAAAATCTTGACTTAAAGAGATATAAAAATGCTCAATATAATGTGAGAAATCCTGACTATTTTAATAAATTAAATCAAGATGATAAACTTTATTGGTTTGGCTTCTTATGTGCTGACGGTTGGTTATTGGATGGTTATCGGATTGGTCTAGAGATCTCTAAGAAAGATCAAGATCTGCTAGAAAAATATTTAGAGTCTATAGGCTTACCACATGATCGTATAAAGGAGAGGATAAGATTTACTAGAACCAAGTCGGGTAAAGTCACAGCAAGTGATATGGTAAGAGTGATATTTGGGTGTAAGGATATGTATAATGACTTAGAAAATAATGGATTTAGATTTATAAAAGGAGACCCCAACCTAAAGAAACTGCCACCTATAGTATATAATTTAATAAAGGATGCAAAAATTGAGTCTAGCGCAAACAGGTTTATTATCGAAGATATTCAATCAATTCCAAGTTCAATAAGATGGTATTATACAGCATCTGGAAGATTAGCATTATCATGGTTGCTTGGATTTTATGATGGAGATGGTCATTATAGTGGAGGTCGCAGAGCTAGTTTGTGTTCCAATAGTTTTACTCTTATGAAAGGGATAGAAAAGGCATTTATGACACGGAATCCTGCTCATGAATATGAAAATATGAGCTTCATTACTTTGGGTCCAGAATTGTTTGATGCAATGATTTGGAGCTTTGGAGATAGTATGCCTAGGAAACGCCCTATTCCAGATAGAGACAACAATGGTTATATCGGCAAAAGTAAAAAGAATTTTAATTTATATTTATATTTTTAATTATTTAAATCCTTGACAGAAGGAATCCACATTTTCAGGTAAAACACTATGATTATAACCGCCTTCTAACAAAGCATATCGTCTTCCTTTACACAAATTCTCTGAATATTCCTTCATAAGTCTACCTATTTCGGTGTAATCTTCTGGATATAATAAATGCCCCCAATCCTCAATACCTTGATCGAATCCTGCACTAGCCACAAAAATGTCGATATCTTCTAAATTTTGCATATAATCTTCTACCTCTTTTATGTAATTTGTACGACCACTTGAATAGGGATTCAGAATCTTCACTTTGAAATCATCATCTCTGTTTTTTAGGATATTGATATTGCCATATCTGTTTAAAACTTTGATCTAAAGTCTTAACCTCCAGTGTGCAAATCAAAATCCAAAACAAAAGCGGATTTTATTTTTTTCTCTGAATATAGTTTCAAAAGACTTATACTAATATTATTAAAAAAACAAAAACCCCAACACGAATCTGCTGATGCATGATGGCCAGGAGGTCTAATAACAGCAAAGGTAGGGTTGCCAATATAACCTTCTTTTGCAGCTAGTATCGCTCCACCTGCCGCTAATGACGCCAATTCAGACAATAATTCATTTTTCTTTATATTCTGAAGATGTCTCTTAGTATGAGCTCGTAAAATATCCTCTTCAATTGCGGGGGTGGGTGTTATTATTTCATATTCTTTATTCCTCGATAAAACATCCATAATTCCTTCCAATCGTCCCGGAGAAGCAGCAGGATCCCCAGCATATTCAGAATTATAATAACGTTCATGAAATACAATCTTCATATTTTTAATATCCTCGATTATATTGATTTTGAATCACATTTAAAAAATTATAAGACGAATATTATTTTAATAATTTTCTTTATTTCAAAAGTATTTAATGAAGATAAGAAATGACTGAAAAAATCTCTAATATCTATAGGAGTCTGCAATTACACTTAGATCAATTTCCTATTGGTTTACCGGCGACAAAATCTAGTATCGAATTAAAAGTATTAAGACATGTATTTACTGAAGAGGAGGCGTTATTAGCTACAAAATTGGATTGGTCATATAAAACTTTGGAAGAAATTTATGAAAATGTAAAAAATGAAGAGATATGGATAGAATCCTTAGAAGAAATTCTTGAAAATATGGTTAAAAAAGGCACAATTAAGTATAAATTTGATAATGATAAGAAATTATATAAAAATATTCCTCTTGTAGTTGGAATCTTTGAGTATCAGGTGAATAAGCTTACAAAAGAATTCTTAAATGATTTTGAAGAGTATTTATTAACCGCGTTTGGAGCTGAAGTATTAGGTACAAAAATATTCCAATTTCGTACTATACCTATAGACGAAAGTATTGCCCCAGAGCATTATATAGCTCATTATGATGAAATTGAGTATGTTATAAATAATATTAAGCACCCAATTGGGGTAACTAATTGTGCATGTCGGCAAGCTAAAGATCTATTTGACCAACCATGCAATCAAACCTCCTTACGTGAAACATGTATGTATTTTGGGAAAACAGGGCAATTATTTATTGATCAAGGTTGGGCACGTTCTATAAGTAAAGAGGAAGCTATTGAGTTATTAAAGAACGCTGAAAAGGATGGTTTAGTCATTCAATCTGGAAACACGACAAATCCTGAATTTATTTGCTGTTGTTGTGGTTGTTGTTGTCAAATTCTAATGCGATTAAAAATGGTTCCTCGACCAGCAAGAATACTTGCAGCCAATTATTATGCTGAAATAAATTCAGAATTATGTAGTGGATGTGGGACTTGCGTTGAGCATTGTCAGTTAAATGCTATAAAAATTGTTGATAATTCAGCAAAATTAATTCTTAAACGATGTATTGGATGTGGAGTTTGTGTTCCAACTTGTCCAGAACAAGCTATTCAACTCAAGAAAAGAGATACAATCTCAATTCCACCTCAATCGAAAAAGGAGCTTTATACAATGATAATGGATAAGAAACAAGAAATAAAGAGTAAAAATAAGTAGAATATAAGAGTACTATTTGGGTAAGTTTATAATTTTTTAGTTAATTTCTCAATCATATCTTTAGTCATAGAATTCAGATCATAGGAAGGTTTCCAACCCCATTCTTCACGAGCAAGATAATCGTCAATTGTTTTTGGCCATGAATCAGCTATTTCTTGTCTAAAATCAGGTTTATATTTAATATCAAATTCTTGAATATGTTTTTTAATCTCAGCTGCTAGCTCTCCTGCTGAGAAACTCATACCAGTAACATTATATACATGCCTTTTTAATTTAGAGGCATCTGCTTCTAAGAGATCAATCATACATTTAATGCAATCAGGCATATACATCATTGGTAAAACGGTATCTTCTCTTAGGAAGCATGTATATTTTTTATTTTTAATTGCTTCATAAAAAATCTCAACTGCATAATCAGTTGTTCCTCCACCTGGGAGAGTTTCACTACTAATGATCCCAGGCAATCTCATGGATCTTGTATCAAGATTGTAGTTTTTATAATAATATTCTATTAATAACTCTCCAGACACTTTTGTGATACCATACATAGTCGTAGGTCGTAATATGGTTTCATTAGGTGTATTTTCTTGAGGAGTAGTAGGCCCAAAAGCAGCTATAGAACTAGGCCAAATTATTCTATCGATATCATATGATCTTGCAACCTCTAAAACATTAATTAATCCATTTATATTAATATTCCATGCTGTTTGAGGAATTTTTTCCCCTGTTGCAGATAATATTGAAGCCATGTGGAATATAGTATCAACTTCATATTCGTAAAGAGTTCTAGCTAATGCTTCTCTATTTAATGCATCCAAATAAATAACTGGTCCTGAATCTACTATATTTCTTGGTAAAGGTGTTCGCCTTCCAGTAGCTATTACATTATCATTACCATATTTCTCTCTTAATGCTGGTACTAATTCACTACCTATTTGCCCAGCAGCTCCTATAACAATAATCTTTCTCATTTTTTATTTCCACTAACTTCGGAATTTTTGGTATTAATCATAATTCTGTCAATAAAAAAAGCTTTTTTGTATTTAATCCCATTTATTTCCCTCCACATTTATTGGTAAAACTAAAATATATAACTGAATACCTTTAAATTATTGAGTTTTTCAATTGATCAAATAAATTTTAGGTGTTAAAATGAATAGAGACCCAGTTGCCTTTCTTAATGAGGAAATGACCGAATTAAGAAATAACAATCTTGAATGGATAATAAGATACCTTGAAGACGCATCAAAACCACATTCGAGTGTAGATGGAAAGAAAGTATTAATGTTAAATACAAACAATTATCTTGGACTTGCAACACATCCAAAAGTCATACAAGCCGCTATTGATGCCATAAAAAAATATGGTGCTGGAGCAGGAGCAGTACCAGTTATTGCTGGCTCATTTGAGTTAACTAAAGAATTTCAAGAAAAATTTGCTAGATTTAAAGAAGTAGAAGCTTCTCTTTTATGTCAAACAGGATATGCAGTTAATTCTGGATTAATCCCTATGTTAGTTGGTAAACCAGATATTGTAGTATCTGACGAATTGAATCATGGTTCTATTATTGATGGAGTAAGGCTATCTGGAGCAAAAAGAATAATTTATAGACATACTGATGTAGGAGATATGGAAAAGCAGTTAAAAGAGGCTGAAAAAGAGGGAGCGCGCAGGATTTGCATAATAACCGACGGTGTTTTTAGTATGGATGGTGATATTGCGCCGCTAGATGATATCGCAAAAGTTGCCAAAGATTTTGGAGCTATGGTTTTTGTTGATGATTGTCATGGAGAAGGTGTTCTAGGTAATGGTCGAGGAATTGTAGCTCACTTTAATCTACAGGGAAAAGTGCATGTTGAGGGCGGTTCTATGAGCAAAGGATTTGGAGTTTTTGGAGGTACTGTAGCAGGTTCAAAAGATCTGATTGAATTTTGTGCTAATAAAAGTAGAACTTATCTCTTAAGTACAGCTCATCCACCTGGAGTAGTTGCCGCATGCATTGCTTCAATAGAAGTAGTTGAAAGTGAGCCAGAACATGTAAAAAAAGTATGGGATAATACTAACTATTTTAAAAAAGAAGTTCAAAGTATGGGGTACAATACAGGGAAATCGCAAACTCCAATTATTCCATTAATTATAGGAGATCCAGGTAAAGCTCAAGAGTTGGCTCGTGTTTTATTTGAAGAAGAAAACATATATGCAACTCCAATTGTATTTCCAATGGTTGCACGAGAGTTATCAAGAATAAGAGTTCAAATGAATGCATTACTGACAAAAGAAGATTTGGATACTGCGTTAAGTGCTATCGAAAAAATTGGAAAAAAATTAGAAATAATTTAAAATTTTATTAATTTACCTTTTTTTTATTCAATTCTATTGTCTTAATTCTTTTTTGTATTATAATGGTTTACATAGAATTGCTTTAACTCTTAAATTTTTAAAATTACTTGTTGGAGCAGGTTTTATTATACAAACAGTATCTGCACCTCTTCCTGTTCCTCCCACAGCAATAATGTCTCTCTCAAGGTCAGGAATCAATCCTGCATCACAAATAGTAGTTGAAATTTCTATACATACTTTAACACCTTGAGAGAATTGCAATCCTAAAATTTTCGCTAACATATCTACAAATATCCATGCTTCTTTCTTTATTCTTAAACCCCTTTCAATTCCACTCATAGCATGAGTACCAATATGAAATTGTAACCCCTTGTTCTTTAGACTTTTTAATTTTTCTTTTGAAAATTCTTGTCTAACGGTACTATTAACAAAGTAATAGGCATGGGTTACGATCATTATATTATAATGTTCGGTATCGAAAATTTCAGATGCTTTTTCTGCGACTGTGCCGGTTGTACTTGCAAGTACAATATCTTTTATATTAAATTGATCGGCATATTTTTTAGCAATTTTTAATGCTTTATCAGTGTTCTGTGGCCCCCCATTTTCAAAATAAGTAACTTCAATATTTAAATCTGCCATATTTTATCAAAATTTTTACTTTTAATATTTACAATATTATTTTTTTATTAGGATAGAATATGATTCTAATTAAATGAATATTATTGAGGTTAAAGTTGTTCTAAATAAATATTGATATAGTTTTAAAAAGATCAAAATCTAAATACATTTAATTACTTTTTAATGCAAATTTAATAACAAACGTGGAAAATATATGAGTGAAAGAAAACAATCGTTAAAGGAAAAAGTATTATTTGGATTAAATGCTTTCCCAGATCAATTAACTTATCAAGCATTTACCATCTATGTCTTTACCTTTTATTATGCAGTTGTAGGGCTTTCAATGACAGAATTATGGACTGGATTTGTTTTGTGGGGCCTTTGGAACATGTTTAATGATCCTCTTTTAGGTGCACTAAGCGAAAAGACCAAGCAGAAAGGGAAGTTAGGAAAACGAAAATTTTATTTAATAATTTCATTTATCCCGCTCGCGTTGATAATGATTTTTCTTTTTACAATAACTGCAAGGGACCCACTCAGCACCTTGCAGTTTACTTCTCAGTTCTGGTATTTTATCTTCATAATTTTCACCTTTGAATTCTTTTATACAATGTTTTCAGTAAATATCAATGCTGTATTCCCCGAAATGTTTCCAACAGAAAAACAAAGAGGAGACGTAAATGTGTTTATAAAAGCCTTTACTATGATTGCAGTTATACTTGCTTCATTAATTCCAACATTTATCGTAACTCCTTCTTTAGTTCCAACAACTGATCCATTAGTTGATCCAGTAGGTTATGCCGCAGAAGTTGCTAGTATTCAGCCTAAATATATTATTTCTGGTATAGTGTTAGCTGGAATAATATTGATCACAGCAATATTGTTTATTTTCTTTGGTGTGAAAGAAAAAGAAGAACAAATAAGTGATTTTGAAAAAAGACCAGGATTTTTCAAATCATTGAAAATAACATTTTCAAATCGAACATTTATAAAATTCACGCTTGGAAATATGCTTATTTGGTATTGCTTTAATGTGTTATTAACAATATTTCCTCTCTACGCTGTCTATGTACTTGGAAGAACTGAAGGATCATTCTTAATTGGAATTACATTGATGTTAGCGCTCTTATCTGCTGCATTCTTTATGCCTCTTCAAGCAAGAATCAGAAAAAAATATGGCACTCGCAAAGGTTTAATGTTTGGCTTAGGAATATGGATCATCACATTATTTCCTTTGATTCTTTTATCAAATAATGAAATAAGTAGAATTTTATCATTCATTGTCTTTATAACAATTGGATTTGGATTGTCAGCTGCGTTATTTTTTATCGATATAATTCATGGTGATGTAATTGATCAAGATGCACTTAAGTTTGGCGTAAAAAGAGCCGGTAGTTATTATGGTGTAAATGCTTTTATTCATCGTTTTTCAATGATACTTGGAATTACTACTATTTATATTATATTTTCGGGAACTGGATGGAGTAAGTATTTACCTGTTGTTGCTGATCCATTTTTAAGAGAAATAGGTATAAAAATTTTGATGTTTCTGTTTCCTTCAATAGCTCTTATTGGTTCAATTCTCTTCTTTAAATTTTACGATTTACATGGTGAAAAACTCGAACAAATGAGACAAGAATTAGAAAAGCATCCTGAATTAAAGTAAATACTTCTTTTTTTTATTTTTTTATTTTAATCCTAGTTTTTCTCTCGCTTCATCAACAGTAGCAGGTTCTCTTCCTAGTTCTTTGGCTAATCGAACCATTCTTTTCACTAGTTGAGCATTACTCTCCACGAATTCTCCCTTTTGATAATAAAGAATATCTTCAAGCCCAGTTCGTACGTTTCCTCCCATGCAGAGAGCAATTGTAGTGGTTCGAAGATTCAATTTTCCTACTGTAACTACTTGCCAAGTGGAGCCTCTAAGTAATAAATCTACCATGTTTAATAAATTTCTAATTGTTGCTGGTGCACCTCCCCCAATGCCCAAAACAATACTGAAGTGTAGTGGAGGTTTTAGAACTTTAAACCTTGATACTAAAGTCTCAATATTTACAATATGACTTGTATCGTAAACTTCAATCTCAATCCCAAAACCTTTTTTATTACATCTTTCAACATACCGTTTATTAAAAGAGATTGGATTATCAAAAGTATGGTTGCCATATTTTGTCTGAAACTCAAACGTTCCTGCGTTAATAGTATGCATATCTGGAGGTGGATCTATATTAAGAAGATTTAACCGTTCTTTAAGAGTGGGCATAACAATGGTTTGACCGTATTTCCGCCCTTTACTACTAGTTTTAGTTCCATAAGCTATACGTGCACCTATTCCATTCCCAATTTGAACTATAATTGGACATTTTTCACGTATTAATTTAACAGCTTTATTATAATACTTTAGGTCTGGCGTATTTTGTCCGTCTTCACCTCGAACGTGAAGATGTAATATTGAAGCACCTGCTTCATAGCATTCTAAGGCATCTTGAGCTTGTTCTTCAGGAGTTATAGGTATCGCTGGATTTGCCCATTTTCCTTGAATGCCACCAGTAATCGCTGTAGTTATAATTACCTTCTCGTCTGTTAGTAAATTTGGTTTCAATTTTTAAACCTTTTATTTAATTATTAGCAATTTTATTGTTTGCTATGGTTGTTTATATTAATTGTAATAATAACTTCTTTCATTTAATTCTCATGATTTATAAAAAATACAGTTTTATATTAAAGTAAATAAAAGATATATATAATTTTGGAATTAAATACCTTATTGTAATTATAATAAATTTAGAATCAGTTTAATCATGCCCACGTATACTCCTAAAGAAGCTGAATTCTATGCTTGTTTTGGTGAACAAATGCAAAAAGCTCTAACTAATCCAAATCAGAGTATAGCCACTTCTATTGAAGAATTGGAAAAAAACATCCCAAACAAAAAAGCCTTATTATATGAAGATTCTTCTTGGACTTGGCAAGAATTTAATGAAGAGAGTAATTTAATCGCAAACCATTTTCTTAATTCAGGATTAGAGCCAAGTAATACTGTTGCCTTAATGCTTGAAAATTCACCTGAATACCTCTTTTTTACAACTGGAATTAATAAATTGCAAGGGATTAGTGCATTAATTAATTTTAATCTTAGGAAACAAGCACTAATTCATTCTTTTAAATTGGTAGAACCAAGGTGGATAATTGTTGATGGTGATAGTTTACCTTACTTCATTGAAATTGTTGAGGATTTAGATTATCCATATGATAATATTTATGTTATTAATAACAATAAGAATAATCCTCATAATTTTACTGACTTACAAAATATCACTAAAAATTTATCCAGAATTAATCCTGATACTAGTTATAATTCAATTTTACATCAAACTGCATTTTATATTTACACTTCAGGCACAACAGGTCTCCCTAAAGCCTGTGTAATGGAAAATTTTAAATTATTTACTCAAGGTAATTTCTTAGGAATAGCTTTTGCAAAAGCGGATTTAAACGATATTGTATATATCCCAACCCCTCTTTACCATAATTTAGCTATAGGAGTTGCATGGCCAGCTGTTTTTCGAACTGGTGCTACTCTAGCGATAAGAAAACGTTTTTCTGCCTCTGAATACTGGAAAGATATCCATAAATTTCAAGCGACTTATAGCATCTATGTTGGTGAACTCCCTCGATATCTTCTCAATCAACCACCCTCTGAATATGAAAAAAATCATACACTCAAAAAGATGTTAGGATTAGGACTCCGAAAGGAGATATGGGAGAAATTTCAATCTCGTTTTCAGGTTGAACATTTATACGAATTTTATGGATTAACTGAGGGTCATCGATCTCTTGTTAATCTTGAGGAAATTCCCGGAATGATAGGAAGGCTAACTCAATCTGGATTAATTTTAGTGAAAGTTAATCCTGAAACAGGTGAATTTTACAGAAATGAGAGAGGCTATTGTATTAAATGCAAACCAGGTGATATTGGAATGGTTTTGCTTAAAATTGATAAGGGAACCTTTTTTACAGGGTATAAAGATAAAGAAAAAACAGAGAACAAACTTCTTCATGATGTTTTTATAAAAGACGATACTTATTTTAATACTAATGATATGTTAATGCTTCATGATGACCTTTGGGTGTCGTTTGCAGATCGATTCGGCGATACTTACCGATGGAAAGGTGAAAATGTATCTACTCTCGAAATAGAATCCATTCTAAATTCTTATTCATCAATTCTTATGTCCGCTGTTTATGGTGTTTCTATTCCAAATACAGAAGGAAAAGCTGGGATGGCTGCAATTAAATTAAATCCATCTTTAAAGTTCGAAATTAACGATTTTTCTCAATTTGTTGTAGATGTTTTTCCAGTCTATTCTATTCCTGTCTTTATTCGAATTTGTGAAGATGAATTAGAAATTACAGGACCTTCTAAAATAAAGAAAGCTAACCTACTTCACGAAGGATATGATATAGAATTAATCACTGATATGGTATATCTATGGAATCAACAGGACAAAATGTATCTTTTATTGGATAATGATTTATATCAGAAATTAATAAATGGGCAGTTGAGAATATAAAAAAGAATTTTTGGAGATATAATTTTGAAAAACCTTTTAGATGGAAAATATGCATTAATTACAGGTGGGGGGAGAGGAATTGGAAAGGCAGTTGCTCTTGAGTATGCAAGAAATGGCGCTAACATCGCAATTACAGCCTTAGAAGAAAATGAGCTACTTGAAGTTGTTGGCGATATCAAAAAATATGGTGTGGAAGGTATTTCCATTCCAGCAGATTTGACTAATATTGGAGAAGTAAAATCAGTCGTAGAAGAGTATTTTAAGAATTTTGAGAGATGTGATATTTTAGTAAATAACGCGGGGATGTCATATTATTGTTCAATGTTAGATGTATCCCTTGAAAAAGCAGTAAAGTTGTATAATCTTAATCTAATTGCCTATTATGCAATGGTGAAACTAACACTGCCTAAAATGGTTGATCAAAAAAGTGGAAACATTATTATGACAGCTTCTGTTCATGGAAATATGTTTTTTAATCCAAACCAAGTTGCGTATTCTTCTACAAAAGCAGGTGTTTCTGCTATGGGTAAATGTCTTCATAATGAATTAAATCCATTTAAAATCCAAGTAAATGTGATTCTTCCAGGACCAATTCACACTAAACTATATGAAGATAGTGTAGAGCGAGGACAAATAGCACCTGAACCAATCTCTCCCGAAGCAATCGCACCGATATATCTTTTTCTTGCAAGTAATTTATCATTTAGACGGTATAAAGGAAGGATTATAAATCAAATGTTACTTTTTGATCTATTACCAAAAATTAAGAAGGAAGTAAATGAGATGGATTTCAATATTAAAGAAATAACTAAAACTATGAAAAGTAAACTTAAGAAAGGAGAATATAGTTTGTTGCGAAAAAATCAAGAACTCATAGATTTTCTTATTAGATATTGAATATATCATTTTTATAAGGGAAAATTATGAAGGAAATTATGACCAAAATGGAAAAAGATGCACTTTTCACTCATCTTCTTTTTATTATCATTTGTGTAATCGTAATTTTAATACCATTTGATATTGGAATTGGACTGAAATTGTTTATATTAGTAGTAATTTATAATGTACTATTAGGAGTAGTGGGTATTTGGCGTAGATATAAAGTCTGGGTAAGCATATGGCTTTATGTGTTAATACTTAGCATATTTCAAGTATTCCCAGATTGGTTTCTATCAGCTGAACTGGGGATTTTAGTATTTCCTGATGACGGATTCATTAAAGTTGGAACAGTATCATTATATATGATGGGTCTATGGGCGATCCCATTATTTCTAATTACATTTATTGGAACTAGTATTCAAGAACGAATTTCAAAATTAGGCACATATTTGGTTGTTGCATTACTGGCATTAGTTATATTTGGATTAGCTGAACAAACAATGTGGATGCTCAACTCTTGGTATGCTCAAAATGTAACCATGATTGGACGTTTAGCTCTTTATATTATTATTCCAGAGATAATTCTTGGGTTATCCACCTATTTTGGTTATGAAATAACTAAGGAAAAAAACCATTTATTAAAAATTCCTGTTACTTTTATTATAATGATTCTTTATCTCGGAAATGCTGCATTCTTTTATTTTTTAATAGAGCGTGTATTAATTATTTAAATAAAAGAAATGATGCAGTTTGATTTCATTAATTAAAAGTGTATCGTTTCTCCCTTTTAAAGAAAAAATCAAAAACAAATGTTTATATTATAGCTCAACAAACAAAAACTGATAAAAAATAGAACTTTAGCTAATTTTAAAATTTGAAAATGTGAAATTTAATGACTGATATTAAAAAACGTAAGATCCCGATTTCTATATTGTTAATAATTATTATATTACTGTATATAGGAAGTTCAATAGGAATACTTGTTGCACTTCTAGATGGATCACCGTCCGTAATAGTAGCGCTTACCCGTATGTTAAATTATATGAATTATTCAGGATCCGGAGTTATTGAGAACATTGCCCTATTAATCATTCCAGCAATAATTATTTTTTTAATAAACATTAAAAGAATTGAAATCGATAAAAGTATTCTTATAAGTCGAATATTATCATTTGTTTCAATTATAATAAATTTGTGGCTGATTATTCTTAATCTTGTATATATTACATGGCTTAACGCTCAACCGGGTGTAGGAGAAGCTGAAACGGGGATTTTTGCTCCTATCCTTATATTTCATTTGATTGATTTTGTTTTATTTATAGTGATCTATCTTTTGATGACAATAAAAGTAGATTAATTTTAGACAATTTCCAATTTTAACTCATTTCTTTTTTTTCCAAAATTTATATTGAGACAATTTCGATAATTTGAAATTATATAGCTTTAAAATTAAAAAGATTTTAAACTATAAGATTTTTAAATTTTGTCGTTAATATTTTACAATAGTTATATTAAATTAAATTAGAGAGAGTGTTAAAATTGACTTTATGTTTTGTTTTGATGAAAACTAAAGCTGGGTTTGTCGAGCATGTAGTTAAAGAATTAGGAAAGTTAGATGAAGTAAGAGAGACATATCCAGTTACCGGTGGTATTGATATTATTGTGAAAGTAGAAGGAAAAGATGTTGAAACTATTGCAAAAACAATTTTAGCGAAAATCCATAAAATTGATGGTGTGAATAGAACTGAAACTCATATTGTCGTTCCCCTTTAAAGTCAAAAATCAAAAATGAAGGTGTGAAAATATGATTGAATATAACCAACAAGTTGATTATTCTATGCCCCGTCAGTTTGGTCTTTACACTCCACCGCCTTTTGAGTATATAAACGCACGTGCTCTTGTTTTAATATTCCAATGTTCCCCAAACATTTAAAAAAATGATTAAAAAATTAAAAAAAAGAGATTAAGTAATAAAAATAAAAATTCTAAATTTAGTTATTTACATTTCTACTTTTTTAATATATTTTGAAGATGACCTCTTTTAATGAGCGTTTAGGTACGTGCATACGTCCTTCATCATCTTTCCAATATTTGAATGAATCTTTAAACAGCTCCATAACAGATTCTTCTTCAGGATATCCTAAACTAATAACTTGTTTTATGTCGTAATGCTCTGGGATTTGAAATACATCTCTTATTCTTCTTACATTGATATTCGCCATCCAGCATGTTCCAATTCCGTAATCTACAGCACCAAGTAATATATTTTCAACTGCTGCCCCAACATCAAAATCCACAAAAGATTTCTTAATTTGTGTGTTTACAAGAACTATAATGTATGCAGTAGGTTCTCTCCCCCTTTCAGGAGTTCTTTGATCTTTAGGAAGTGAACTTGCCCAATTCACTAATGGAAATAATTTTTGTCTCATTTCAATATTTTCTACAATAATAAATTCTAGAGCTTGGATATTACTTGCCATAGGAGCAATACGAGCAAAATCTACTAATTTCTTTAAAATATCTAAGGATATAGGATCTTGTTTAAATCTTCTAATAGTTCTTCTTTTATATATAAGTTCTTCAAAATTCATATCATTTTACTTCCTATTATGGGTTTTTTGATTTAATTATCGCATCTACTACTTTATTAAAGCTTGATTCTACATTTTTTCCCGTTAAAGCAGAAGTTTCGATATATTCGAGATTGAAGCCTTTTGCGAGTTTTATTGCCTCTTCTTGATTTATTCTTCTTTCTTCGGTAAGATCTTCTTTATTACCTAATATAAAACCTATTAATTCAGATTCACTTTTTATAAAATTTTTTATATCTTTATACCAATTTGGTATACTTTCAAAAGATTTACGATCTGTTAGATCAAAAATAAGTATCACTGCTTCGAGCCCCTTGTAAAAGTGGTGCCGCATGACATTGAATTTTTCTTGACCAGCTATGTCCCACAGAATTAATTTTACTAAGCTATTATTGGTTTTTATATTTTTCTCTGAGACATTGACTCCAAGCGTAGGAATGTATGTTCTTGTAAAAGCGTCATCGGTGAAACGTAAAATCGTAGAAGTTTTTCCGACTCCTGGATCTCCACATACAACTATTTTAAAATTGTAAAGAGATTCCGCTTCTTCTTCAATTTTTTCTTCAGGAAAAGCTTCCAATTCTGATGTTGCTATCTCTTTTTCTTGTAGATCTTTTAAAATTTCAGATATTTTGATACGTAGGTTGTTTATTTCAACGTAAATTTGATCACTCTTAACTTTTTGAGTTTCTAATTCAATAATTTTATCGACACTATCAGAAATCGCAGAATCAAGATATTCCAAATATTTATAAAAGATAATGTCATGCGCTTCATTAAATAACAAAGCAATTGAAGATATAGCAACTTTACCACGACGATTTTTATCTTCTCTTTCAATATATCTAATTACGCCTTTTAAATTAAATAAGGGAAAAGGAATAATTACCAAAGAGCTTGGTACTACTCCGTCATCAGCAGAAAGCATAGTTATTGTCTTAATACCCACTGACATACGAATTTTTTCAGATAAATCAAGTGGATACCAAAGGAGAGGATTTGGACCCAAATTATCCTCTAGTGTCGTATAAATTATTGCGTCAATGATATCTTCCGACATTATCAGCTTTTAATATTATATATATCTGAAAAGTTTTACCCTTTTTTGAATTTTCTTAATTGAATATGATAAATCTAGGACTCAATAAAAATACTAATCGTATTATTCAGATATATATTATTCTTCGTGAAAGGTCTGTTTCACGATCAATCTTATTATTTAATGATTTTCATTTAAATCTCTATTTGGTAAGAATTGTAAAAATGAGCTTAATTTACCTAAAATATTATGCATTCTAAAATGAATAATACAAGGATTTTTTAAAGTGGTACTTTAATTTTTACTAAAAATAAACGAGAATTCATAAAAAATAGAATATAAAAAAAAAGTTTAAACCTTCTAAATTAACTTGAAATCTGAGGCATAACCTTTGGATGCATAAATCTTTTGTTTTGCTTCATCTTAGGAATAAGCTTCTTCAAAAAATCTTGGATTTAAATCTCCAAGTAGTTCATCAGCTTCACTTTCCTTTGATTCTTGAGCTTTAGGTTCTTCAATCTCCTCAATTTCAGGAATCTCTAATTCCGATGATGATTTATAAGATTGGGTCATTTTTTTTATCACTTTTTATTTTCTTTCTTAATTTTAATATTATTAGGATTTAATATATAGTTTAATATCTGGAACTTTGATTAGAGTCCCGAATCTCTCTTAGACTAGAGAGTAAAAATAGACTCAAATAATGCTTATGAAAATACTGATAATAACTAGAAATTTATGTGTAGAATATAGTATAATTCAATATTTTGTCTTTAATCATAATACAAATAAATGAGATGATTTCTATCATCAAAAAGAAAGTTGTACAATAGTAGCTAAAATACGTCATATGAATCGTTTTATGAAAACTTCTTCACTATTATATCAAACAACCTAAGCCCTAAATAATCTAAAGAAGAATTTCTATTTTTTCAAAATGCCCCTTACAAATCCCTTTTTTTTGTAAATAATCAATCGTATAATTGGCATTAAATTTAATTTAGTAAATGAATTATTCCATGCGTGGCACAGATTAATTATTTTGAGAAGTTATTTTACCCTAAAACAATTGCTTACATTGGTGCTTCCAATAAAAGGAAGTGGCAGCTTTACGGCTTAATTGATAGGGGATTTACTGGAAAATTATATTTTGTTTCAAAGGGAATTAAAGAAATATTGGGGATTAAATGTTGCAATAATGTGTCAGATCTACCTGATGGAATTGATCTTGCAATTATCGCAGTAAATCGAAATCAATTAATTGATGTTGTAAAAAAATGCATTGAAAAAAAATTTGCTACAATTCATATTTTCTCAGCAGGAACAGGTGAATTTGATAATGAAGGAAAAGAAATTGAGAATGAATTATTTTCTTTAATTAAGAATAGCTCTACTCGGGCTATCGGCCCCAATTGTATGGGACTGTATTCAACTGGTGGTAGATTCTCTTTTAACTCATCTTTCAAAGCTGATCCAGTAGGAAACGTTTCATTTATATCCCAATCTGGTGATCTTACTGAAAGGTTTGTTGGGGTGCTAAACTATCTTGGTGTTAATTTTTCAGCTGCAGCAAGTATCGGGAACTCAATCTCATTAAATGCTACCGATCTTATTCAATTCTTTAATTTAGATGATAGAACTAAGATTATTGCAGTTTATCTTGAAGGCTTTTCGAAGTATCATAAAAATGAAGGTAGAAGATTACTGAATGTACTTAAAAATACAAATAAACCTGTAATATTATTACGAAGTGGGAAAACCAAGGCAGGAAAGAGATCTGCTGAATCCCATACTGGCAATTTAACAACTAGCAATCAAGTTTGGAATGCATTAATTTCACAGACAAATACCATTTCAGTTCGATCATTCGAAGAATTAATCGATACAACTCTGGCTTTATATTATTACAATGATACAATGGTTACCAAAACCGGAATCCTCCTTATGACATGGTCTGGGGGAAATGCAACTATAGCTACCGATTTAATAATCGAGTTAGGAGCAAATGTTCCTGAATTTCAAAATTCTACTCAAGAAAGATTGAAAGAATTAATCCGATTTGGCTCAGTCAAGAATCCTCTGGATTTACCATGGAAAAATTTCTCTGATGAATATACAAAAATTGCAAAAATTGCAATAAAGGACCCAAATATAGGAGCTGTTTTTGCTGAATCATATAGACCACATGGGAATGAAGAAATTCTTGAAAATTATTTTGAAAATTTATTATATCTTAAAAATTATTGTAAACAACTGGGAAAGCTTTTCTTTCTATCTTTACCATTCACAGATTATCAGAAAAGAGAAAAATTTAAAAGAAAAATAATAGAGATGGAGATTCCTCTTTTCCCAAGTTTTGAAAGGGCAGCAAAAGCATTTATAAATCTTTACAAATATCAAGAAAAAGAGTTAAAAAGAACAGTTTAGCAGCATAAAAATAAATTTTAAATCAACTATTATTAAAAGAAATGGAGATGAAAACATGAATAAAAATGAAGAATTGTTAGAAATAAGAAATAAATATGTTCCAAAAGCTGTTTATAATACTATTCCATCATTTATCATAAAAGCAAAAGGTGCTAAGATGACTGATGTAGAAGGCTTTGAAATGATAGATTTCGCAGGTGGTATAGCAACTTTAAATGTAGGTCATTGTCATCCCAAAGTAGTGGATGCTATTAAAGATCAGACTGAAAAATATCTCCATATATGCTTTCATGTAGCAATGTATGAACCATATATAGAACTAGCAAAAAGACTATGTGAAATTACGCCTGGAGATTTCCCAAAAATGGCTTTTTTTGCTAATAGTGGAGCTGAAGCGGTAGAAAATGCTATAAAAATTGCCAGATATTACACAAAACGTTCAGGAATAATTACTTTTGAAAATGCTTTTCACGGAAGGACACTTATGGGGATGAGTCTAACAAGTAAAGTAAAACCTTATAAGCTAGGTTTTGGGCCATTTGCTCCTGAGATTTATCGTATACCATTTGGAGATGCGAGATTATTTGAAACTTTTCTAATTGATCATGTGGCTCCTGAATCTGTAGCGGCGATCATTGCAGAACCTGTTCAAGGTGAAGGAGGATTTATCGAACCCCCATCAGATTTCTTTCCTAAGATAATCGAGATTTGCAAAGAACATGGAATTCTTTTTATCGCTGATGAAATTCAATCTGGTATGGGACGAACAGGAACTATGTTTGCTGTAGAACATTGGAAAATAATACCAGACATAATAATTCTTGCTAAAAGTTTGGCTGCTGGCTTACCACTAAGTGCAATTGTAGGAAGGAAAGAGATTATGGATTCTCCTCATATTGGCGGTTTAGGAGGAACGTTTGGAGGTAATCCAGTGGCATGTAGGGCTGCTTTAGCTGTTCTAGATATAATTAAGGAAGAGAATTTATTAGATAGGGCTAAAAAGTTGGGAGAAATGTTAAAAAAACAGTTAAATAAGTGGCAAAATCAGTTTGAGATTGTTGGAGAAATTCACGGTATCGGCTCTATGTTGGCATTTGAACTAATCAATCCTGAAACAAAAGAACCAGCAAAAGATCAAGCTAACAAGATGGTTGAGCTATGTCATAAGAAAGGTTTAGTGATACTTACTTGTGGGAAATACGGGAATACTATAAGATTACTTATGCCCCTTACAATAGGTGATAATGAATTGGAACATGGTTTAAATATAATTGAAGAAAACCTTCAAATTCTAGAAGACAAATATTAAAGGATAAGCTATTATTTTACTCTCCATTTTGAACACCACACCATTCCATTACTGTCCCAAGTATAATTTCTGTAGTTTTAATTGTTGATTTTATCGAAACACGTTCATCAATAGAATGAATATTTTCCGCTATTGGACCAAAAGAAACCGCAGGAATACCATGATGTACAAAAAACCGAGCATCTAACCCAGAGGATCCTCCAATATAGACGGGTTTTACACCAGCATATTCTTGGAATTTTTTATCCACTAATTTAACGAAAGGATGGTCAGGATCTTGTTCATGAGGTCTTGCTCTCCACCCAAACCATTCAATTTTGGGAGGATGCTCTCTTAACCATGGATCTTCATTTGCTATATTTTGTATA
Source organism: uncultured archaeon (assembly GCA_964435435.1). GTDB lineage: Archaea > Asgardarchaeota > Lokiarchaeia > Sigyniarchaeales > SOKP01 > Loki-b32. The sequence goes on from CAYSZJ010000015.1 coordinate 23,256, forward strand.
GTTTCCTCAATTTGTTTCATTACTATTTCGCGAGTTTCACCTGGTGGAAAACCAATTCGACATTCAAGAATAGCTAACGCGGGAACAGTAGAAGGCCAATCCCCAGCTTTTATCACACCGATATTAAGTGTGGTTGCTTTTCCTTTCATACTTGGATCAACTTCAGCAAATTGATATCGTATCATCTTTTGTCTTTTTACGTTTAAGGATTTGAGGGCTTCAATTATGGGGACCATCTTAACAATAGCGTTTACTCCATAATGTGCTGTCGCAGCATGGGCAGGTACACCAGTAACAATAATACGAAAGTACATTACACCCGCACTAGCTATACCTATAGCTGGTCCTGGTTCAGGAATAATAGCGGCATCTGTTTTTGGTTGAGTCAGCCGCATATATAAATTCCCCCCTATACCACCATCTTCTTCATCAATTGTAGTTTCAATGAATACATTCCCGTTTAAATTTGTCTGTGTTTCTAATAATCCTTGAATTGCAAAAATTGTTGCTGCGACTCCGGCTTTCATATCTCCAGCACCGCGTCCATATATGAAATCACCATCTACTTCACCGCCCCACGGATCACGACTCCATAAGTCTACAGGTTCGGGACTTACCACGTCTACATGCCCACTCAGACATATAGATCTTCCATTTCCCTCCCCTTTAAGGATTCCTGCAACATTCGGTCGCTCTTTATACCCATATTTCACAAATGAAGTTGTTTCAAAAAAGTCCTCATCTCTCTTTAAAAGTTCAATATCAGGATAAACCATCTTAGGACTTATATTTAGTTCGCTAAGCTTTTTATATATATATTGTTGAACTTTTTCTTCTTTCCCTGATACACTAGGGATCTGAACTAAATCTTGAATTAATTTTATAAGTATATCCTGGTTATTTCGAATCCAAGTTATTGGAGTTGGCTCTTTTGAATTCATATACTTTTCAACCTTTTTTAGCATATTTATTTTTAGGACTATTTAAAGTTAATTCTTAGGGGCTCTTAACATAGACCAATTTAATATCCCCGTATTCTCAATTTCAAATTCCTTTAAAATTTTAAATCCAAAATTCTGATAATACGAGACATTACTTTCTTTGTTTGTATCTAAGTAAGATTTAAGATTATTCTCATCTAAATATTCAATCATAGGGAGTAGAAGCTTTCTCCCAAAACCCTTTCTTTGAAATTTGGGATCCACCGCAATAACCATGAGATAAATATGAGGTTCTTTTATAAGTTGCTCATGGATATCATTGACATGAGAAGTGACTGATAATCTTTCGAGATATTTCTGACCTAACACATAGAAGAAAACCTCATCACCGCATTCTTTAGATCGTTCTGGTGTGATATATGCAAATTTTGAGGGAAGCCATAACGCTATACCTTCTAAATTAGGTGAAGATGCATAGACTTCTCCAAATTGAAGACAATACCAAATATAGGCTTTAAATAAATATGGAAAATATTTCTCTCTCTCAGATTCCTCGGGAATAATATATGCGTATAATGGATCATCATGAAATGCTCGTGAAATAATTTCTGCAGCTTTATTTAAAGGTATATACTTTAACTGATATAGTTCTCGGAGATTTTTCATTTTCAATACCAGTGTTTAAAATTTATTGAAAAGAGATAAAACTAATCAAAGCAATGAAATTTTCTTAGAAATAATTAAATATAAAATATAAACCATATGCTAAATGTGTTATTAGTGTTCAGATTCTAAGAAATAATTAAAGTAAATATTTTTTTACATGTAGATCGTTTAATTATTATTATTTAAGATGTTAATAGGTTATTATCATGAAAAAAAAATGGTATAAAGGAAAGGTATTTGTTATAACTGGTGCTAGTGGTGATATTGGTAGTGAAGTCTGTCGTATTTTTGCACCTCTAGGAATGAGAATGTATTTATTAGATCTTCCCAATACCCCATTAAACAATTTGAAAAAAGAATTATTAGAATTAGGTGCTGAACATGTCGAGTTTTACGAATTTGATGTAACAAATCGCAAACAAGTTGAATCTGTGATCAAGGAAATTGGCGAAAAAGAACAATACATTGATATTTTACATAATAATGCCGGAATAGGAACGACTTGTTCAATTACTAATGGTGGAACCTTTGAGGAATATAAAAAAGTAATGTCTATAAATGTTGATGGTATATGGCTTGTGCTTCAATCTGCACTCCCCTATATAGGACGTCCTGCTCCAACAAAGAAATTTCCAAAGCGAAAAGAGGGACAGCTCATTTTTTCTTCAAGTTCGGCAGGAAAGACAGGTATCCCCAATATGGCAGCATATAGTATGAGTAAACATGCTATAATTGGATTGGCAAATTCTCTCAGGTTAGAATATAGAATGCAAAATCATAAAATTCAGGTAATTACAATATGTCCTGCACCCGCAAACACTAAATTCTGGAATGCAACTCCAGATTTAAAAGAATGGGTTGAAAAATATAAAAAAATGGGATTCTTATATAAATTTGTCGATGTTAAAGATATTGCGAAAACAACTCTAAAGGCATCACGTAAATATAAACGAGAAGTGTTTGTTCCTCGATGGTGGTGGTTATTAGCATATTTACAACTTAATAGTCATAAAGCAGCTGGAAAATTATTGATTAAAATTGAAAAGAATAAAGAAACTATGCTTAAAAGTTAAGTCTTTGTGATGATTTCTTTTTTTTATAAGGTAATCCATTCATTAAGAGGATTTTCAATCTTAGATACTAAAGATTGAAAAGTTTCATGTTTAAAATGATCATCACAAGAATACAATATTTTGGCATCTTTATAGAGAGGTAAGACACAAATGTAATCCCAAATATGAATACCACTATTTAAACTATATTTTATTGCTTGTTTTACATGCTTTTCTAATACTTGATACCAATGCATAAATTTTGAAGATAAAAGTTGATTACAATATTTGGAAACAAAAGCCATTGGAATTTTCTTTCCTCTATATGCTAACGCATGGAAAATCTCGCAAAGTTGATGATTGGTCATTAATATTTCACTTTCGGTAATTTTGTGTTTTAAAAAATCACTGGATTTTTGATGAAATTGAAGAGCTTTTTGGTATTCTAATTTATCATGGAATCTTGAGCGATCAGGGATTTTTTGGGCAAAAATCCATATTTCTGTATCGATAAATATCATCTTTTATATATTACCTATGTCTTCATAATCATATTCTTTATAATCTTCTGGTCGACCACCAGTAAATTTTTGATCCAATATAACTAGAAAAGCTTTTCTATCATCTTCAATATTTGATAAGTTTTCATCATTCTTCATACTTTTCTCTTCTAACAACTTGTTTATTGCTTGTTCTAAAGTGACTCTTTTTCCTATTTCCGCTGCTAATTCCCCCGCTAATTTGTGTAATTTTTCAAGAGTTTTTTTTGAGACTTTTATTGTTGTATTTTTACTCATATAGTATATATAGTATAACAAGTATATTAAATATACTATAATTATCTAATAATTTATAGTGATATTATTTGTAATTCTTCTTTAGAATTAGCAATGCCTTTTAAAATACAATTTTTATTACTATAGTTATTAAAATTTAGTTTACAACCTTTTGCAATTATACAATTATCCAATCTGAAATTATTTCCAATCTTTACATTATCAAATATTATAGAATTGGAAATTTCTACGTAATCACCAATATCTGAATTACTACCTACATAAATATTGGGTCCGATGAGTACATCATCTCCAATCCTAACATTATCTTCAAGAATTACAGGTTCCATAAATGTGGGATAGTTTCCAATATAATTATCTATTTTCAACCCTTTAACATGTATCTTTAAAAATTCAGTCATTAATTCTTGAATAGTTTTTGTCTCAATTTCTTCTTCACTAAGTAATTGCTCTATTTTATTTAACATTTCTTTCATTTTTATCATTTTTAAGAGGTTTTTACAATTCTAACTTTTCAATCAATTTATTAATATTAGTACCATATTTAGCACTCGTAGTTATGACTTCGATGTTAGGATTTATTTTTTTAGCATCTTGAATCATTTTCTGGACATTAGTTCCTAATCTTTCAGCTAAATCAATTTTGTTTATAACAGCAATTTTCGACATCTTAAAAAGCATAGGGTGCTTCTCTATAACCCATTCACCTTCAGTTGTAGAAACAACTGTAATTCTTTTATCAGAACCAAGAATAAAATCAGATGGACAAATCAAATTTCCTACATTTTCAATAAATATTAAATCATAATTGTTTAGATCTTTATTTTGAATAATTTGATGTATATGATAAGCATTTAACGCACATTCTCGACCAGTATTAATTTGAATAGTTTCTGCATTATGGGTTTGAATTCTTTCAGCATCTACTCTTGTAGTTACATCCCCACATATTACTAAAATTCTGTATTTGGCAGATAAAATCTCAACGATTTTTTCAATAATAGCTGTTTTTCCAGCCCCAATAGCTCCTACTATATCTACTGATTTAATTTTATACCTCTTCATTTCTTGATTATTCTTTTGTGCTAGTAGTTCATTATCTTTTTCAACTTCCAATTTAGTCTGAACTACACGATCTCTAATCTCATCAGTAGACAAATTGATGCTCTCTAATTCTTTAATCCTTTGAATTTCCTGTTTTCTTTTTTCTGACATTTATATTATTAAATTAAAAAAATAGACTATAAGACTTACTTTTTTAAATTAAAGGTTTAAAAAAAATTATTTGTTCTTATAGTTATAAAAACCTTTTCCTGTTTTTACCCCTAATTCTCCTCTATCAACCATTTCTTTAAGTGCTTGAGGAGGTTTATCATTAGGATCACCACTTTCCTTGTAATAAGACATTTCAATATCATATATTACATCTAAACCAACGCCGTCCATCATTTGAAAAGGTCCTAAATCCATTTTAAATGAAATTTTCCAAGCTTTATCAACAGTCTCAATGTCAGCATGACCTCCCGCCCATATTTTTAAGCAGTCTTTTTTTATTGCTCTCCATATTCTGTTAAATACAAAACCATAACATTCTTTTTTGACAACTAGAGGTGTTATATCAATACTTTCTATCCATTTCTTTCCTAATTCAAATGTTAAATTACTTGTTTGCGGCCCTCTCATAATATCTGCCATTGGTGAATCTGTTAAATGATAAAAATGAATATTTAGCACTTTATCCTTCCGATTCACAGAGCCCTCTATTTTAGATATTGGAATTGAGGAACTATTTGTCGCAATTATCGTGTGAGGTGGTGCCAACTTATCAATTTGGGCAAATAATTCTCTTTTTAAATTTAATTTTTCGGGTATTGCCTCTATAACAAGATCTGCATTATTGACGGCTTCAACAAGAGTATTACATAGCTTTATTTCACTTGTCTTTTCTTCTTTCTTTAATATTTTCCTAAAATCATCTATTATTTCATTTAACCCTTCAGGATTAATGTCAAAGATATTTACATCATAACCATATAATGCTGATTTGGCTGCTATTTGTCTCCCCATTAATCCTGCCCCAATTACAGAAATCCTATTTATTTCTTCAACCATTTATGTTCCTCTTATAATAATTATTATGAATAATTTAAAAAAAATTCTGCTCATTCTAATTAGTTTTTGAATTAATTTTTTCTAACATTTCTAAAAAATAATCATTTTCTTTTTTAGAACTAATAGTAACTCGAATAAATTCTGAACCTAATTGAGTAGATACATCATGTACTAGAATACTATTTTTTGCTAAGATTTGTGAAATGTTTTGTATTTTTGTTTTTAATAATAAAAAATTAGCAAAACTAGGAAAAACTGTTATTCCTAATTTTAAGAGGTGATTGGTAATCCTTTTTTTTTCATTTTCAATTTCTTTAACATAATCCGTCATATAATTTGAATTTTTCAAAGCATTTATACCTGCTATAACGCTGGGATAAGGAAGCATTATTTCTAATCCCTGAAATTTTCTACGTATTAAGTCACCAGCTATTAAATATCCTATCCCCGATCCTGCTAATCCAAAAGATTTACTCAATGTTCTAACTATAGCAATATTCTGATATTTTTCTATCAAATCAACAAAAGTAACCTTAGAGAATTCGAAGTAGGCTTCATCAATTAAAAGAATTACATTATCATAATTTAATATCCTTTCAACATCATTTTGATTTAAAATTAAATTTCCTGTTGGGTTATTAGGATTGTCAAAAACCAATAAGGTTGGTTTATTTAATTCATTAAGTAGAGGGTCTAAATATACTTTAAAATCTGGTTCTTGTAATCTAATTTTGATTAGTGAAGCATCAGCATTTTGAGCTGAATTATTTATTATAATGAAGGTTGGTTCGGCAATTATTATTTGTCTGTTGTTTGAAAAGAGAAAAGTGAATTCTTTTATTAAGAGATCTGAACCCGAACTTAAAAAAATTGAATCTTGAGGGATATTACAATAGAAAGACAATTCATTAATTAAAGTATTAACTTCCTTTTGTGGAGTATAACGATGAATCTCGCTAATACATTTCTTTACAGGATTAATTACAGTTTTTGGAGGAATTTTATACATTTCATTTAAGTTTAATTTAATATTCATAATTTTAGGCTCAAACTCACATTGATTTTAATTCTTTTTTACATTCTGTGTATAAAATAAATTAAAGAACTTAAAAAAATAATTTAAATTATTACAATTTTATGATTTATGAAATGAATTTAATTAGGTGATTTAAAGTAGAAATAAAAGAAATTAAGAAAATTGCTGTGATAGGTGCAGGAGTTATAGGAAATAGTTGGACCGCTAATTTTATTTGGAAGGGATATCCTGTGAATCTCTGGTTTTATTCATCTGAAGAAGAAATAATGGCAAAAAAAGAAATTAAGGAACATCTTAATGTTTTAGTAAAAAGTGGTGTAATTGAAGAGGAGAGAATTAATCCGATGATGGCTTTAATTCATTATACAACTTCAATTGAAAATGCGGTAAAAGATGTTCAATTGATTCAAGAGGCAATAATAGAAGATTTAGAAATAAAGCAAAAATTGTTAACTGAAATCGATAAATATGCAAATCCAGATGCCATTTTTGCTAGTAGTACCTCATATCTTCGAATTAGTGATATTGTTAAATTTTCTGAATATTCACATAGATGTATTGGTGCTCACCCATTTAACCCTCCTCACCTCATTCCATTAGTAGAAATTACAATGCCAGATAGAAAGAAAAAATCTAGAAAAACAGCAGAAATAGCCGCTGAATTTTATAAATCAATCAACAAAGTACCGGTTATTTTAAAAAAAGATGTTTCAGGATTCATAGCAAATCAAATTCAAGGAGCTGTATCTGCTAAATGTACTGAATTGCTCCTAGATGGAGTATGTACAGTAGAAGATATAGATAAAGCAGTAACTTTTGGCCCTGGTTTAAGATGGGCGATACTAGGTCCATATCTAATCTTTCAGTTAGGAGGAGGAGCAGGTGGAATTAAAGGTTTGACATTACACATCAGACCTGAATCTTTAAAGGATGCGGATGAAAATACAATTAAACAATATGAACAATATGCTGATTATATACAAGGGGAAGTAGATAAAGAAATAGCAAATCGTGACCCTGAATTTGGAAATGACAATGAAACTTTAAGAAAGTTTCGAGATCGCCTGTTAATTAAAATTCTAAAGGAACACAAAAAAATTTAGTTTTAATTCCAAAATTAATGCTTGTTAGCATTCTATTGGAATAATTAACTCTTCCTTATATCCTATTATTACTTTGGTAAACCCTTTAAGTAATTTATCTACTTCAACATCGCCGGTATCTATTCTTAAGCAATTTAATTCCTTCATTTTATCTTCAGTAGCTATAATTTTTATATTTTTTTTCCCTATTCTTTTAAGCACTTCGGGGGTGAATTGTTTATTTCCTCTCCCAAATACAAACCCTTGACCTCCAATTGGCGAAACTATTATCTCGATTTTATTATATCTTCCTAAAAGCTCAAGAATACCTTTTTCATTAAGGTCTTCTCCAATTAATTCCTCATTAAAAATCGCATCTATTCCAAGAAGAGTTTTAGGTAATTTAATAGTATCTGAAATTGATTTTACTGTTGTACCAGGTCCTAATAAATATAATTTATCTTTTTCCATATTTTCAATAATAAATTGAGTAATTTCTTGTTTGTTTTCTGCTACTGTTTTGCCTAATCGTGAACCAGTTTTGCTTGATTGGATTAAGCTTAAGACTTTAGGAACTTTTAAGTATCCATATAATTTAGATTCTAAAACATCTTTTCTAAAAAGTTCCTCATTAATATCTAATACCTCTTTTTCTTGAGTTTCAACTGTTTCTTCTAAAAATTTATCAATTAATTGAGCAGCAGCTCTGGTATTAAGTGCAAATACAGAACTGAACATTTTAACTCCAGCAGGTATTGCAACTACTGGTTTCTCTAATCCAATTGCATCGTAAATATCTCTTGCAGTTCCATCTCCACCGCAAAAAATAAGTAGGTCTATATCTTTTCTAAGCATCTGTCTTGCTATTTCTTTTGTGTCTTCTGCTGATGTTTCTTTACCAATTTCTCCAATAATTTCAAATTTGATTCCTTTTCCCTCAACAATATCAGCACCCATTTTACCAGGTGCTACCAACATGAATATTTCATTTTTATTGGTAATATGAGATAAGAACTCACTAATTCTTTGTGGTGTTGATGGTTTAGCACCCATTTTTAATGCTTCTTTATAGATATCTCCATCTGTTCCCTTGAGCCCTACACTACCTCCCATTCCAGCAATGGGATTAATAATCAACCCAATTCGTTTCATTTTTTCTGATATTTTGAATTAATCAAAAAAATAAAAGAATTATAGTATAATAATTTAATTTTTTGATGGTGGTACCTCAAGGGCGATTTCGGCTTTTTTCTTAACCTTTCGTTCCCAACTATCTGGATTATAGCCTTCTCTGGCAAGATAATTCATTACAGTATTCACTTTAGGATTAATACGCACATCAATTACAGAAGGAAGACCTGAATCAAATGCTCGCTGTAAAGCAGGACGAATTTCTTTAGGATCTGTAACTAATTCACCATGGCAATTAAACGCTTTAGCATACTTATCATAACGAGTTTCATTACTCAAAGATGTTCCTAAACCAAAAAACTTTTTACCATGAGACATTTTTTGACCTCGAGCTACCATCCCCCAAAGTCTATCATTACTTATTACAACAACTATTGGTAAATTAAATCTACGGGCAGTTTCTATTTCCTTTCCATTAAACAAAAATGAACCGTCTCCAGTTAAAACTAAAACTTTTTTTTCAGGAAATACATACTTAGCAGCAATAGCCATGGGTACACCTCCACCAAGATGTTGAATACCTAAACCACCAGAAAAATAGACTGATTTAGGCGTAAGAGCTCTCAAATAAGTAAGCCCCCAAATCGTTGTATCTCCTCCATCTAATATAATAATTCCATCCTCAGGCATGAAATCACGAACTTCTTTTACAAGACGTTGAGGTTGAATAGGAATTTTATCTGAAGATCCTTCTTTCTCAAGACGCTCTTCAAATTTTTTCAAATATTTTTGAACAGTTTTAACCCATTCTGTCTCATTTCTTGAACTTTTCAATTTATCCTTTGTTATTTGGATTAATTGAGTAAGAACACCTTTAACATCTCCTACAATGGGTATATCTATAGCCCTATTCCTTCCAATTTCTTCAGCCTTGATATCTACTTGAATTAGTTTAACATCATCAGAAAAATAGGGCATGTATCCATAGTTCATTAATTCAGTAATTCTCGATCCTAGTATTAAAGCTACATCAACTTTTTGAAGTAGTGCTGTTCCTGGTCCATCTAAAGGACTTGCTGGTCCAAAAAATAAAGGATGATCGGTTGGAAATTCTCCCAATCCGAAGCCCCATGAGCCTACTGGTATTTGCACTAATTCAGCGAATCTTAGCAATTCTAAAGATGCATCGGAAAAAGCACATCCCGTTCCTGCGATTATTAATGGGCGTTTAGCTTTTAGAAGTAAGTCAACTGCGTTAGATATTAAATTCTCATTCCCATAGGGTCCATAAAATGCCCTTAATTTCTGTACTGGCTTAAAAGCTCGTTGTATGATATCTAACTCATCATCACATTCTTTTATCATCACATCAAAAGGAATAAGTAAAAGAACAGGTCCAGGACGACCAGTTGTAGCAATTCTGAAAGCCATGTTAATATATTCTGGGATTCGGGCTGTCTCATGACAATATCCGCTCCATTTTGTTATAGGACGAAAGGAAGGAACGACATCGATTTCATTTTGAGCTAACTTCTCAAAATCCATTAGTGCCGTACTGGAACAAATAGCTACCAAAGGAATACTCGCATCATAGGCTATTGGAATAGACGGGAATAAATCAGTTATTCCGGGACCAGATTGAACAGAACAAACACCCACTTCACCGGTAGAAAGAAAGTATCCCATTGCGGCATGCCCAGTAGCTTGTTCATGGCGAAAATCAATAATATCGATTCCGGCTTCAGTATAAGATGGTTCATTACAATAATGATAAATTAGTCTATTATCTCCACACAGAGTAAAAATAACTCTAACGCCTTGATTGTCTAAAGCACGAACTATAAGTTGAGCCCCATTTACTTTAACCATTAATTTTATCACCTAAAATTTAATTGTTTTATTTTTAGTTTATAGGTATAAAATTAGATGTTCTAATTATAAAATCTTGCTTTTAAAAAAGTATCATTTTAAAGTAAAATAATTTAATCTTTTTTTTTAACTCTAACAATAAATGGTTAGATTATTATATTTTTCCTAATCTTTTTCTTGCCTTTTTATAACTTTTATCTGACCAATATCTAATGATTTTAGGAAAATGACGATTTATTTTCCAGATGAATTTAGCCTCACCAGGTAAAATATTAAATTTGTTTCTTAAAATGCCATGTATAAAGACTTCAGCAACATCTTTGGGTGTTTCAAGTCCTCCTCTTTCTTCCATTATTCGACATTCTTCAGGTTTAGTCTCGTTCTCTTTTTCAAACCCTGGCGTATTCATAGAAGGAGGATATAGAATTGACACATTAATATTGTAAGGTTTTATTTCATTACGGAGCGTTTCCGATAACCCTACAACTGCGTATTTAGATGGCACATAAGTAGCAAACCCCATTAATCCCATATACCCTAATATAGAAGAAACATTTGCAATGTATCCTCTTTTTTCTTTCATAAAGTAAGGCAACAAAATTAAAATTGGAACTAACTGACCATAGTAATTCAATTTCATGTTCTCTTTAAAATCATCAAGAGATAAATTTTCAATATATTCTGCATACGCATACCCAACACAGTTGAATAAATAATCAGGAATTCCATATTTCTCTATAAATTCGGTTAAAAGTAGTTTTAATTTATCCATAATTGTAGTATCACATGTAATAATCTCTATAAATTGCGAATCGTCCTGTTTTACTTCATTAATCTCTTTAGCTGCTTCTTTTAAAATTTCTGTTCTTCTTGCAATAATACAAACACTTCCCCCTAATTCTACAAAATATTTTGCTGTAGCTTTTCCTAATCCCTGAGATCCTCCTGTAATAATAGCAATTTTATCTCTAAATGGTTGTTGTTTTATTAATTTATCTCTTTTCATATAATATCACTTAAATTATTTCAGAATTTTGATAAAATTAATTTCCTCAAATTTTATATATTTATCCAACCATAAATCATGAAAATAGGTCCAAAAACGATACAGAATACATTAACTATTAGATTTAAAATAATATCCAATTTTTCACCTTTATATCCCCCATATTGTAAGTTATGTGAAATGTCAAGCAACCCTAAGAAAATTAATGCACTTCCCCCTGCAATTGAGAAAACAAAACCAAACTTTTGGTTTAAAATAAGACCAATTGCTCCTATAGTTAAACAAGGTGCCGCCCACCCCAAATCCGGTAAAGGAAATGATCGTTCAAACTCAAGATATCCTTCTCTTTGATTAGGTTTCTTATTTTCTACAAAAAAAAAATATATCCAAAAACCAATAAAGCCTACAGTCATAAAAATTTCTAATCCGGCAACTATTAAATTCATCATTTTAAATTCAATTTAATGGTTATTATAATAATTTTACTTAAACACTGATCTTAATTAAAATTTTAAGTTAATATAAATATTATAAAAAAATTAAAATGTTAGAAATCTGATTTAAAATAATATGCTGGAACTCCGACTTCAGCTATCCCTCCATCAATAGGGAAATTATGTCCGGTTATAAAATCTGATAAATCAGATGCTAAAAATAGGAGAACATTGACTACATCCTCAACTGTTCCTAATCTGTTTAAAGGAGTTTTTACGTGTCCATCCTCCATGATCATTTTAATAACATCTTCTCTATTATCATAAATTCCCGTTATATGATATCCTGGAGATATTGAATTAACCGTAATTTTTGGAGCAAGACTCTGAGCCAACATCTGAACCATAGCAATGATTCCAACTTTACTAATTGAGTAAACGGGAGTTTTATTATCAACTTTTATTCCCGCTATTGATGCTGTGTGAATTATCTTACCAATTAATGGTTTAAAAGTTTGTTTTCTCATTCTTTTACTCACAAATTTAGAAACTAACCATTGACCCTTTAAATTAATATCCAATATTCTATCCCAGTCTTTTTCTTTTGTTCGTAATAAGTCCGCTCCATATGGATAACCCACACCTGCATTGTTAAATAATATATAAACATTATCAAACTCTTGAAAAGCTTGTTTTGCCATAGCTTCTACTTGATCTGATTTTGAAACATCACATATTATGGGATTAACTTTTTGTCCTGTTTTTTTAGCGATACTTTTACTAGTTTCCTCCAATAATTCCTCATTAATATCCACTAATCCTATATCTGCCCCTCGTTCAGCAAACGCAAATGCAACGCTTCTTCCAAACCCAGAAGCTCCGCCTGTAATAAGAGCACCTTTCCCTTCTAAAAATGCTTCATCCAAATCCATTTAAACTCACTTTTTGTAATTTGTTAATATTATATATTTACTTCTAATTTATGAGAAGGAACACCCGCTTCGGTAATACCCCCATCAACTATGAAACAATGACCTGTAATAAAGTTGCTTTTTTCTGATGCTAAGAATAAAACTAAATTCACAACATCTTCAATGGTCCCAATTCTATTTAATGGAGTTTTCACATCTCCATCGCTCATAACTTGCAACATAATATCTTCTCTATGCCCATACATACCTGTAACGTGAAAACCGGGTGCTATTGCATTCGAATTTATATAGGGAGCCAGTGTTTTTGCTATGAGCTTATTTAGAGCTATAATGCCAGCTTTACTTATACTATATACAGGAACAAATGGACTCAAAACTATTCCATAATGAGAAGCATTATGAATAATTTTCCCTCTCAAAGGCTCAAATTTTTGCCTATTCATTTTTCTACTAAAAAATTTATCTACTAACCATTGACCTTTAAGATTAATATTCATTGTTCTATCCCATGCTTTTTCTCCAACACGAATGATATCAACACCATAGGTAGTTGCTATCCCAGCATTATTAAATAAAACATATACATTATCAAGCTCATCAAACGCTTGGTCTACCATCCGTTTTACGCATTTAGAGTCAGAAACATCGCATATTATTGGTGTAACCTTTCTTCCCGTTTTTTGTTCCACATCTTTACTTGTTTCTTCCAATCCTTCTTCGTTTATATCAACTAACACTAAATCTGCTCCTCTTTCGGCCAAAGCATAAACGGCACTTTTTCCAATACCAGAAGCACCACCTGTTATAACTACTCCTCTTCCTTCAAGAAATTTTTCAACCATGATAAATACACTTTTAATTTCCAATAGTAAATATGAATAAATTGATAATAATATATTTAAAAATTATAAATAAAACAATTCGAGAAATGACGAGATTTATGCTTTAGGATTTAATATTTATTTATTTTTCTATTTACTCTTTTTATCATAAATTACTATTCCTGTTAAAATTAAAAGTCCTGCAAGTAATACTAGAAGACCAATAAATATAAAGCCACTTAATCCATCCAATACACCAATTTGAACCATACCTATAGCTCCGAAGATAAAAATCATAAAACCCCAAAGCAGAATAAAATCTTCTAATTCATTTTTTTATTATTATTTTCCATCTCTTTTCACGTCCAATTTATGTTTTCATAACTCTTGTTTATATGATTAGATTTAAAAACCAATTTTTTTGAAAATATATGGCCATACAACTATTCCAACTAACAATGTTATTATATAATGAAATGCATTCATCCAAAAAACACTAGAATCAATAATTAAATACAAACCTAAATAGACTATTAAAAGAAAGATGATTCCAATGAATATCCTAAGAATTAATTTCCATTTTTCTCCTTGTTTAGGATTTATTTCAAAATTCACAAATTTATGCTCTAAAGCAAGACCTAAACCTAAACCAATCATCTGGCCTCCTGATGTTCCGAAATTATATTGTGATTTAAAAAAAATCTCTGTTAATATCATAACAATTAGTCCTAATACCGCTAATCCAAGATATATATAAAGAACATTATGTTTATTTGTAAAATCGCAAATTCTTTCTTCAAACATCAATACAAAAATCAAAATATTTCCTCCAAACAACCAACCAGTAATTACATCACCTACCCAATGAACTCCTAAATATATTCTCGATAATCCTACTAAAATAATAATAGCTATAGAGATTATCCACATTATAATTCTTTTAGTTTTCATTGAAAGAAAACCCCAAACTACTGTTGAGCTCATAGCATGCCCGCTGGAGTACTTAGATGAGAAGCGCCAATTAGAAGCCACTGAGATTCTGGTGGTCGTTCATTTGCTATTATTGCCTTAGCATAAAAATTTACAAAATTTGATGATACATAAACAAAAAGCAACGATTTTCCAAATCTTTTATCAATTCCCCAAAATACTATAAAAAAAACTCCTAAATAAAGATAAGTTGCTCCGAATTCTGTAATATATCGGAAGAAGTGCGTGGTTCCTGGTAAAAGACTTCTTAACGCTTCATTTAAAGTGAACTCAAATAAGAAGGGTATGAACAGAATTAAAACAATTAAGATAATACTAAATACCACACTACAAATTTGAACTAAAAATAACTTTTCTTTTCTTTCCATAATACACAAAGTTTTTCTTTTAGATTTTTCAAATTGATCTCAGCGATAATAATATTCTTCTTTGAAATATATAAAACTATAAATCTAATGAGTTGAAGAAATTCAATAAAATAATTTCGAACTAAAGTTTAGTATCAAGTGAAGAAATATTATTATAAATATAAGTAAAATAATATTTGATCCAAGAAGAGGATAGTGGCGAAAATATCGTGTCATATATGGAAAGAACATTATCAATAACTAAAGTATTTGTATTCTTTTGCACAGAACATTCTGTTAGATCTAAAGCTGTAGAAGATGAGTGGCAGGCTGCGTTTCAGATGAGGAAAAAAGGTTTGATGAAAATAGTGCCTGTATATGAAGATGAGATCTATATCCCTAAACTCTTAATGCCACTCTTGAATGTGAAATTTGATCCTACTAATTTTGAATTCTTCATTGAAAATCTTTCCAAAGAAATTCTAAGATAAAATAATCATTGATATTTTTAAATGATAATATCCAAAAAAACTTAAAGCTAAAAATTTAATTATTTACCTCTTTAAATAATTTTAATTGAACTATAGTAAGTAACTCTATTAAAATTTAAAATATTTCCATTAATTGAATTAGTATTTGTTTAATATAAATTCATAGGAACATCTGGCATCAAAAGCGATAATTTATTGTAATTTATTTAGAAATTTTCTTATAAAAAAACTTATTTTCTTTCTAAATATTTTTAAAAACAGAATCTACATTATTTAATAAAAAAAAATAATTAATTTTGAGTTATTTTCTTGGTCACTAACTATAAAAATACCAAAGAATGGCTGGATTTAGCATTTAATAATATAGAAAGAGTAATAAGAAACTACAAAATCAATGATTTTTCAGAATGTGTCTCTAAGATTCAATTATCTATAGAGCAATTACAAAAAGCATTAATTTTTTTGCTAGGATTACAATTTCGCAAAATTCATGATCCTTCAAGAATATTAGAATCAATTGAAAATAACGATAATATTAAAATTGAGCAAGAACTTCTAGAGAGAATAAAAAAAATAGCATCTTTAGCAAAAAACATAGAAGGAGAAGGGACTATCACCCGATATGGAATTATAGAAGATGGCAAATTAATCTCTCCAGAAGATAAATATGATAAATTAGAAGCTGATAAGTATTTAAAAGATTTACAAGAAATTTTAATAAATATAAAAGAATTATTAAAAGAAATTCCAACTTTAGAACAAGAAATAACAACTTTATCAAAATTTATTAAAGAATGTAAGGAATTGATAAATGAATCAAATTGAAGATATAGATTTATATTTTATACAATTAAAATATTTTAGAAATAAACTTAGGAAATATCTTCAATTTCTTTTTAAATTAGACATAAAAATAAGGTCAATTTTACTTTTTGGTTCTGTTGCAACAGGAAAGGCTCGAATGGATGAAGACCATTTAAGTGATATTGATTTAATAATTATTTCTGATGATATTACTATTGAACTTATTAAGAGGAGTCAATGGGTAGTTAATTTAACTAGACCTGTTTGTTCAGGGATTCAAGCCCTCTGGAGAACTTCAAAAGAAATAGAGAGCTATGTAGATTCAAAATATTATTTAATTTTGGATGCTTTTGATGAAGGTCATATTCTCTACGATCAAGATAATTTTCTTCACAGATTAAAAGAAAGATTATTTAAAGAATTAGAGGAAAAAGGCGTTATTAAAACAGAGCTCTATTGGCAATGGCCTATTAAAAAATTTGGAGATAAAATAGAATATTGAAATAACCATTTATTTAAAGATTTCTTAAAAAACTGTCAATAATTATCAAAAAAGCCTAGTACAAAAAGTTAACTCCATAAATAAAATTGGTATTAAAAAAAAATAACAATTTTAATTTACACAAATTGACATCTTAAGATGAAATTATAAGTACTGCCTTTTAAACTAATTAATTAAAAAAACCTCAATACCAAAAATTTAATTATTTACCTCTTTTAAAGAATAATAATAATAGAAAAATTTTGTGAATCAAATATGGTTGATAAAGTAGTACCGTATTTAATTAATTTGGGCGAAGTAATTCCCACTCGTGGTCAAGCTACTGTATTGAATGAATTAGCAATGGCTTTAATTGAATGTATTGGAATTTATAGTGCAAAACTTAAAAAAATGGGAAAATTATCAAAAATTTCAACAGCATTTTGGCCAGTTCGCTTAATTCCTGTAAGTGATACAAGAGCATGTGTGTGTAGTTATCTTTTAAATAAGCAAGAAAAATTGAGTATAGGAAAATGGGCACAGCTACCCCCAAGGCCAGATAATGTTATTAAAGGAGCTGATCCTGAAACCTTTTTAGATTCATTGCGAACCTATAATAATACATATCTAAGACGATCTAAAAACTTCAAAAGAGGAACTGTTATCCAAGAAGCATTATTTAATGCCACCGAAGTCAGCTATTTCCAAAATTTTTTCCTTAATCAATATAATTTAAGTTCTCATTCATCACCTTATTTTTTATTAGAGGGTGGTCCAATTGCTAAAAGTGTGAATCAAACAAAAATAGTACCTGAAATTACAGAATTTGTTTCTCAAAAGGATATTACTATACTTGACAGAATTGAAGAGAGTATAACAAAATTATGCGAAAGATGGGTTGATAAAGGTTCTAAAGATGTAGACAAAATTCGAGATACAAAAGTGGACACAGGTGAAGAAGAAAAACAATTATCTGTGATTAATAAAGAATTACAAGCAGAAAAGGAACGCGAAATAGAAAAAACTCCAGAGGAATTGGTTAAAGTTGGAAAATATAAGATTAATGACAAAACTGGTGAGTTAAACAGTGAAATTAGTGCGCTAAAAAGTAGTGTTGATAGCTTGAAAAATGCAATTAATCAAAGAGATCTTTTTTTAGTTGAAGAAGGTTTAAAAGATATTCAGTTAAAATATAAAGATTTAGGAAATTCTATTAACCGTTATAATAGCGAAGTTGCTCAGTTAAGAAAAAATGTTCAGCGTGAAATCTATGAAACTGAAAAAACTCATCAGAAAAAAATGAAAGATTTAGAACGTAAAAGGACAGAAGTCCAAAGGCAAATTGATGCTAAACACTCAGGATTAAGCAAAAACCTGACCTCAGCAGAAGGTGTTATAGCTGCGATAAAAATAGAAAAGCAATCTAGTTTAGATAATGTTGAAACTGTTAAAGACAGAGAAATGACAAATGTTCAAACATTTTTCAATAATTATACCTTGGAAGTAAAAACGCAAAATGTCGTGGTTGGTATCCCTATTTATATCTTTTACTTTCTGGATCCTACTACTAATAGAACTACTGAAAGAGCTCCTGTATTACCAATATTGATTGATAATGGTAAAATCGTGAGAACAAAAGTTAAAGCAAGCTTTAGGCAGAAATTAAGAGATTTAATGAATAAAGATAATGCGATGATAGATTTAGTTGAAACTCAAGGTGATAAAAATAACTTGATGGAAATGAAAAACTTGGACACCAGGCTTGAGGATTCGATTAATGATTTGCGAATTCGAAAGATACTGAATAAAAGACAAGCTGAAACCGCCAAAGATATTATTGCTAACCTAGTTTATTAAGAACTCTTTCTTTTTTTTATATGTTCTTTTTTTGGTTTTCCCTTTGAATCCTGAGATTTTTAAAAAGATACCCAAATTCTTAAATATTTAACCTACTTTTTTGTAAAATGACGTAAATGTAAATTTTTTTATAATTAAGGTGAAGCCAATTTGAGAATGATTAAGAAAAGTTTAGTCTTTTTAAGTGTCATTCTTTTGTTTAGTCTTACTAATTATATAGCTTTTTATGGCATAAGTGAAAATCTAATTGAAACACCCTATCAAGAAGAAAATTTACCACAATTGAATAATCAAAATATTAATATTATCACCCCTGAAAATAGAACATATTCCAAACCAATGGGAGGGTATTACCCTGCAAGTGATAGTTTTGAACATGACCCTGTTGGAGAGAAACCATCTCTGTGGGGGCTAAAGAAAGTCGGGTAATTGAAGAATATGAATTAACTAAGGCACTAGAGAATTTAATCGAAATTAAACAGATAGCAAAAATTAATGAAATTACTGATTTGTTAGGAATTATTGAAGACAGAATCAAATATTGTAAGAGTTTGGAAACAGATACAGTTAATAGAATTAAAAATACAATTCTAAACTATGCAATGAAACTTACTCGCCTTGAACTTGTAGATATTAGTGAGAAGAGTGGAATTAAAGATGAGAATTTAATTGAGAATGTGATTCTTGGCATGATTAGAAATAAAGAAATCAATGCCGAATATTTCTCAAGTTCTAAATCAATCGCATTTTATAAACAAGAAAAAGAAGCAGTTCCTAAACTAAAACCTGAAGAAAAAAGGGCTCTTAAAGTTTTCTTAAGTTATTCTACATTAGATGGAGATTATTTCCAGATCTCTGATATAGTTAATAGTTTAGAGGGATATTCAGAAATCGGAAAGGTTTCATATTGGCAAGCAGATAGTAAACAAAACATTGTAGAATTTATGGAGGAAACTCTTAAAGATTGTGATGTATTTGTACTATTTTGCTCTAAAAATTCAAATGCGTCTAAGGCTGTAAAAGATGAGTGGCAAGCTGCGTTTCAAATGAGAAAAAAGGGATTACTGAAGATTATTCCGGTCTTATTATGGCAGATGCTTAATGTTAAATTTACAAAAGATAATTTTGATGGTTTCATTCAGAAACTTCATGAAGAAATTTTAAGATAAAGATGTTTTTTTAATCTATATATGTCATTTTCATTCCGCAACATTCAGGAATAGGTTGATATCCACATTCATCAGAACAACAACAGAGTAAAAATCCATCTTTTATGATCATTGATTTATCACAGCACGTTGGTATTTCTTTTTTAGAGCCACAATTATTACAAACTAATTCTGGAATTTACATTATCACCTATTCTTTATAGTTTCAAATTTCATAAGAAAAGAAGATAACAAAAATACTCCTTTTATATTATATAATTTACTTCAAATTATTGTTTTCAAGAATTAAGCAAATGAATACTAAATCTTGTGAATTATTAAAAACATTCCGAAATTACCAAAATCTACGAATTACAAACAAAAATTAACATAATAGTCTTTTGACTTGATATTTAAGATAATTTTAAATAATAGATTATATCAATAATAATAAGAGAAATTCATGAAAGATCAAAATAAAAATAAAATACGAATTATGGTGGGATTATGGAGTTAGAACAACGTGAATTTTATGAAGAACAAATTAATATGTATAAAGAATTACGTCCACTTTACAAACAATACAGCAAAATTTTGAAAAAAATCTTAAATAATTTAGTTAAGGGATGTTCTTCTGAATTTATTATAGAAAGAAGAGTTAAATCTATTTCTGGTTTTGCAAATAAAATATTTAATCCAGAAGAAACGTATACTAATCCTATTTTAGAAATAAAAGATTTATGCGGGATTCGACTTGTCCTCCCTAATATTAGTGAAATGAATGCTATCTGTGAAATTATTCGTGATAACTTTATTGTTGATATCACTGAAAGTACTGACATAATTGGACCAAGTACAGGTATGGATATTTTAGAACATTATCGCACTTATATTGTCCAACTTATTCCAAGTTTAAGCCTTTATGAGCGACTAGATTTGAAAATTCCTGATGAAATTTTAAATTTAAAAGCAGAAATACAAGTTCGCACTTACCTTAGTCAGGGCTGGGTTGCAAATCAAGATCAAATCTTTAAAAAATACAAATTTAAAGTACCTAGAGCGTATGACCAAGAATTGAGTCGAGTAAAATCATTATTGACAATTGAAGATAATGCTTTGGATAATATTATGAAAAAAATGCAAGATTATGAATCTATATATGGCGCATATATGTCTAATGAGAAGATCAAAGCAGAAATAGAAAGATTAGAAATGGTTTATGAAGCAGATAAGGAAAATTACGAAATTGGATACAGAATTGCAAAATTAGCAATGACAATTAATGATATGGATAAAAGTATAGAGATTTTAAATGCGATAATTAATAATCCTAAATTTAAACAAGCCCCTGCCGTAGAAATTGCTAATGTGTTGCGAGATCTTGGAACTTCACATCATATAAAATATAAAAAAGAGCCAAGCGGGGCAAGTTACTTAAAAGGACAGTCTTACTTAAAGAAAGCAGTTCAGAGGAATCCTCTTGATTTTGATGCTTGGGCATCTTTAGGGGGGACCTATAAAGACCAAAAAAATTATGATAAAGCCTTAGAATGCTATAAACAAGCGTTAAAAGTCAATCCTGGTGATCCTTATCCATTAGGGAATTATTTAGTATTAAATATTCAACAAACAGGAAATTTACTTCATATCGAAAAAAATCATGATATGATTAAAAAAGCGATTGAAAGAAGGTCAAGGCAAATAGAAGTTATGGTAGATATGCCTTGGGCTTACTTTGATGTAGGTTTATTCAATTTATTTTTAGGAAACTTGCATTTAGCGTTAGACAATTATTTAAAAGGAATAAGATTTAGCCCAAATATTTGGATGATTGAAACCACACTAAATACTTTAAATAACCTAATGATTGTTCAAAATAAGTTAGAAGGAATAAAAACTGTAAAACAATTATTACTGCTAGGAATATTTTTCCATCCGAATCTTGAAGAAAAAACTGATAAACTTATAGAAGAGACTATTCTCAAATTAGATGCTGATTTTGAACAAAAAGAAAAAGATTTTAATGATTCTATTGTAATTATAGCTGGAGGAACTGATGAACGTATAGAAAGAAGCCTAGATGCTATAAGGAATAATCTAATTGAAGCTTTTAACGATTTTAAATGCACCATTATCTCAGGAGGGACAAAATCTGGTATTAGTAAGATAGTAGGACACATTCAAAAAAAATTTCCAAATAATATTAGAACTGTGGGGTATATACCAAGTCATATACCCGCTCATGTAGAATTAGACAAAAGATATTCTGCAATCCATATTACAGAAGGGAAAGATTTTAGCATCTTGGAACCGTTGCATTATTGGTATGATTTAATGAAATCAGGAATTGAACCAAGTAAAATTAAACTTATTGGAATCAATGGAGGAAATATTGCTGCTTTTGAATTTCATGTTGCGATTGTATTTGGAGCACAGGTAGGTATCATGAAAAATAGTGGTAGAGCTGCTTCAGAATTGACTAACGATCCTAGCTGGGAAGAACCGACTGGACCTGAATATGGCTATAAACCAAAAAAATTAATTAAAATTTTAAAGAATTCAACAGAAGACATTTATAATTTCTTGACAAAACCGTTTATAATTGATCCTGATATAGATAATATTCAAAAATTGCTCATTCAACATCGAGAAAGCGGGGCAGATATCTATGAATTGAATTTTTCCTCAGAAGAAATTGATAATACTATATTTTCTGGATTTTTAACTGCCTTAGATCTTATTGCCAGTCAAGAATTGAAGGTAGGCGAAATTGTATCAATAAAATTCAGTGAAGGTCATTTAACTGGAGGTTTCTTTACTAATAAAGAATTTAAAATAGTATTTCTACTAAATGAGACACCCTCACCATCGCTGGAAGACAAAGTTACTAATTATATAAAAGAAGTAGAAGTAAAATTAGGTGACCATCTTCATACGCTTCAGCAAAGTTGTAGGGGTTATCTTGGGGGTAAGGAGATGAATACGATTCTTTCAAATATCTTTGGTTCAGAAATTTTAAAATTTGTAGATACAAAGTTAGAACAGAAATCTTCAGAAATACTTCAAGTACCAGAATAAAGTTAAAATTCTTATTTTTTTTATTTTTTCTTTTAGAATATCAGAATTTTGTATTTAATTCATTTAAAATCTTTAGAATTAATACTTGGAGCCCTTCTTAATGTATTGCAGGTTTTACACATAACAATAATAAATTTTTTATAATAACAAGTCCAAATAAGATTTATTATGAAAGCGCTAATTAGAATTAGAATGAGCCAAAATGATGCTCATTATGGAGGGAATTTAGTAGATGGTGCAAAAATTCTCGAATTATTTGGAGATGTGGCTACCGAACTTTTAATTAGGAATGACGGTGATGAAGGATTGTTTAAAGCATATGACAAAATAGATTTCTTAGCTCCTGTTTATGCTGGAGATTTTATCGAAGCTGAGGGAGAAATTATTGAAATTGGAAATACTTCTAGGAAAATGATATTTGAAGCGAGAAAAGTTATTACCCTAAAACCAGATATTAACGAGTCAGCAGCAGATTTTTTGGAAATTCCAATAATCGTATGCAGAGCAAATGGCACCTGTGTAGTCCTAAAAGATAAACAAAGATATAATATGTGATTATTATATGGAAAAACTTATAATAACTGCAGCAATCTGTGGAGCTGAAGTAACCAAAGAGTAAAAAACAAATGTAACTTATAGCATTGAAGAAATAGGAAAAGAAGCATAATCTACATAAAATGTTGGAGTTAGTATAATTCATTTACATATTAGAGAAGTTGATCAGACTCCTACATAAATTAAAGGAAAATTTAGAGTAAGTATTAAAGAAATAAAAAAATAGATAGAGGAAATTGAGAGAGGAATTTTATACACAATTGATTCGACGTAAAGTCTTTCTTCAACCATTCCATCATGGATATATTTGTTATCGTCATACAAATAAAGATTTAGATTATGCCGCAGAAATGATACGAGAATCATTAAAAGAAACTAAAAAATTATTATAATCTCTTTAAATTAGAATTTTTTCTTATAATTTTAAAATTTAAAATATTCTTTTTCCTAAATACTTATAAAAAATATTGTATATTATCATAGTGAATTTAATGGTCTGGAAAGAATATATCACATTTGATCCAAAAATATGTCATGGGAAAGCTTGTATTAAAGGTACTAGAGTATTTGTTTCAATAATTTTAGATTGCTTAGCGGAAGGAATGTCAGATGTTGAAATATTAGAAAATTATCCTTCATTAAAAAAGGAACATATTCAAGCAGCACTTCAATATGGAGCTATGTTAGCTAGAGAAGAAATACTCCCATTGATTGAAAATCAGGGATAAAAAAGTGAAGTTAAAATTAGATGAAAATATACATTGGATTTTGAAAATTATATGACTTTCTTTATCCAATATTTCACTGTATGGTTTTTAATTTAAATTTTTCAATTTATTTTAACAATATTAAGGATCTTTTATGGAAAAATTGATTATCACTGCCGCAATATGTGGAGCAGAAGTTACAAAGGAGAATAATCCAAATATTCCATATACTGTTGAAGAAATAGGAAAAGAAGCAAAATTTGCTTATGATGCTGGGGCTAGTATAATTCATTTGCATGTTAGAGAAGATGATGGAACACCTACCCAAAATAAGGAACGATTTAGAGCATGTATAGAAGAAATAAAAAATAGATGTCCCCATGTTATTATCCAACCCTCAACTGGGGGCGCAGTCGGAATGATTAATGATGAACGGTTACAACCCATATATTTAGATCCTCCTCCTGAGATGGCAACTTTGGATTGTGGAACGATGAATTTTGGCGGAGATGAAATTTTTATAAATACAGAAAAAACTATAATTTATTTTGCTGAAGAAATGAACAAACGTGGAATAAAATATGAGTTGGAGTGTTTTGATAAGGGTATGGTTGACATGGCATTGAGATTACATGAAAAAGGATATATTAAAGATCCTATGCATTTTAATTTCGTATTAGGGGTTATCGGAGGAATTACTGCAACATCTCGCGATTTAGAGTTTCTTAAGAATAGTATTCCAAAAAATTCCACATTTACAGTTTGTGCTATAGGTAAACACGAGTTTCCTATGGTTACACTATCCATAATAATGGGTGGACATGCTAGAGTAGGTTTTGAAGACAATATTTATTTATCTAAAGGAGTTTTAGCAAAATCTAATGGAGAACTTGTCGAAAAAGTTGTAAGAATAGCAAATGAATTAGGAAGAGAAATAGCATCTCCAGATGAGGCAAGGAAAATATTAAGATTAAAATAAGAATATTAAGAAATTCAAGGTGAGTAGAATAAGAAAAGGTAATAAATATGGAACTCATAGAGTTATTGAACCTAAGGGGACTCTTCCACAGCCAGCATTAAGGATTTCAAATGATGTGGAAATATTTGATAATGAAATTTTAATAGACGTAGATTATTTAAATATTGATTCTGCTAGCTTTAACCAACTTAAAGAAGAAGCAAATGGAAATATTGAAAATATAAAGAAAAAAATATTGGAAATTGTAAATGATAAAGGCAAAATGCAAAATCCAGTGACTGGTTCAGGTGGAATGTTAATAGGAAACGTAGAGAAAATTGGAGACGCTTTGAAAGGTAAAATTGACTTAAACATTGGTGATAAAATTGCTACATTAGTTTCACTTTCCCTTACACCATTACGAATTGATAGAATTCTAAATATTCACCCTGATATAGATAGAGTTGAAATTGAGGGAAAAGCGATTCTTTTTGAAAGTGGGATATATGCAAAGCTTCCTGAGGACATGGAACATACATTAGCATTAGCAATTCTTGATGTAGCAGGCGCTCCAGCTCAGGTAAAAAATTTAGTTAAACCTGGAAATACTGTTATAGTCTTAGGAGCCACAGGAAAATCTGGGTTGATGTGCTCTTTAATGGCCAAAAACTTAGTTGGAGATGATGGTAAAGTCATTGGACAAGCAAGAAATGAAAAACAAGCAGATTTTCTTAAAAGTACAGAATTTTGCCATGAAGTTATAATTGCAGATGTACTCAATCCTTTAGATGTGTTAAATAAAGTTCTTGAAGTAAATGATGGAAAAGAAGTAGATATATCGATAAATTGTTTAAGTATACCCAATACTGAAATGTCCAGCATACTTCCAGTGAAGGATGAGGGAATTGTTTATTTCTTTTCTATGGCGACAGAATTTACAAAAGCAGCATTAGGAGCAGAAGGAATTGGTAAAGATATTAAAATGTTGATTGGTTGCGGATATGCTAAAAATCATGCGCAGATTGCTTTAGATCTAGTTCGAAAATCTGAAAAATTACGAAAAATATTTGAAGAAAAATATGTTAAATAAATTGTTGAGTTAAAGAAAAAAATTATAGAGAATAATCATGAAAGTTAATAGGCAAAAAGAATTATTTGGACATGTAAGCGATGAGGATTGGAATGATTGGCGCTGGCAAGTTAAAAATAGGATAACAACTTTAGAAGAACTCAAAAAATATATCACATTAACTAAAGAAGAAGACGATCCTAGAATCTTACAAGAATATAGAATGGCGATTACGCCCTATTACTTATCTTTAATCGATCCCGATGATCCTTATGATCCTATTAGAAAACAGGCAATTCCAACAAATTACGAGTTAGAGAGATATATTGGTGACCTTGAAGATCCACTAAGTGAAGATATTGATTCTCCTGTTGAAGGATTAACGCATCGTTATCCTGATAGAGTATTATTTTTAG